>JALWOY010000214.1 GCA_027083355.1 Phycisphaerales bacterium | reverse complement strand
CGCTCGGGGCTCTTTGCTCGGCGTCCGCGAAACTCGTGGGCAGACCGAGGATGTGCGCCTCGACGCGGTGCTCACCGTCGCCGATGCTGGGCCGCTCGCCGACGTGCACCGCCGGGGTCGTGGTCGCGGGCGACCGCCGGGGGCGGGCGATCGGCTTCCCGACGGCGAACCTCGCCCCTGAACAGGCCCCCCCGGCGGCGGGGGTCTACGCGGCGATGGCCGACCTGCCCGACGGCCGATCGCTCCCCGCGGCGGTGCACGTCGGCGAGCGGCCCAGCATCGGCGACGGTGAGCACCGCGTCGAGGCGCACATCCTCGGTCTGCCCACGAGTTTCGCGGACGCCGAGCAAAGAGCCCCGAGCGTGAGCGAGGGGGCGGTCAGCCACAACGATCAGGATGCCTCGGGTGCCTCGGCCCGTCGCTCACGCGCCGGGCGCCTTCCGAAATGGCAGCCGATCCCCGGCCTCGACGAAACGGGCTGGCGGCTCTCGCTCCGGTTCCATTCTTGGGTCCGCGATCCGATCCCGTTCGCGTCGGTCGATCGGCTGGCCGACCAGCTCGCCCGCGACTGCCGGCGTGTGATCGAACGGCTGAAATCCGCCGATGATGTGTGCGACGGTGTCCCGACATCCCCAACACCCCCCGCGATCCCCGCACCTTCCGAGGAGACCCCCGCATGACCGAGCCCTGGGCCTCGAACACGACACTCGACGAGATCGCCCGGTGGCTGAAACCGATGAAATCGGTCGTCCTCGTCACCCACGGCAAGCCGGACGGCGACGCGCTCGGCTCGACGCTCGCCGTCGCCCGGGCGCTCAACATCGCCGCGGGCGGGTCGGCGGCGGGTTTTTCGGGTGTCGCGAGCCGGGCCGAGGCGTGGTACACCGGCCCGATGCCGGGCTGGTGGCGTTCGGTGGCGCGGGACACGAAGACGCGGCTGATCGACGAGCACAACCCCCCGCCCGGTGCGCACGAGCCGGACGCGGTGATGGTGCTCGACACGGGCGCGTGGAGCCAGCTGGCCGGCTACCGCCCCTGGCTGGACGCCCAGCACGACCGGGCCGTGCTGATCGACCACCACCTCAACGGGGACGGGGACGTGGCCCGGATGCGGCTCGTCGACAAATCCGCGGCGGCGGCGTGCGAGATCGTCGCGGGTTTGTGCGCGCGGCTGATCGGGGTCGATTCGCCCGCGTCGCTCCCGATCGAGGTCGCCGAGCCGCTGTATCTGGGCATCGCCACCGACACGGGCTGGTTCCGGCACTCGAACGTCAACCCGCGCGTCCTCCGGCTCGCGGCCGACCTGCTCGAAACGGGTGTCGAGCACGAACGGTTCTACGAGATGGTCGAGCAGCGCGAGCGGGCGGGTCGGCTCCGGCTGCTGGCGCGGGCGCTCAACTCGCTCGAATTGCACGACGACGACCGCGTCGCGATCATCAGCCTCAGGCAGAACGATTTCGAGAAGGCGGGGGCCGCCCCCGGCGAGAGCGGCGGGTTCCTCGACCTCATCAAGACCGTCGAATCCGTCCGCGTCGCGGTGCTGCTGACCGAGATCGACACCGCCGAAGGCGTGGTGACGAAGGTGAGCTTCCGCAGCAAGGGCGGGCCGGCCCTCGTCGATGTCAACAAGATCGCGATGAGCCTCGGCGGCGGGGGGCACGCCCAGGCGGCCGGGGCGCGATTCGTCGGTGTCCGGCTCGACGAGGCGAGGGCGCGCGTTCTGCGGGCGCTGGGGGTGACCGCGTGAAGCGTTCCGGTTTGTCTGAAAAAGGGACGAAACCCTTGCGCACGATCGGGGGCTTTCTTCGGGAACCGGGGGAGGAATCCCCGGGCTTGCGCCCGGGGCTCGTTTGTGCGTCGGAACCCCCGGGTTTGCGCCCGGGGCTCGTTGGTGTCTCGGAATGGGGCGTCGGATGAATGAGCGGCCGCGACGCAAGCCGGCGGTTCGGCCCGGGCGTCGCCCGCCGTTGCGGGTGATGACGACGACGCTGTGGGAATACCCGAGCCAGCACTACGACAGCAAGAGCGGCGGTGTCGTCGGTTCGACGATGCAGGGCGACAAGGCATACACCGGCGCGACGCCCTCGTGGGTGATCTGGCAGCTGCTGACGCGGTACACGCGCGCCGGTGACATCGTGCTCGACCCGATGGCGGGCAGCGGCACGACGATCGACGTGTGCCGCGATCTGGGCCGCGAGCCGATCGCGTTCGATCTCGCGCCGTCGCGTGACGACATCGGGCAGGCGGACGCGCGCGAGATCCCGCTCGACAGCGGCTCGGTCGATTTCGTGTTCGTCGATCCGCCGTACTCGACGCACATCAACTATTCCGACGATCCGCGGTGCATCGGCAAGCTCGACGCGGGGGAGACGAAGGGCTCAACGCCCGGCCGCGGCGTCGACGGGCCGCCCGAGATGATGGGCCAGGCGTACTACGAGGCGATGGAGGAAGTGATCTCGGAGTGTCATCGGGTGCTGAAGAACCACCGCTACATGGGCCTGTACGTCAGCGATTCGTTCCGCAAGAAAAAGGGCGTCAAGGGCGGGGTGTTCATGCCGATCGGGTTCGAGCTATTCTCGATCATGCGCGACTATTTCAAGCCCGTCGATATCATCGCGGTGGTCCGGCACAACGCGAAACTGAAGCGCGGCAACTGGCACAAGGCGGCCGAGCAGCAGAACTTCTTCCTCCGCGGGTTCAACTATCTGTTGATCATGAAGAAGGAAGACTGAGAAGCCGCCGACCGCTTCCACCCGCGGGCGCGAGAGGGTTGCGATGCGAGCCGATGCAGGAAATCCCGCCCGGCAGCGATGGGCCGAGCACTGGGTGCGGGCGCACGTCTGGGCCGGGGTGCTGGCGGGCGTGCTCGTCACGATGCCGACCTCGCTGGCGGAGATCGCCGTCGCCCCGCCGCTGATCGTCGGCGCGCTGTTCTTCCCGTGGACGCGTCGTCTCTGGCTCGAAACCCTGAAAAGCCCGGTCGTCGCGCTGCTGCTTCTGCTGGGCGCGTGGCTCACGCTCGGGCTGCTCGGGTCGCCGGACCGTCGGCTCGGGATCGAGGAAGTCGGCAACTTCCGTTTCTTCGCGGCCGCGGTGCTTTTGCTACCGGCGCAGCGGCTGACGCCCACGGGCCGGGGCCGGATCATCGCCGCGATGGCGGTGGGCTTCCTCGCCGGCAATGTCGTGCAGGCGCTCAACGCGTGGGCCGTGCTCGCAGACGGGCCGGCGGTGTTGCGGTTCGGCCGGGACGCGGATCGGCTCAGCGGCTGGTGGGACCCCGCCGTCGCGGGGACGATCCTGACGGCCGCGCTCGGGCTGCACCTGCCGGCGGCGCTGATGGGCAGGGGCCGGACGCGCGCCGTCGCGTTGGTCGGCGCGGGGGTGACGATCGTCGCCCTGCTCGCCACGGGCTCGCGCGGCGGGTGGATCGCGTCGGCCGGGCTGCTCGCGATCACGGCGGTCGTCGCCGGGGTCCGCGTGCTGCGTCACAAATCGGGCGCGGCCGCCCCGGCGACTGGGCTGGCGGTGCTCGTGCTGGTCGTCGCGGTCGCGGTGTTCCTGTTCCGCGGCGAGATCGGCCACCGGCTCTCGGCGGCCCGGGAGCAGGTCGCCCGCGCCGTCGACGGGCGATACGAGGGCGACGACGGGGCACGCCTGCTGATGAAACGGGCCGCGCTCGACGCGTTCGCCGCCCACCCGATCATCGGCGTCGGGACGGGGGGCTATGCCCACTGGGCACGCGAGCACTTCCCGGATGAGGCGGCGCACATCCACGATCATGCGCACGACACGCTGCTGCACGCCGCGGCGAGCAACGGGCTGATCGGGGCCGGGCTGCTGCTGGCGGTCGCGGTGGCGGGACTGGTGCGGGGTGTCGGCTGGGCGGCCCACGGCGGATGGGGGACCTACGCGGCCGGCCCGTTGTTCGCGCTGGTCGGGCTGCTGCTCACGACGCCGTTCGACACGCTTTATGTGAGCGCTTCGGCTGCGGCGGTGGCGGGGGTCGTGCTGGCGTTGTGCGCATATCAACCCGGCCCGTGCGAGTTCGAGGGGCGGGGTTTGCTCCGTCGGCGGGGTTGAGCGGGGGCTTGCATGGTGCTTGGTGGTGGACTTGGAGCCCTCGCTTCCGCTCGGGCCTCTGTTGGTGATGAGGAGAGAAGAGAGACGGGCTGGAAGCCCGTCCCACGAGAACAAGGAGAGGGATCTGTTGGTGATGAGGAGAGAAGAGAGACGGGCTGGAAGCCCGTCCCATGAGAACAAGGAGAGGGAGAAGAGACAGGCGGGATGCCTGTCCCACCGGGAGGAAGGAGAGGCAGAGAGGAAGGAGAAGAAAGAGCCCCTCACCCCGGCCCTCTCCCCGCAGAGCGGGGAGAGGGAGAAAGAGCCCTCGCTTCCGCTCGGGCCTCTTCTTGCGGATGATGCAACTTTGTATCGGCGAATGGCCGCGAGTGTGAACGGGGCTGCTTCCGGGATCGTGCAGGGATCAGCCTTTGTCGGTCTGTCCGCATCGCCGCTCGTCGGCGTGGGAAAACCCTTCGGAGCGAGCGGGGTTGTGGTCTACACTCAGGCGTGGCCGACGACCCCGACGCCCATCGCCCCGGCTCGCTCGACGCGGACGGGCTGCTCCCCGCCGAGACGCCCCCGCCGTGGGGGGCCGAGACGCGCGACGAGCGGCTCGAACGCCTGCACCGCGCGGCCCGCGCCCTGCCGCCGACGCCGGGCGTTTATCTGATGAAGGATCACAAGGGCGTCGTGCTCTACGTCGGCAAGGCGACACGGCTGTGCGACCGCGTCTCGTCCTACTTCATCCCGTCGGCCGACCTCGGCCCGCGGAAACAGCCCATGCTCGACGCGGTGCACTCGTTCGACACGCTGCCGTGCGAGACGGAGTGGGAGGCCCTGCTCGTCGAGAACCGGCTGATCAAGGACATCGGCCCGCCCTACAACGCCCGGCAGACCGACGGCAAATCGTTCCCCTATCTCGTGATCTCCATGCGCGAGGACTACCCGCGGGTGTTCATCACCCGCAACCCGTCCGGCGTGGACAACAAGGGCAAGCCTGACCCGCTGTTCAAGGGCGCCAAAATCCTCGGCCCGTTCACCGATTCGGGCGGCCTGCGGCGCGCCGTCGCCGCCCTGCAACACGTCTTCAAGTACCGCACCTGCTCGCTCGACATCGTCGCGGGCGACCCGAAGAACAGGCGGTTCCGGCCCTGCCTGCTGGCGAGCATCGGCCAGTGCACCGCGCCGTGCAACGAGTCGATCTCGGTGGACGCGTACAGGCAAGACATCGACCGCTTCGTGCGCTTTCTCGGCTCGAAGCGCACCGCGATGCTGCGCGAGCTGCGGGCCGAGATGAACGAGGCGTCGGCGTCGCTCGACTTCGAGCGGGCCGCGACGTTGCGCGACCAGATCCGCGCCATCGAGCGGCTCGACCAGCGGGCCGACCGGCGCGACGGGTGGCAGCCCGAGACCGAGATCGGCTACATCAACCCCGAGGCGGGCACGCGGAGCCTGGCAAAAACCCTCGGCCTCGACAAAACCATCCGCTGCATCGAGGGCATCGACATCGCCCACCTGCAGGGCGGCGAGACCGTCGGCAGCAAGGTCTGTTTCGTCGACGGCCGGCCTTTCAAGGAGGAATACCGCCGGTACCGCATCAAAAGCTTCCGGAACCTGCCGGGCGACCGGGCCAACGACGACTACATGTCCATCCGCGAGGTGGTCAGCCGGCGATACCGAGAGGCGGGCACGGGCGACGCGCTCTACCCGGATGTCATCCTCATCGACGGCGGGCTGGGGCAGCTGCACGCGGCGCTGGAGGCGTTCGACCTGCTCGACATCAAGCCCCCGATGGTGATCAGCCTCGCGAAGAAGGAGGAGCTGATTTATGTCCAGCGTCGCGCCGAGCCGATCCGCCTGAGCCGGAACAACGCGGGCCTGCGGCTGTGCCAGCGGGTGCGTGACGAGGCGCACCGGTTCGCGCAGCAATACCACCACGTCCTGCGTCGGAAGAAGACGGTGGGGGAGTGAAGAAGCCGATTCCGTTCGTAGGCGTGTGCTGTTTCGACCTCAGAAACTGAACGGGTTGTCGAGCGGAGATGGGCGCCGACCCCTGGGTTCGGGTGTGCCCACCGCCGCCCGGCACGCCTCGGCCAGCGCGGTGTGCAGGCCCTCGTGCTCGGGGACCGCCTCGAGCGCTTCGAGCAGCTCGTCCACGCGCCAGTGCGGGTGCAGGTCGTCCGGGACACGGGCGATGGCCGCGTCGCCGAGCGCCTCGCCCGCCCGCTGGAACCACGGCAGCGGGACCTCGCCGTCGAAGCCGTCTTTGGTGATGTGCCCGTCCACCCGCTCCAGCGGCACCGGCGGGTCGATCTGGACGCGCACCGAGATCTCGCCCACGCCGACGATGGGCCAGAGCCCGCGCTTCGTCAGCGGCTCGCGGGCGAGCACGGAGACAGGGGTTTTCGCCTTGAACGCCGCGTCACGCAGCACCCGCGCGTCGGCCCCGATCATCGGGGGCTGGATCAGGTAGCACCCGGGTTGCAGGGGGCGGGGCACGTCGGCCGGGTTTGAAATCAGCCGCACGATACCCACGGCCTCGGCCTGTTGCCTGATCTGCCGGGCGGCTTCGAGCAGGGGCGGGCAGATCCGGGCCATCCGGTCGAAATCACAAGCCGACCGCGCCCGCCGCAGCGCCAGCCGGGCGTCGCGCAGCGCCTCGAAATAGTGCGTGGTCGCCAGCGCGTTCGACGCCCTGTCCATCATCCGATCGATCGGGTTGTCGGCGGCCGGTTGGTCAGACACCGTGCTCCTCCACACGCCCGGCGGTTCAGCGTTCGCCGCCGGCGACACGCCCCATCGCCTCGAGCAGACCGCGCCAACGCTCGACCTGCTTGGGCATTTCATAGGCGAGCACGTCGGAGAGCGCCGACGTGTCGCGTTCGGTGAGTGCTCTCTTGATCTCGCTCAGCTGCTCGGCCAGGCCTTCGATGATCTCCGCCCCCGGCCCGTTCCCGGTTTCGAGCGTCTTCAGATCGAGCGAGAGGAGAGACGCGGACTTGTCCACCACGTCGTGGATAATGCCCCACGCCCGGAACGCCTCCTGCAGAGGCTCCATCGCCTCCGTGTCGCGGCCCGCGAGCACCTCGTCGGCCGCCTTCTGCTGCGCATTCGCCGCCTCGTCGAGCAGACCCGCGGCGTCCGAGAGCGTGACGGAAACGAAGACGCCCGGGTCGGCCGTGACGAGCTTCAGCTCGGCGAACCCGGCGGAGTCCTGCGGCGGATCGTCGATGATCGCCGGGTCCACCGAGCGTCCATCGCCGAGCACCTCGATGACGATCCGCCCCTCGGCGGTGGCCGCGTCGCGGGCCACCTCGATCGCGCGGGCCACGGTCTGGGGCTCGATCTCGATCGGTCTGTCGTCAAGCAATACGCGCATCGCCCGTTCCTTTCTGGGTCGACCCGCCCGGCGATGGGTCCCCGCCGGAGGCCGCCCTGCGTTTCTTTTTATAGATCAGCCTCAGGTTCCGCGCGTACACCACGACCCCCGTCGATTGCCCGAGTACGCCGACGAAATCGACGCGCCACACGAAGTATGTGAACAGGCACACCCCGCCCATCAGGCTCAGCCACCAGAACAGCTCGGGCACGACCGATTCGCCGCGCCGCTCGCTGGTGATCCATTGCACCAGCATCCGCCCGAAGAACGCGATCTGCCCGGCCAGCCCGAGTGCGACCCACGCGAAGTTGCCCCAGTCGGTGATGTTGAAAAAACCCAGCAGCGTGCGCTCGACCGCGGGCCTCGATTCCCACGATTCGATCTGCCCCTCGACTTCCGCCATGAACGCACGATCGTCCAGCGTGCCCATGTCCGCCAGCGACGCCGGCTCGACGAACCGCCAGCCGTTGTCCACACGCTCGGCCAGCAACTCGACCGCGCCGACTCGCATCGCGAAGTCGTACCGCCCCTGGTGCAGCGAGGGCTGCAGCACGAGCCACATCCCCGCAACGATCAGGCCGATCATCGCCAGCACCGGGCCCGGCTTCACACCGCCACCTCCTCGGCCTCGGGACGCTCGACGCGAGCGGTCGGCCCGACGGGTTCACTCGTCACCGGGCGGCGCCGGCTCCGCATCCAGCGTACCGCGAAGCAGTCGATCAACCCCGGGATCGCGCGCGAAGCGATCCCCGCGCCGTATTTCGTCTCCCCGTGTGCGCGCGGGCGGTGATTCACCGGCAACTCGACCACCGTGTACCCCAAGTGCCTCGCCGTCACGGGGATGAACCGGTGCATCCCGCGGAACTCGAGCGGCAGCCGCAGCCCGATCTCCCGTTTCATCAGCCGGAGCGAGCAGCCCGTGTCGCGGATCGTGTCGCCCAGCAGCCACCGCCGGAAGAGTCGGCCCACGACCGAACCGGCCCTGCGGACCCATGAATCACCCTTGGACCGCACCGCCGACCGGTCGCCCTGGACGAAGTCCGCCCCGGTCCGCTGCATTTCTTCATAGAGCCGGGGGATGTCGGCCGGGTCGTTCTGGAGGTCCGCGTCGAGCAGGGCGACCAGCGAGCCGCGGGCGGCCCGGAAGCCGGCGTGGAAGGCCGCGGATTGCCCGTTGCCCTTGTTCGGGGGGGTATTCGTCATCGCGATGCAGCGCAGCCAGGGGCGGCTCTGCATGGCTTCGATGACGCGTGCCCGTGTGTCGTCGGTCGAGCCGTCGTCGACGATCAGGAATTCGAACGGCAGACCGAGCGCGCCGCACGCGGAGCCGACCTCGTCGACCAGTTCCGCGATATTCTCCGCCTCGTTGTGGGCGGGTGCGATCACCGTCAGGGCCACGGGCCCCTGCTCCGACACGCCGGTCTCCATGCCGCAAGGGTAGCCGACCGGGCCTGCCGGCCTCGCCGATCCTTTGATCCGATCGATCGGGCGGGTTGAACACCCGCGTGAGGATCGCCCTAGAATGATTCCAGTTCGCAACCAGATCGTTCGTTCACACCGGAGAAACTGCCAGCCATGCACATGCGCGCGAGCGACCATCCCGTTGGACCCCGCACGATCCCGGTGCGGATCATTTTGGAAGACCCTGCTTCGCTCAACGAGGACGGCTCGGACACCGCCGAGCACGAGGTGATGGCCGCCGAGGGCGAGCACCTGCTCGAGGTCGCGTTGCGGGCGGGTGTCAACATCGAGCACGCGTGCGGCGGGGTGTGCGCGTGTTCGACGTGTCATGTGTATATCGAGGACGGCGACGACGCGCTGAGCGAACCGACCGAGATGGAAGAGGACCGCGTCGAGGAAGCCCCGGGTCTTCAGATCAACAGCCGATTGAGTTGCCAGTGCGATATCGTGCGTCCCCCGGCCGACGGGGGGCCGATCGTGATGCGTGTCCCGGCCTGGAACCGAAACGCGGTGAAAGAAGTGCCGCACTAGCGCGACTCGACTCATCACGTTTCATTCACGTTGGTGCGGTTCCGGACGCCAACACCGAGGCTCCGCACGCAGCCGAGGTGTCGGATTGAGTGCGCCCTGCGGGCGGTCGTGGTGAACTTCGGTGTGGTGTTGGCTGCATGCCCCGTCTCTCCCCGGTCGCCGGGGAGAGGTCGACGACGCGCCAGCGTCGGCGGGTGAGGGGCTTCAACTTCTTCTCCTTCTTCAAGCCTCGTCGATTGGCGCGTGCAAATGAACGAGTTGAGACATGGTCACCCCGGCCCTCTCCCCACAAAGCCGGGGAGAGGGGGGCGAGAACACCCGGATCTTGCACCAGAAAGCACGAGTCTTTTGGGGAATTCGTCTGAAACGCGAGCACCGGCAACAAGTTGCCGGTGGCACACGATCCATGAACAGTGCCGCCCGTTCATCTTGATATGCGTGGCGTCAACCCGCCGCGGGTTGCGAGACGAGCTCGAGCATGCGGTCCACCGCCAGCAGGGCCGGCTTGCGGATCTCCGGGTGCACGCGGATGACGTTGTGCTCGCGCACCGGCGCCGTGTCGCCCTCGGGCCCGACGCCGCAGAGGCCGTCGAGCACCCACAGCAGGTGCGGCTCGTCGATGCGGTACATCGTCGTGCAGAGGCACTGGCACCGCGACAGCATCCGCACCTCGACGCCTCGGGGTGCCATCTCCGCCGCCAGCCGATCGACCAGGTGCACCTCGGTGCCGACAGCCCACCGGTCGCCGGGCTGTGAATCACGGATCGCCCGGATGATGAACTCGGTCGAGCCGGACAGGTCGGCCTTGTCGACGACTTCTTTGGCGCACTCGGGGTGCACGATGATCTTCGTCGGTCGCCGACCCTCGGGGAGGTCCGCATCGGCAGCGCGGATCTCATCGCAATGCTCGGGGCGGAACAGCTTGTGCACCGAGCAATGCCCCGCCCACAGGATCACGTCGCTCCCGATGATCTGCTCGGGGGTTGACCCGCCGATGCCCTCGCCCCGGGCGGCGGCCTTGGGGTCGTAGACACACGACGCCTCGGCGACGTCGATGCCGTATTTCGACGCGGTGTTCCGCCCGAGGTGCTGATCGGGCAGGAACAGGATCTTGATCTGCTCGCCGGGGGCGCGGGGTGTCGTCCCGCCCTGCATGGCCCACTCGAACACGCGGTCGGCGTTGGAGCTGGTGCAGCACGCCCCGCCGTGCTCGCCCACGAACGCCTTGATCGCCGCCGACGAGTTGACGTATGTGATCGGGATGACGCGGCCTTCCCACCCCGCCACGTCGAGCACGCGGTGGATCATCTCCCACGCCGCCACGGTCTCGTCGTACGCCGCCATGTCGGCCATCGAGCAGCCCGCCGACAGGTCGGGCAGGATGACCTTCACCGATTCGGGCGTGAGCATGTCGGCCGTCTCGGCCATGAAGTGCACGCCGCAGAAGACGACGTACGCCACGTCCCGCTCGGCGGCGACGTCGGCGGCGAGCTGGCTGAGTTTCAGCGAATCGCCCGTGAAGTCCGCGTGTCGGACGACCTCGTCCTGCTGGTAGTGATGGCCGAGGATGACCAGCCGATCGCCGAGGCGTCGCCGGCGGTCCTCGATCGCCGAGCCCAGTTCGTCGCTGCTCATGGTCAGATAGACGTCGGGCAGTGAGGGTTGCCAGAGCATGGTGCCTCCACAACGCGCCGCACCCGCGGCATACAGCAATGTATTCTAGGTTGAGACGGATCCCAAGAAAAACCCGTGTGCATCAACGAGCCCCGGGCGCAAGCCCGGGGTATTTTTCTTGGTCAACGGGCTTTTCCACGCCCGGGGTTCGTGATGTGCGGTTCGGGTTGCCAGTTCCACCTCTCCCCGGTCGCCGGGGAGAGGTCGACGACGCGCAGCGTCGGCGGGTGAGGGTCTTTCATCTCGGCCTCAGCAGTTTTCGGGGCCTTGGTGGGACAGGCGTCTCGCTGCTTTGTAGACACCATATATCAGACAGCGACTTCGTCGCGGCGGACCGCGTAGGCCAGCACCTTGATCGTTGCTTCCGCGACGAGGGTCCGCTCGGTCCGGCTGCTC
>JALWOY010000213.1 GCA_027083355.1 Phycisphaerales bacterium | reverse complement strand
GTCATCTGCACGGGGCGGGGGCTGGCCGAGTGTCGGCCTTTTCTCGAAGAACTCGGGCAGCGCGACCCCGTGATCGTCGCGGGCGGGGCGATCACGG
Organism: Phycisphaerales bacterium; assembly: GCA_027083355.1. GTDB lineage: Bacteria > Planctomycetota > Phycisphaerae > Phycisphaerales > UBA1924 > UBA1926. The sequence goes on along the minus strand of JALWOY010000213.1, from coordinate 11,448 downwards.
CCGACCCGGTGAGCGGGGAAACGATCGACCGTTTCGCGATGGACCCCGGGCTGGTCGGGCGGGTGGCGGGCGTGCTGCTGGAAGCGGGGCACGCGGTGCTGGTGCTCAAGGACGCCGGCGCGACGGGGTACGACTATCTCGTGCTGACGGGGGACGACGGGATCGAGCCGGACCCGGTGACGCTGTGGTGGTTTGAGCGGATGCGGGTGCGGGTGCGGTACGCCCGGACGCTCGATGACGACCCCGATCCGGGGGATACCGTCCGTGTGGGGTTGTGCACAGACGCGCATATCAGCGACGCGCTGGCCGGGGTGCTGCGTGAGCGGTTCGGCGACGAGATTATCCTGCATTCGTTCAAGGCCGTCGTGAGCAGCCGGATTGAGGGTGATGGTGTTCGTGCGGTGAACATTCTTGAAGCGTTCGACCCGGCGGGGGGGAAGTGGGCGGCCCTCGAACGGCTGGCCCGGAAGTGGGGGGTTCCGCGCGAGCGCATCGTCGCGATCGGCGACGAGATCAACGATTTGGAAATGATCCGGTCGGCGGGGTTGGGTGTGGCGATGGGCAACGCCATCGATGTGGTGCGCGATGCGGCCGACCGGGTGGCGCCGCCGCACGACCGCGACGGGGTCGCGTATGCCATCGACCGGATTCTGGAGGGGGCGTGGTGAGTGCGCAGACGTTGGAAGAGATCCGCGGGTTGCTCGACGCCTACGGGCTGTCGCCGAAGAAGTCGCTCGGGCAGAATTTTTTGATCGACAAGAACCTTGTCGGCAAGCTGGTGGACGAATCGGGCGTGTCGGCGGGTGATCTCGTCCTGGAGGTCGGCCCCGGCACGGGAACACTGACCGGGGGGCTGCTCGAACGCGGGTGCCGGGTCGTCGCGTGCGAGCTCGACGACGGGCTCGCGGGGCTGATCGCGGACCGTTTCGCGGACCGGGAGATGTTCACGCTCATCCGCGGTGACTGCCTCTCCGGCAAGCACATGCTCAATACCGAAATCGTGCGCGCGCTCGGGGGCGAACGGTTCCGGCTCGTGGCGAACCTGCCGTATCAGGCCGCGACGCCCCTGATGATGGTTCTGCTGACCCATCACCCGGAATGCGAATCGATGGCGGTTACGATTCAGAAGGAGGTGGCCGACAGGCTCTGCGCTGTGCCCGGTTCGAAAGCCTACGGCTCGATCAGCGTGCTGGTGGGTTGCACGGCGCGCATCCGGCGGATCGGTCGAATCCCTAAAGAATGCTTCTGGCCCCGGCCCAAGGTTGTCAGTTCGATGGTCCGGCTTGATCGGCTGGAGGTGCCGCTGACCGCGGACGCCGATCGGCTGGCGACGTTCTGCCGTGCCGTGTTCGCGGGGCGTCGGAAACAGCTGGGCGGGCTGCTTCGGTCTCTCGGGATGATGCCCGAGCGTTGGCCCGAAAAAATCGATCCGTGCAGCCGAATCGAGGCGTTGACCCCGGTTCAGATCGAGACACTGGCGGCGTGCTGCACGGGGGTGTAGGCTGTCCGGGATGGAGGCGACAAAGCACACGGAGGGGGCATGACGACCGACGGGACGCGATCAACAAACACGCCCGCCCCGAACGCCTCCGATGGTTCCGTCGGCTCCCATAACCCCGCGGGTCGAAGCGAACGCGCGTCGGACCGTCACGCCCAATCCGAATCACCCTCCCACACACCGACGCACAGGGAGAACGGGTTGCACCGCCCCCGGTACACCACCCGGCACGACGTCGAATCGCTCGGGGTCACGCTCGGGCCGGCGTTGCACGAGGAATGCCTCGATCGGCTTGGGGATATCGAGTGGTTCCGCAGCCCGTGGCAGAAAAGCGGGGCCGCGACGGGCAAGACCACCTGGCGCCTGCCGGACGGGTCGGTGATCGACGCGATCGTGAAGGTCCCGGTGGGGGCGACGGAGTTGTTCTGGTCGACCCGGCTGGGTGAGGTCGATCCGATGTGGTGGGAATCCGAGCGGCAACGGCTGCTGCCCGTGCCGAGGGTGCTCGCGAGCGGGATGACCCTCGCCGGGTACGACATCGCATGGATCGTCGTGGAACATCTCAGCGGCAGGCCGATCGCGCGGGAGTTGAACAGGGAGAATCTGGAGCTGGTGTTCGAAGCCGCGGCGAGATTCCACAAACTGGCGGGCGAGGTCAAGCCCGTACAGCGGAGCACCTGGCAGCAACCAACGGATTGGGCACGCCTGCTCGCCCGGGGCCACGCGGCTTGCCGAGACAACGACATCCCGGACGCCGACGAGTGGATCGACATCATCGAACGCGTGCAGGCAAAACTCCCGGAGTTGCTGGGCATCTGGCGAAGCAGGCCGATGGACACATGGTGCCACGGCGATCTGCATCCCGGCAACGTGATGACCCGATGCGACCCGTCCGGTCGTGGTCCCCGCTGCGGTGTGCTGATCGATCTGGCGATGGTGCACGCGGGTCACTGGGTGGAAGATGCGTTGTATCTCGAACGGTTGTACTGGGGGCGGGAGGAATTCCTGCACGGGCACGAACCCCTCGAATCGCTCGCCCGTCACCGGCGCGAGATCGGGTTGCCGGCGGACGCGTTCGACGATCGGCTCGCCGACGTGCGGCGGATTCTGATGGGGGCAACAACGCCGGCGTTTCTCGGTCAGGAAAACGACCCGGTGTATCTGCCGGCGGCGCTCGATAAACTGCGCCATCTAATCCCCATATTAGGGGGTAATTGACGACTTTGCGGCCGGGTGTAGACTCGGGGCGTTGCGGGGCAAAAATGGATCATCACAACGCGGGGGGAGGCAGAAGTTCGCTTCCCCTTGCTGAACGACGGCAAGAAAGAAGGTGACCAGTGGATCTGCTCGACAAACTCGCCCAGTTGGTTGACTCTGTTCGCGAGGATTACAACAAGGCCAAGGGCGGGAACAAGGCCGCCGGCACGCGCGTGCGTAAGGCGATGCAGGACGTGAAGGCGACGGCGCAGGAGATCCGCCAGGAGATGCTGAGCAGCCGGGAGAGCGGGGAGTCGTGACCTCGATTGAGCCGATGCCATCTCAGACCCGGGCCACGCCGCACGGGGCGTTGTTCGACACGTCGGAGGTCGACTTCCGATTGACGGTCGCGGACCGCGCGGCGATCGAGCGGATCAACCCGCACCGGCACGAGATGGCGCTGCTCGACGAGGTGATCTGGGTGAGCGATGACAGGACCCGTTGTTGCGGTCGGCATGTCTGCCGGCCCGACGCGTTCTGGGTCCGGGGGCATTTTCCGGGCAAGCCGTTGATGCCGGGGGTGCTCCAAGTCGAGGCGGGGGCGCAGCTGGCGTGCTACCTGTGGAATATGCAGCAGCCGGTGCCCCGCGTGGCGGCGTTCCTGCGGATCGAGCAGGCGGCGTTCCGCACCTCGGTCGTCCCGGGCGACGACCTCCTGTTGCTGTGCAAAGAGGTCAAGCTCGGCCGACGCCGATTTATCAGCGACATCCAGGGGATCGTCTCCGGGCGGATCGCTTTCGAGGCCCGGATCAGCGGGATGGCGATGGACGAGCACCGGGCGGATTGACATGCCCCTGATCAATCGGATCGGCGGGCTCGATGCCGACGGTCAGGGCCGGTTTCTGTCGATCGATCTCGATCTCGGTGCGCACCCCCCGCAAGAACGGGCCGGCGAGGCGGCGCGGGTGTTGCGTTCCCGACCCGGGGTGGCGGCCTTGGTGCATACGGACCCGGAGAAAGGGCCGGTGGCGTTGCTCGTCGCGGTGACGGGTGATCTCCGCGCGTTCGTCGGTTCGCGGCTGACGCCGGGGGGACGGTCGCGCGCCGATCTCTCCCGGTCTTGTGACCGCGTGCTCGCCTGTGAAACGGGTTCGGGTTTCGAGGCCGAGGCGGTGCGGGCGGCGATCGACCCCGGGGGCGGCGGCCCGGTGGGCGGGTGGTTCGTCCGGCTCGACCCCGAGAGCGACACCCCGGCGTGCGGCGTGATCGGCGGCGGCGAGATCGCGGGTCTGGACGCGGCGACGGTGATCGGGCCGTTCGGGTCGCGGGCCTCGGCGGAAGCATACCGGCGGTTCCTGGACGACCGCTTCGAGCTCTGCCGCGAGCCGACGCTGCTGGCGCGTCGCCCGGACGCGGTGGCGTGCGCGTACAAGGACATGGGCCGGTGCCCGGCGGCGTGCGACGGGAGCGAGCCGATCGAGGCGTACCAATCGCGGGTACGGGGGGCGTTGAAAACGGCGGCGATCCCGACGGATCGGCTCATCGAGCATGCCGAGGCGGCGCTCCGCGAGGCGTCGGGGGCGCTCGATTTCGAGCGGGCTGCACGGGTGAAGGAGGAACTCGACGCGCTGCATCCGATCTCAGGTCGGCTTTTTTCGTGGGCGACGACGCTGGACCGGTTCGGCGTGTTGGCGGTGCTGCCCTCGGGCCGAGGTGGGTTTGCACGGTTGATGGTGCACCACCGGGGCCGGACGGCGTATATGTATGACGCGGACGCCCGGCGGATCGACGCCGACGCGTTGTGCGGGTTCGGGATCGATCCCGGCGCGGATTGGACGATCTCGCCGGCGGGGGCGTGTTCGATCGGCTCGGTCTGCGGGGCGATCTTTTCGAAGAGGCGGACACGCTCGACGTATTTCAGGCTCGACCCGCCGCCGGATCGGGCCGATGTGCATCGTGCGGTTGTCCGGGCCGCGGGCGTCGAGTTCGACGAACCGGGGGTGCCCGGCAGGAGAGGAATGCGGGATGACGAAACCGTACCCGATGACGTTTGAGCCGATCCTGAAGGAGAAGGTATGGGGCGGGCGTCGGCTCGAAAGGCTGGGCAAGACGCTGACGCCCGGCGCATCGTTCGGCGAGAGCTGGGAACTGGCGGACCTGGCCTCGACGAGCGCATCCGGCGGCGGCGGCGGGTCGGCGGTTTCGATCATCCGCAACGGGCCGATGCGGGGCGCGACCATCGGCGAGGCGATCGCCCGGTTCGGCGAAGACCTGCTCGGCGGCGCGGGGATGGCCCGCGCACGCGACTTCGGCGAGCAGACCGGCGCGGGCCGGCCCGTGTTCCCGCTGCTGCTGAAGTATCTCGACGCGCGGGAGCACCTGAGCGTGCAGGTGCACCCGAGCGAGGCGTACGCCGCGGCGAACGCAGGGGCGCATCTGAAAACCGAGAGCTGGTTCGTGATCGACACGGAGGCCGGCGAGATGCCGGACGGGTCGGCGGTCGAGCCGACGATTTTTCGTGGGCTGCGGGCGGGTGTGACGGCGGAGGATTTCGCGTCGCATATTCGCGACGGTTCGGTCGCGGGTGATCTGCTGCGCGAGCGGGCCGAGCCGGGGACGTGCTGCACGCTGCCGAGCGGGACGGTGCACGCGTTGGGTGCGGGCGTGCTGGTGGCGGAGGTGCAGACGCCGAGCGACACGACATTCCGCGTGTACGACTGGACGGCGGAGTATGCCCGCCCGCAGCGCGAGCTGCACATCGAGCAGGCGCTGGCGTGCATCGATTTCGAGGACGCGGCCCCGGCGGCCCCGGTCGATTGTCGCGGCGGGGGTCGGGCGGCCGAGACGGCGTATTACACGATCGACGCTGTGCGAGACGGGGCGATGCTGCCCGAGGGCCGGGCGGTCGCGGTCATGGTGTACGAGGGTGAGGGAACCATCGAGGGCGGGGGCGTGACGGTGCCGGTCGGAGCGGGCACAACGGTGCTCGTGCCCGCGGCGTGCGCGTGCGAGATGCGGGGGGCGCTGCGGTCGCTGGTGGTGGGGCTGGTGTGAAACGCGGACCGAAGGCACGGCGTTCGTGTTGAGCGCGTACGCTGTGCCTATGCGGCACCAACATCTGCTCATATGCACCGTCGGCCTGCTGGGGTTCACGCTGACGGGTTGCACCTCGGACCTCAACGCGAGGGACACCATCGGGGCGGCGCGGACGCTGCCGGCGTTGACACAGGAAAAGACGGGGCAGGCCGAAGACGTCGCCACGACCCGGCTCGACCGGGGCGACTGGTCGCCGACCGAGTTCCGTGTGCCGGTCGATGGGGTGGTGCACAACCCGCTCTGGCGTTCGCGGGTGTCGTTCGACGAAGAACCCGCCCGGCAGCACGGGCTGTATCCGACGGCCGAGACGGCGTTGCAGCTCGGAGAGGACGGCGGCGTGATCGCCCGCGGGATGCTCGTCGAGCCGGCCCGGACGCTGTTCGATCTGTTCGCGATGCCGGTGCGGATGGTGTTCGACCCGCCTTGGAAGCGGGAGCAGAGCCCGTCGATGTTCAAGCGCTGGCACGCGGGCGAGTGGTTGGCGGGACCTCTGCCCGAGGAGTGAAGCGGGGTTCTTTCGGGTGTTTTTTCCCGTTCCGGAGCCCTCGCTTCCGCTCGGGCCTCTTGTTCGTAGTGCCTTTTGAAAAAGAGGCCCGAGCGGAAACGAGGACTCAACAGGCAACGCCCGATTTCAATGCAAGGAATCGCAAGCGGAAACGGGGGCTCGGGGTGAATCCGAGAGCACCCGGAGAATGGGCCCGTCGCTGACGCTCCGGGCTCTTTGTCGAAGCGCAAGGGGAGAAGGAGGCCCGAGCGGGAGCGAGGGCCCGGCAAACCACCCACGAAAGCCTCGCAAGCGGGAACAAGGGACCGTTCAATCTTTCAGATCGTGTATTGATCCGCCCGGTAGCGTGCGAGGTTCGTCGGCTCGGTGAACCAGTCGATCGTGCGTGACAGGCCTTCGCAAAGGCCCTCCGGGCCGGCGAGTTCGGGGCACCAGCCGGTCAGTTCGCGCGCGAGGCTGTTGTCGGCGCAGAGCCGATCGACCTCGCTGCCCGCGGGGCGGACGCGATCGGGGTCGGTCTCGATCTCGATCGGCTCGTGCATCAGCTCCGCGATCAACCCGGCGAGTTCTCCGATACCGATGTCATACCCCGTGCCCAAGTTCACCGTCCGGCCGACGGTTTCATCAGACTCGGCGACCGCGATCATGCCCGCGACGGTGTCGTCGACGAACGTGAAATCCCGCCGCGGCTCGGTGGCGCCGAGGCGGATCGTGCGCGCGCCCGAGGCGATCTGCGTGATCACGGTGGGGATCACCGCCCGGCACGACTGCCGCGGGCCGAACGTGTTGAACGGGCGGCAGACGGCCACGGGCGTCTCGAAGGAGTGGAAGAACGACAACGCCATCTGGTCGGCGGCGATCTTGCTGGCCGAATACGGGCTCTGCGGCTGGAGCGGGTGGGCCTCGTCGATGGGGACGTAGCGGGCCGAGCCGTAGACCTCGCTGGTGGAGGTGTGGACGAGTTTCTCGACGCCGTGGGCGCGGCAGGCGCGGACGACGTTGAGCGTGCCCTTGATGTTGGTGTCGACATAGGACTCGGCGGCGCGGTAGGAGTAGGGGATCGCGATGAGCGAGGCGAGGTGCATCACGGCCCGGCAGCCGGCAACGATCTCATCGACGAGGGCGGTGTCGCGGATATCGCCCAGGACGACCTCGACGCCGTCGAGCAGGGCGGGGTCGAGCGTGTCGAGCCAGCCCCACGAGCCGAAGGAGTTGTAGAGGGCGAGGGCGCGGACGCGGCAGCCGCGGCGGGCGAGCGTCTCGACGAGGTGGGAGCCGATGAACCCGTCGGCCCCCGTCACCAGCACCGTGCCCTCGGTCAGTTTCACGCGGTTCTCCCTGTCCTGTTTCGCCGGTCGATCGGGCTACCCGGCGAGCCCGGCGGCGACGTCGCGCTGCGCCTTGTCGTAATCATCGAGCCGTCCGATGTCCATCCAGTATTCGTGGATGGGGAAGCTGACGACGGTTTCTCCGGCCTCGATGAGCCGGCCGATGAGATCGGTCATGTTCATCGGGCCGTCGCCTTCGATGTGGTCGAACGCGGCGGGTTCAAGCAGGTAGACCCCCGCGTTGACGAACGAGGTGTAGGTGGGTTTCTCGCGGAGGCCCGCGACGCGGACGCCGTCGCACTCGACCACGCCGTAGGGGACGGAGAACTCGTAGCGTCGGACGCCGACGGTCAGGGCGGCGTTGTGGTCGTGGTGGAAGCGCCGCATGGCGCGGAAGTCGACGTTGGTGAGCACGTCGCCGTTGATGACCAGCAGCGTGCCGGCGGGGCGGTCCATCAACCCGAGCGAGCCGGCGGTGCCGAGCGGTCGGCCCTCGGTGAGGTATTGCACGCGGACGCCGAACCGGCTGCCATCGTCGAAATATTCCTGCACCTGCTCGGCCTTGTAGCGTGTGGAGACGACGACATCGCGGACCCCCGCGTCGCGGAGGTGCTCGATGGTGCGTTCGAGCAGGGGGCGTCCGCCGACGGGGAGCATGGGCTTGGGTGTGTCTGCGGTGAGCGGGCGGAGCCGGGTGCCGAGCCCGCCCGCCATGACGACGGCCGTCAGGGGCTCACTCGCCTGGTCCGGGAGCAGGTCTTCGAGCAGGATCAGATCGACCACCCGGCCCGCGTCGTCGAGCAGGGGCAGGTGGCGGATGCGGCGCTCCTGCATGACACGGAGCAGGTGCTGCTCGTCGGCATCCGCGTCGAGCCAGACCGGCTCGGGATAGACCGGGTTGTTCTTGCCGGACAGGAACGAGCCGACGTCGGTATCGAGCGATCGCCCGGCGAGGATGGCCCGGCGGATATCGCCGTCGGTGAGGGTGCCGAGCAGGTGCCCGTCGGTGTCGGTGACGAGCAGGATGCCCACGCCGCCGCGGTCGAGCCGGGCGACGGCTTCCTGCATCGGGGTTTCAGGTGACACACACGCCTGTTCAAGGCCTGCTCGGTCCATGGATTCGACCCTCCGGAGCGGGGCAGCCGGGAACAGCCCGCCCGAGAATCAATCGGCCGGAAGGGGCACCCGGGTCGACCAAATCCCCGAAGGATGCGCTTCCGGGGTGGCTCGCGATGCTCGCCTCGGTCTGGGATCTTCTTCTTCTGGGCCCTCGCTTCCGCTCGGGCCTCCTTCGCGTTGAGGGATGATGAGTCTGGGATGGAGAGATCAAAGAGGCCCGAGCGGAAGCGAGGGCTTATTGCAGTTTGCTGAAACAGTGGATAACGCCCGCAAACAGTCCATGTTTGCAATAAAATAGGTATTCTGGGGAGCAGGTGGTGTTTCGGAGGCAATTACTTGTTTCAACAATCAATACGGGCTACCGTGTTCTGATCCGTGAACCGACACGGGCAGGAGGCCGAACCATGGCACGCCGCAAACCAGCAACCGTGACTTCTTCGCTCGCCGCCGCCGGCATCGCCGCGGCCGGGTTCGCCGGCTTTGTCGGGGTGTCCGGGTCGGCCCACGCCGAGGCGATCGACCTGGAGGCACCCGCGCCGGTGTGCGCGATCGACCCGGCCCGGTCCTCGGTGAGCTTTGTGCACCGGGATTCGGACATCCGGGGTCGGTTTGGCGGGGTGCACGGGTCGTTCTGCTTCATGCCCGACATGCCCGGGTCCGTCCGGGCGGAGATCCCCCTGATGTCGCTGGAAACCGGTCGGCCCGACCTCGACAAGCGGCTGCTCTCGTCGGCGTGGTTCGACGCGGCGGCGCACCCGACGGCGGTGCTCCGCGGCGGGCAGCTCGGCCCGGGCGACGAGCCGGGCGTGTGCGTGTTCACCGGCGACCTGAGCCTGCACGGCCGATCGCGGATGGTGCACGCGGAACTGGCGTGGATGCCGCCCGCGGCGGGCCGGTCGTCGGGGTTCGAGCTGGCGTTGACGATCGATCCGGCGTGGTTCGATCTGGGGGACGGGTCGAGCGGGCTGGTCGATGTGGTGGTGTCGATCGAGGGCGCGGCGACGACGGTGTGATCCGGGCTTGATAGGCGAGCGTCCCGGGGGTTACGGGGTGTCCCGTTCGTCGGCGATCGCCCGGCGGAGGCGGTCCATGATCGCCAGCAGCTGTTCGCGTTGGTCGTCGGGCAGGTGCTCGGCTGCGGCCTCGAACTGCTCGATGGTGACGTGCTTCGTGCGCACGGTGCCGTCGGGCATGCGCCTCGCCGCGGTGCCGGGGCCGGCGTTGACCAGCTCGGGCGATGCCTCGATCATGTCCGCCATTTTGCGCAGCATCGTTGCGATCGTCGCGGGTGACGAGCCGTGGCTGATGCGGACATTGACGGGCGAGATGGGGGTTTGCATGTCCTCTCGGCGCATGACCGAGGCGGTGATCACGTGCCCGTCGGCGTCGGCGGTGGGGTCGTCGAGCCGGTCGAGGCTCTCGGCGTTGTAGCCGACGAGGTAGATCGAGATGGGGTATTCGCTCATGTCGTGGAACTCTCTCGGGGGCTCGGCGTCGCGGGGTCGCCCGCGTCGGCTCGGATCACACGTTCGATCCAGCCGCCGCCGAGGACGGTTTCGTCGCCTTCGTTGTAGATCACGGCGGCCTGACCCGGGGCGACCGCCTCGGCGGGTTGGTCAAAGTGGACTTCGAAGCGACCGGGTCGGCCGCTGGGGGTGGGCTTGTCTGTGCTTTCAATGACCCGGAAGCGTGCGGGTTTCGCCGGGCTGTTGTATCGGAACTGCACATGCCCTTCGCACCACCGGCCGGGCTCGGGCGGGTCGGTCAGCCAGTTCGCTTCCCGCGCAACGAGGCCGGCGGCGAGCAGGTCATCGCGTCCGCCGACGGTAACGGCGTTCGTTTCGGGGTCGCGGTCAACGACGTAGATGGGATGACCGAGGGCGACGCCCACGCCCCGGCGTTGGCCGACGGTGAATCGGTGTTGGCCGGCGTGTGTGCCGAGGGTGTTGCCCTCGGTGTCGAGGATGGGGCCGGGGCGGGCGAGGTCTGGTCGGCGTCGTTCGACGAGCCCGGCGTAGTCGTCGTCGGGGACGAAGCAGATCTCCTGGCTGTCGGGCTTGTCGGACACGGGCAGGCCGAGGGCGCGGGCCTTTTCGCGGATCTCGGGCTTGGTGAACCCGCCGACGGGGAGGATCATCTCGCCGAGGCGGTCGCGGGCGACGCCGAACAGGACGTAGGACTGGTCCTTGTTGCGGTCGAGGCCTCGGGCGAGGGCGGGCCGGCCTTCGTCGGGGTGGATTACGCGGGCGTAGTGGCCGCTGGCGATGGCGTCGGCGCCGATCTGCCGCGCGTAGTCGTGCAGTTTGCCGAACTTGAGCCAGTCGTTGCAGCGGACGCAGGGGTTGGGGGTTCGCCCGGCGGCGTATTCGTCGACGAAATAGTCGATGATCCGGCCGAAATCCTGCTTGAAGTTGCAGACGTAGAGCGGGATGCCGAGGTGGGCGGCGACGAGTCGGGCGTCGGCGGCGTCGTTGATCGAGCAGCAGCCGCGGTGCCCGATCTTCGCGGGGTTGCAGGCGGTGTTGTCCGGGGTGTCTCCCGCCGGGAGGGGTTGGTCGAGGGTTTCGCCGGGGGAGCCGAGGCGCATGAAGACCCCGACGACGTCGAATCCCTGTTCGACGAGCATGGCGGCGGCGACGGAGGAATCGACTCCCCCGGACATCGCGACGAGGATTTTTCGTGTTCGGCCCGGCACGGGTGATGGT
>JALWOY010000212.1 GCA_027083355.1 Phycisphaerales bacterium | reverse complement strand
CCGCAGCACGCCGTTGATCGCCTCCCCCCCGGGGTCCCGGTTCGCCGCCGTCACCAGACAAGGCAGCCCCACCCCGTCGAGCGCCTCCACGAGCGCCCGGGCCTGCCCCGCCGGGTCGGCCCCGTCGAGCGTCGTCGGATGCAGCGTCACGAGCAAAAACGCCCCGTCCCCCGTCATCCCGGCCGCCGCGTTGAACGCCTCCCGGCTCATCGGCTCGAACCCCGCCAGATGATCCAGCCCCGGTGCCCCCGTCCGCACCACCCGCGACGCGTCCTCGCCCATCGCGATCAGCCGCCGCCGGGCCTTCTCCGTCGCCACGAAGTGATACGAAGCGAGAGCCGAGATCGCGTACCGGAACTGGTTGTCGATCGCCCCCGCGGAGATCTCCCCCCCGTGCAGATGCACGATCGGCACCCCGCACGCCGACGCCGCGACAGCCGCCGCCAGCGTCTCGAACCGATCCCCCAGCAGCAGCACAGCGTCCGGCTCCCCCGCCAGAAACACCCCGGTGAACCCGCTCACGCCCTCCGCGATCGCGGCTCCCATCGCCCCGGGCCCATCGCCCGAAGCCGTCGGCACACGCCCCCCGATCGTCCACCCGTCCGCCTCGAGCTGCTCGACCGTCAAACCATCGACCGCGCCGAGGTTGGCCCCCGTGACATAGAGCGAAAGGCCGAGATCATCCCGACCAACCGCGGCCCGCAGCACCGGGACAAACAAGCCATAGTCGGCCCTCCCGGTGGTGACGACAGCGACGGAGCGTTTCGCAATCATGCCCACAGCGTACCGAACACCCGCGGCGGGGTCCGGATGTCACCCTGTCAAGATATCCCGGCCTCCATTTCCGCCTGTGATTCGGATTCCCGGGCCGATCTCCGCACCGACGGAGAAGCGATACCATCCCCGCATGGCCTACACCGTCCTCGCACGCCGATACCGCTCCCGCACGTTCGACGAAGTCGTCGGGCAGGAGGCGATCGCCCGCACGCTCAAAGCCGCCATCGAGCAGGGCAAGGTCGCCCACGCCTACCTGTTCAGCGGCACCCGGGGCGTCGGCAAGACTTCCATGGCCCGCATCTTCGCCAACACGCTCAACAACCCCGACGACAGCCCCGAGATCGCCCAAGCCATCTTCTCGGGACAGGATACCGACGTCATCGAGATCGACGCGGCCTCCAACCGCGGCGTCGACGACGCCCGCGAGGTGATCGCCAACAGCGTCTACCGGCCGCTGCGGGGGCACTACAAGATCTACATCATCGACGAGGTCCACATGCTCACACGCGAGGCGTTCAACGCCCTGCTCAAGACCATGGAGGAACCGCCCGAGCACGTCAAGTTCATCCTGTGCACCACCGAGCCGCACAAGGTGCCGCCGACGATCCAGAGCCGGTGCCAGCGGTTCGACTTCCGCAACATCCCGGCCGGACAGATCGAGGGGCACCTCCGCCACGTCATCGAGACCGAGGGTCTCGAAGCGGAACCCGAGTTGATCGCCGCGGTGGCCCGGCTGGGCAACGGGTCGATGCGTGATGCGTTGAGCCTGCTGGATCGCCTCATCGCCGCGGGTGAGAAGACGCTGACCCTCGGGCTGCTCGAATCGATGCTGGGCCTGCCCGACCGCGAGCTGGTGGGCCGGCTGATCGACGCGGCCGCCGCGGGTGACGCGGGGGCGTGTCTCGAACAGGGCGCCGCCCTTCTCTCGCGGACATCACCCGATCAGATCTGCGAGACGCTGCTCGACCGGTTCCGTGATCTGATGGTGCTGTCGGCGTGCGGACCGGAGACGGATCTCGTCGACCTGACGGGTGACGCGAGGCAGGCCGAGGTTGCCCGGGCCGCGAAGTTTGATGCCGCGGGGCTTGTTCACATGATCGCTCTGACCGAGAGCATCCAGCGTTCGCTGAAGAGCAGCAGCGCCCCGCGGGCGTTGTTCGACGCGTTGCTCGTCCGCCTTGCACTGACGGAGAAACTCGCGGACGTGACGGCCCTGGTCGCGGGCAAACCACCTGTCACCGGGGGGAATTCAAAAAAATCCTGACGGCCGGCGAGCAGACGCGGGAAACGCCGGCCGCGAAACAGCCCGCAGCAAAGCCCCAGCCCGAGCCGCCGGTCTCCCCGGCGGACGTGGAGGCCCAACCCCGCGACCGGGGTTCTGATTCGCCCGAAACAATCTGGGACCGCGTGCGTTCGCTGGCCGGGCCGCGTCTGAGGGTCATGCTCGACTGCATGGAGTTGCGTCCCTCGGGTGATCGCCTGTTGACACTCGCCGTGCCCGCGCAACGCGCCGCGATGGCCAGGGATTATCTCCCCGAGATCATCAAACTCATGCAGCAGGCCGGCGCGGGGCACCGATCCGTTTCGATCGTCGAGGTCAAGCCGGGACGTGTCGGCACCGCGGAAAACAAACCCACGCCCGACAAGCCCCCGCCCGATCTGTCCGATCAGACTGCCCACCCGCTGGTCAAAGAGGCGGCCCGGGTCTTCGGCGCCCGGGTGGTCCATATCGAACCGAAGAGATAAGCGATGAATGCGGGAGCATCCGGCGACGCGCGGTCATCCCGCTGGACACCCATCGACGGCGACCGGCTGCGCGTCGAGCAAGCCGACGGGCCGACCTCGGCCCGCACCGAGACAGATCCCGCGGTCGAACAGGCGTGGGCGGAGATCCGACAATCCAACCCCCGTTCTTTCAACGGCCCGATTCTTGCCCTCGAAAGTTTCGACCCCGAGGGGCCGACGATTCGCGTTCGAAGGGATGAATACCGCCGGTTCGCGGTCCAGCCCGGCGTGCCGACAGGTGTGGTCCTGCTCGGTGTCTCGGTGCTTTGTAGAAACGACTTGACAGATGGGCTGGAAGGCGCTCTTCTGTGTGTATGACGCCGGAAGAAAGCCAGACCCGACTCGTTCGGATCGCCGTCTTGTCCATGCGTGCCGCCGGCCGCCATC
>JALWOY010000211.1 GCA_027083355.1 Phycisphaerales bacterium | reverse complement strand
GCACGGGCAGATCACCAGAAACTCCGGTCGGCTCGCGGCGAAGACCTCCCCCGGCACCCGGATCGACCGGCCCGCGACGCGCTGCCCGCTCTGCAGCCCGGCCCCCGCCCCCGCGCCGGGCCGGGCGACGCACTCGTTGAGCGGGTGCCGCCCCCCGGCCCGCTCGATCATCTGCGCGACCCAATGCCCCGCGATATACAGCGGGTCCGTCCATTCGAGGAAACCCACCACCGGGCCCTCGGTATACGGGTTGACATACGACTCGGCTTCGAGCCAGCGCCCACGAAGCTCGAACACCGCCCGGCCCGCCTCGGCCTCAAGCCCGATCGCCCGGCCCACGGTCAGGTGGTCGTCGAGCACCGCTTCGAACGTCTCGGGATGCAGCGAGACGATCTCGCATCGGCGCCCCGAGTGTTTCGGCATACTCAACGCCGATCGAACGGACACAAGGTCAATGGAACACACCCCGCAAAGATCCTGCGTCAACACCACGTCCGGGTCGAGCCGCCGGAGCATCTCCTCGTCCAGCACATACAACGAACCCGCGCCGGCGATACCCTCGGTCACGGCCCAATCGATCGCACCGGCGCCGGCCTCGGGGCTGTACGATGTCCGGGGCCGGGTCAACGCCGGGAGCCGACGCACCGCCCCGGGCCGTTCGCACTCGTGGCTCCGGCCGACGAGCAGATCCAGCCCGCCGATGCGGGCGACAATCTCCGTCGCGGATGGAACAAGACTGACGACGCGCATGAAACCCCGAACAACGCCGAGACACCAAACCGATCAGAACGAATCCACCCCGCCCGCGACAGGCCGGGTTCCGGACGGTACGCTCGATCGATGCATTCGGAGAGGACGATACCGGTGATCATGGACAGAAAACACCGCAGAACCGGTCTCCGGGCCGTCGCGCTCGTGCTGATCGCGGCCGCCCCGGTGTGGGCCCAGGAAGGGACGGCTTCTCAGGATGAGCCCGCCGGCCCCGTGAAAAAAGAACCGGCGGCACAACCCGCCGATGCGCCGTCGGTTTCGCCCGGGGTCCTGCCGGCGGCGTCCGCGGACGACGAGACCGACCCGCTCATCACCTTCAGCGAGACCGCCGAGCCGATGGACCTGACGGCTCTGGTCGATCTCGTCGCCAACACGCTGCGCATCAACGTGAGCGTCCGGGGCGAGCTGCGGGGCTCGGTGCTGTTCAACACATCGCAGTCGGTCCGCAAGAGCAAGCTGCTGCCGCTGCTCGACGCGATGCTCGAACAGAACGATTTCTCGATCACCTACGACGACGAGAGCGGGTTCTATCTCATCCAGCCCAAGGCGAACGTCCCCGTCGTGTTCAGCGACAAGCTCGCGACGACCAAACTGATCGAGGTCCCGTCCATCAAGCCGTCCTCGCTGAGTGATTCCATCTCGCAGGTGCTGGGCGGTCAGAGCAAGGGTGTCAGCTATCTCGACGAGCTCGGGCTGATCGTCATCACCGACACGCCGAGGCAGATCGCCCGGTGCGAGCAGCTCATCGACAGGGTCCTCGAACGCCTCGACGAGATCTCGCTCACACCCATCGAGCTGCGCTACATCTCCGCCCCCGCCGCACGCGACCGCCTCATCTCGCTCGTCGGCGGCACTCAGAGCAGCGCGAGCGGCTCCCGGGCGAACGCCATCGGCAGGCAAAGCAGACGCAACGACAACCAGCAGCAGCCCGGCATCGGCCCCACCGGAACAACCATCGAGAACCTCGCCGAGCGGCTCGCCGTCGACCCGCAATCAAACTCGCTGCTGTTCCGCGGAACCAAGGATGAACTCGACCGCGTCCTCGCCTATGTCGCCCTCATCGACAAGCCCAACAAACTCACATCGCAGCGGCACTTCGTCGGGTCCGCCGCCAGGCAGATCGCCCAGCTCGCCAGCGGACGCGGCCTCGGCGAGGTCATCATCCTCGAAGACACCACCACCCAAAGCACGGGTTTCGGCACCGGACGCAACCTCCAGCAGAACCCCCTGCTCAACAGCCAGAACAACCCGGCCTCCATCACCGGGCCCACACTCGTCGTCGATGTCCGGCACGGCGAGATCGTCTACTACGGCACCGAGGACCAGCAGCAAACCCTCGCCGAGATGATCGAAACACTCGATACAGAGTCCGACCGGGTTGTGATCCGGCAGTACAAGCTCCACCACGCCATCGCCGAGGACGTCGCCGACGTCATCACGCAGCTGCTGACCGGTGACCGCGGCACGCAGCAGGGCGGGCTCCTCCCGCAGTCCCGGGGCCAACAGAACATCCAGCCCCAGTTCAATGACCGGTTCGGCCAGGGCGGCGAAGGCGAGATCGGCGCCTTCGACCCCACCCGCGTCTTCGTCGTCGCCGACACGCCCAACAACCAGATCATCGTCAAGGCCCCGCTCAAGCAGCAGGACGACTTCGAACAACTCATCGAACGCCTCGACCTCCGCCGGCGGCAGGTCTACATCGAGGCCCTCATCGTCTCGGTCTCCGATTCCGACACATTCCGTTTCGCCGTCGATTCACAGATCAAGGCCGGTCAATTCGTCGGACAGACAAACTTCGGCCTGACCGACGTCGGCGACGCGCTCACCACGCCCAACCTGCCGCTGCCCGGCCTCGGCGGCGTCACCGCATCGCTCATCAAGAACGAATACCTCCCCTTCGTCCTCACCGCCATACAGAACGACACCGACGCGAAAATCCTCTCCCGGCCCCAGCTGCTCGTCAACGACAACGAGGAGGCCCGCATCGCCTCGATCGAGCAGCAGCCCACCACGAGCCAGAGCCAGGGCACCAACACCACCGTCACAAGCTTCCAGGGCTTCGAAGACGCCGGCACGACCCTGACCGTCACCCCCGGCATCTCCGAGGCCGGCTTCCTCAGGCTCGCCTACACCGTCGAGTTCTCCAACTTCATCGGGACCGGGTCCAACGGCATCCCGCCGCCCCGGCAGAACCAGAACGTCGAGGGCAGCGTCACCATGCCATCCGATACCACCATCGTCGTCGGCGGCATCACCGTCGAGAACACCCGCAACACCGTCGTCTCCGTCCCCCTGCTCGGCGACATCCCCATCATCGGTCCCCTCTTCAGCGATACCAACAAAAGCACCTCCAACACGCTCCTCTACATCTTCATCACCCCCAAGATCCTCGTCGATCCCGATTTCCGGGACCTCCGGCTCATCACCAAGGGGCCGTACGACCTCTCCGGACTCGACCCCAAACTCCCCCCGCTCGAACCCGTCGCCATCGACCGGTTCGTCAATGAAGAAGAATGAAACCCGTGGCCGACGCGAACGGAAAACAACCCGGCCGACACAACGCGATCGTCGCGGACGAATTCGCCGCCATCGCCGAACGGTTCGGCCCGCTCGGGCTGAGCGGTGAGCAGCTCCGCACCATCGCCACCGCCGAGGGCGGGGACGAACACCCGTGGGATCTGATGATCCAGCTCATGGGCACCGACGAGCAGTCCGCCCTCGAGGCGCTCGCCGAACGAACGGGCCTGCCCTTCCGGGCCGAGCCTGTCCTCGAGGAATCTTCCAGCGCGTTCTATGAGCACGTCGCGCCGGACTTCGCTCGCACCCACATGATCGCCGGCATCGCCTCGGACGGACAGGCGATGACCGTCGCCGTCGCCCAGCCCATGCAGCCCGCGGTGCTCGCCCTGCTCGAAGACCAGCTGCGCATGCCCGTCGAGCTGGTCCTCGCACCGCGCGCCGCCGTCGCGAGTCTCATCAACCGAGGCTACGAACGCCGGGGCGACCTCGTCGAGGAAATCGTCGAGGAGATGCCGCTGGACGCCTCGGCGATCGAGACCGCCGCCGGCGCCGTCGGACGACAGACCGACCTGCTCGCCCTCGCGCGTCAGACCCCCGTGATCCGTCTGGTGAACATGATCCTGTTCGAGGCCCTCCGACGCCGGGCCAGCGACGTGCATATCCACCCGATGGAGAGCCGGCTCGTCATCCGCCTCCGCGTCGACGGCATGCTCGAAGACGCCTTCAGCCCGCCGCTCAGCCTCGCCCCCGCAATCTGCTCTCGCCTCAAGGTGATGACCGAGCTCGACATCGCCAACCGCCACAGCCCGCAGGACGGCCAGACCACCGTCCGCATCGGCTCTAAAAAAGTCGACATCCGCCTCAGCGTCATCCCCACCATCTACGGCGAACGCGTTGTCCTCCGCCTCCTCGACCAGAGCCAGACCCAGCTCTCGCTCGACTCTCTCGGCATGGACAAAAAGATGCAGGGCCAGCTCATGGATATGGTCGAACGCCCCAACGGCATGGTGCTCGTCACCGGGCCCACCGGCTCGGGCAAAACGACCACCCTCTACGCCGCACTCGACCGCATCGACCGCACCAGCCGCAATGTGATGACCATCGAGGACCCCGTCGAATACCGCCTCGAGGGCATCAGCCAGATGCAGGTCAACCCCAAGCGGAACGTCACCTTCGCCACGGGCCTCCGCTCACTCCTCCGTCAGGACCCCGACGTCATCCTCGTCGGCGAAATCCGCGATCACGAAACCGCCCAGCTCGCCGTGCAGGCCTCCCTCACCGGCCACCTTGTGCTCGCCACCCTCCACACCAACGACGCCCCCAGCGCCATCCCCCGCCTGATCGACATCGGGCTCGAACACTACCTCGTCACCAGCTCCCTGCTCGGCGTCCTCGCACAACGCCTCCTCCGCAAGTGCGACCCCGAAAACCCCGGGCAATACAAGGGCCGGCTCGCCGTCCACGAACTCATGCGCGTCACCGACACGATCCGGAGGCTGACCGCCCAGAACGCCGACGCCGTGACGATCTACCAGGCCGCCGTGGACGAGGGCTTCGAGCCGATGCGCGTCGACGCGATGCGAAAGGTCGAGCAGGGACTCACCGATCAGGCCGAGATGTTCCGCGTCCTGCACTGAGCCGGGCTCACACGTTGAACAGGAAGTGGCACACGTCCCCGTCCTGCATGACGTAGCCCTTGCCCTCGATCCGGAGCCGGCCCGCCTCGCGGATCGCCTTCTCCGTCTTCAGTTCCACGAGGTCGTCCACCGAATAGATCTCCGCGCGGATGAATCCACGCTCGAAATCGGTGTGGATCACCCCCGCGGCCTGCGGCGCCGTGCTCCCGATCCGGATCGGCCAGGCGCGGATCTCCTTCGGCCCCGCGGTATAAAAACTCTGCAACCCCAGCAGGTGATACGCCGCGTGCGCCAGCGCGTCGAGCGCCGGCTCGTCGAGCCCATAGTCGGCGAGTATCTCGGCCTTGTCGGACGGGTCCAGCTCCGCCAGTTCGCTCTCGATCTTGGCGCAGATCGGCACCATCTCGGCCCCCGACGCCTCGGCCCGCTCGCGGACACACCGCGCCAGATCGCCCTCGCCCCGCACATCCGATTCATCGACATTCGCGATAAATAGCTGCGGCTTGACCGTGATCAATCCGAGCCCACGCAGCGCTTTGATCTGATCCGGATTCGTGATCGATTCAAGCACGACACGCGCCGGACGACCCTCGCCCAGCACCGGCAGGATCTTCACGAGCACGTCACGCCTCGCCACGGCGTCGGGGTCTTTGCTCTTGGCGGCCCGCTCGGCCTTGGGCAGGGCGCTCTCGACCGTCTGCAGATCAGCCAGGATCAGCTCGCTGTCGATCGTGTCGATGTCGCGGATCGGGTCCACCGTCCCGTCGACGTGCAGGATGTCCTCGCCGCCCGGGGCGGTCTCGAAACACCGAACGACCTGGCAGATCGCGTCCACGTCGCGGATGTTGCTCAGAAACGCGTTGCCCTTGCCCGCCCCCTCGCTCGCCCCGCGCACAAGACCCGCGATATCGACGAGTTCAAGCGACGCCGGCACGATTTTTTCTGTCTCGATGTATTGATTGATGACCCCGAGCCGGGGGTCCGGGATCGGCACGATCCCCACGTTCGGCTCGATCGTCGCGAACGGATAGTTCGCCGCCAACGCCCCGGCGTTGGTCAGGGCGTTGAACAACGTGCTCTTGCCGACATTGGGCAGCCCGACGATCCCGGCTTTCATGGCGGATCTCCTTTGGAGGGTCGATCGTAGACGCCTCGCTTGTCGGGATCAGGCCCCGTACCGCGCCATGAACACCCCCACCGCGCTCTCGACCACAGCCGCCAGATCATCATCCCCGGGCACGGGCGAGTTCAGAAGAAGACGGGGCCAGAACAGCACGCCGTTGATCATCGAAAGAAACTGCGTCGCCGCGAGTTTTTCGTCCGGGATCTCGACCAAGCCCCGGCCACGCCGCCGCACGAGATACCCCCGCACGGCGTCGGCGTATGGACAGGTGCCGTGCTCGAACAACGCCCCCCCCAGCCCGGGTGTCCGCCCCGCCTCGGCGATGATCACCCGGAGCAGATCCCGCCACGCGTCGCTCGTGACGAGCCGGGCGTAGTCCATCCCGAACCGCTGCAACGCCCGCGCCGGTGGCTCGTCGCAACACAGGCTGCCCGGGTCGCACACGTCCGCGGGTGCCCGGGCGGCCTCGCGGATGAGCCGGATGAACAACGCTTCCTTGTTGTCGAAATGCTTGTAGATCGTGCGTGTCGAGACGCCCGCCTCGTCGGCGATCTTCTGGATCGTGGCACGCTCGTAGCCGTCGCGCAGGAAAACACGCTGCGCGCCCTCAAGGATCGCGCAGCGCTTGGTCTCGGCCTGCCGTGTTCTGAACTCGTCGAGCGTCATGTCCCGCGTCATCCTAATCGAACACGGGGACGCCGCGGATGAAAAACCGAGCCTTCACCACCTCGCGGTGGTGCAGACTCGGCGTCTCTGATTGCTGCCGGGACGCCGACGCCGAGTCCTCGAAGCGTCGGATTCTTCGCCCGTCCCTGTAGAACGTATTGCATCATCGCGTTCTGAAGTGTGCCACGGCTCTGTGAGCCGTGTCTTGGGCACACACTTGCGACACACAGCCATTTCCCACGGCCAAAATGGCCGTGCCACACAGAACAGGATTTTACAAGCCGCTCTATTACACGTCCCCGATGCCGCCCCCGACGGGCAGCTCGGCCCCCTGGATGTATGACGATTCGGCCGACGACAGGAACAGGACGGCGGCGGCGACCTCGTCCGCGGTGCCGAACCGGCCCATCGGCACCTTCTCGCCGATCGCTCCGCCCATCTCCTGCACGTCCTTCTCAGGGAGGCCCACCCGGCCCCACAGCGGCGTCTCGATCGGGCCGGGGGCGACGGCGTTGGCGCGGATGCCGCGCGGGCTCAGCTCCACCGCGAGAACACGGATCAACCCCCGCAAAGCCGCCTTCGTCGGGCCGTACACCGAAAAGCCGGGGAACCCCATCGAACCCGCGACCGACGTGTTGAACACGACCGACGAACCCTCGCCCAGCAGCGGCAGGGCCTTCTGCAACGTGAAATACGCCCCCTTCACGTTGGTGTCCATGATCGCGTCGTACGTCGCCTCGTCCGTCTGTTCAAAGGGCACCACCCTGGCGATGCCGGCGTTGACGAACAACGCGTCGATCCGGTCGGTCTGCTCCCGCGCAGACTCGAATACCTTGTCCAGATCTTCCATCTTCGTCACGTCCGCCTGCACGGCCGTCGCCCGCCCGCCGAGCGTTTCCTTGGCGGCGGCGAGCGTCTCGGGGTTCCGCCCCGTGATCAGCACGCGGGCCCCCTCGTCGACAAACGCCCTGGCGGTCGCGAGCCCGATGCCGCTGTTGCCCCCGGTGACCACGGCGAACTTGTTCTCGAATCGTTTCATGGTGCGCAACTCCGTTGTACGGTGTTTTTTCCTATTCAGGGCCACCATATGGCCTTGAATGGTAAAGTAACGAGTTTACTGTATCGTATATTCCCGTTCCGCGACGATTCCGGGATGATTTTTTCGGCCCGGCCTGTTCCCCACAGTCCACACCCGCTCGCCCAGCCCCGCTAGGCTGTCCGTCCCGGGACGACGAGTGCTCCTTGCCGGGGCGCTCTTGACAACCCGCGACCGTGAGGGAGCGGTCTTGGGACGATTTCGGGAAACCGCTCCCCGACGGTCGCGGCTCGTTTTTGAGATTTCGTATCACACTGAAGCAGGAGACCCACCGTGGCACAATCTGCATTCCGAACCGCCGCGATGCTGGCATCGCTCGCCGCCACCGCCCTCGTCGTCCCGGCTCTCGGCCATGACGACGAGGACACCGACGACCAGCCCGTGATGAGCGCCCCCACTTTCGCCGGGCTCAAGTTCCGCGCCGTCGGGCCCGCGCTCATGTCGGGCCGGATCGCTGATTTCGCCGTCAACCCCGACCGCCCAGCCGAGTATTACGTCGCCGTCTGCTCCGGCGGCGTCTGGAAGACCGTCAACAACGGCGTCACCTACACCCCCGTCTTCGACGGCGAGGGCTCCTACTCCATCGGCTGCGTCACACTCGACCCCAACGACCACAACGTCGTCTGGGTCGGCACCGGCGAGAACAACAGCCAACGCTCCGTCTCCTTCGGCGACGGCGTCTACAAAAGCATCGACGGCGGGCAGTCATGGACGAACATGGGCCTCGAAGAGTCCGAGCACATCGGCATGATCGCCATCGACCCGCGTGATTCCGACACCGTCTTCGTCGCCGCACAAGGCCCCCTCTGGCGTGACGGCGGCGACCGGGGCCTCTACCGCACCACCGACGGCGGGGAGACGTGGGACAAGGTGCTCGAGATCTCCGAGCACACCGGGATCAACGAGGTCCACATCGACCCCGAAGACCCCGACGTGATGTACGCCAGCGCCTACCAGCGCCAGCGCAAGGTCTGGACACTCATCAACGGCGGGCCCGAATCGGGTATCTGGAAATCCACCGACGGCGGCGACACCTGGCGCGAGATCAACAAGGGCCTGCCCGACGTCGACAAGGGCCGCATCGGGCTGGACATCTCGCCCGTCGACCACAACGTCGTCTACGCCATCGTCGAGGCCGCCGACGGCAAGAGCGGGTTCTACCGCTCGACCGACCGCGGCGAAAACTGGGAGAAAATGAGCGGCTACGCGACCTCCAGCCCGCAGTATTACAACGAGATCTTCGCCAGCCCCCACGACGTCGACACCGTCTACGCCATGGACACCTTCATGCACGTCACCCGCGACGGCGGCAAGACCTTCAGCCGCGTCCCCAAGGTCAACAAGCACGTCGACAACCACGCCCTCTGGATCGACCCCAACGACCCGGGGCACATCCTCGCCGGCTGCGACGGCGGGGTCTATGAAACGTGGGACAACGCCGCCAACTGGCACTACAAGGCCAACCTCCCCGTTACCCAGTTCTACCGCGTCAGCACCGACATGGACGAGCCCTTCTACAACATCTACGGCGGCACACAGGACAACAACTCGCTCGGCGGCCCAAGCCGGACCACACGACGCGAGGGCATCACCAACGAGGACTGGGTCATCACCGTCGGGGGTGACGGCTACGAAACCGTCGTCGACCCCACCAACCCCGACATCGTCTACGCCCAGTGGCAATACGGCGGGCTTGTCCGCTACGACCGCGTCAGCGGCGAGGTGCTCGACATCCGCCCGGTCGAAAAGCCGGGCGACGAGCCGTACGTCTTCAACTGGGACACCCCGCTGATCCTCAGCCCGCACAGCCACACACGGCTCTACTTCGCCGGTAACTTCCTGTTCCGCTCCGACGACGGCGGGCTCTCGTGGGACATCGTCAGCCCGAATCTCACCCGCGGGCTGGACCGCAACAAACTCGAGGTGATGGGCGAGATCCAGAAGCCCGACGCCGTCGCCAAGCACAACTCGACCTCGATCTACGGCAACGCCGTCGCGCTCGACGAATCGCCCCTCGTCGAGGGCCTGCTGTATGTCGGCACCGACGACGGGCTGATCCACATCAGCGGCGACGGCGGCAAGACCTGGCGCAAGGTCGAATCCGAAGACATCGAGGGCGTGCCCGAACGGGCCTACGTCTCGTGCCTCCACGCCTCGCCCATCGACGCCGACACCGTCTTCGCCACCTTCGACAACCACAAGGAGGGCGACTTCGCCCCCTACGTCTACCGCTCCGACGACCGCGGCAAGACGTGGACCCGCATCGCCGGCGATCTGCCCGAGCGGAATATCTGCTACGCGATCCGTCAGGACCACGCCGACGCCGACCTGCTCTTTGTCGGGACGGAGTTCGGCGCATACTTCACCACCGACGGCGGCGAGACCTGGATCAAGATGGCCGGGCTGCCCACCGTCGCCGTCCGCGATCTCGAGATCCAGCGACGCGAGAACGATGTCGTCGTCGCCACCTTCGGGCGGGGGTTCTATGTCTTCGATGACTATACCCCGCTCCGCGTCGTCAGCGAAGACCTGCTCTCACAGGACGCGGTCCTGTTCGATGTCAAGGACGCGCCGCTCTACGTCCAGTGGAGCAGACTCGGCGCCACCAACGGCCTCGGCACGCAGGGCGCCTCGTTCTTCCACACCCCCAACCCGCCCTATGGCGCCGTGTTCACCTACCACCTCGCCGAGAAAATCAAAACCCTCAAGGAGCAACGCCACGAGGCCGAGAAAGAGGACGAGTGGGAATACCCCGACATGGACGAGTTCCGCGCCGAGGACCGCCAACTCGAGCCCCGCGTCGTGCTCACCGTCCGCGACGATGAGAACAACGTTGTCCGTCGGGTCGTCGGCGATCGCGACAAGGGCTTCCACCGCGTCGCGTGGGATCTCCGCTACCCCAGTGAAAAACCCGTCAACCTCAACCCGGACAACATCCCCTACTGGGCGATGCCCCCCCGCGGCCCTCTCGTCGCACCGGGCACCTACAGCGTCACGCTCGATCTGGAAAAGGACGGCGAATTCACCACGCTCGCCGGGCCCGAGTCTTTCGAAGTCAAGGCCCTGAACCTCTCGCCCCTGCACGCCACAGATCCCGGCGCTTCGCTCGCTTTCCAGAAGGAGGCCGCCCTGCTCGACCGGGCCGTCCAGGGCGCGATCAGGGCCGCCGGCGAGGCGAACAACCGCGTCAAGCACCTCCGCCAAGCCATCCTCGACACCCCCGCCGCCGGGCCGGAATACATGGAGCGGCTCGAAAAGATCCGCACGGGTCTGGCCGACGTGCTCGTGGATCTGCGGGGCGACCCGACCGTCAGCAAAAGACAGGAGGCCCAGGCCCCCTCGATCAGCGAGCGTATCGGCGACGTCATCGAGGGCATGACCGACGTGACCTGCCCGCCGACGACGACCTACCGCCAGCAATTCGCCTACGCCCGTGATATGTACACCGACGCCCAGAAGACGCTCAAACGCCTGATCGAACACGACCTGGTGAAACTGGAGCAGGACCTGGAGAAACTCGGCGCCCCCTGGACCCCCGGCCGGGTGCCCAACTACAAGCCCTGACCAAACGGACCGAAATTAGAAACGGACCCCGGTCCATGCCCCGGATGCATGTACCGGGTCCCCCATCTGAACGAGCCCCGGGCGCACGGGCCTTTTGCGCCATGCGTGTAAGACTTGCGCTTTCAAAGAGTTGCGTCCATACTAGGTCCTTCACCCATGAAGGAGACCTGGTATGGAACGCGAACTCTTTGCTCTGTTGCTTTCGACG
>JALWOY010000210.1 GCA_027083355.1 Phycisphaerales bacterium | reverse complement strand
GGGGGGGGGGGTATATTGAATCGTGATGACACGGACGATGTTCTTCATCGCGATCTGTGTGTGTCTTGTCTCGCCCGGCGCGTTCGCGGCCGAGGTGGGCAGCCCGGCATGGGTCGAAGAACAGTTGCGGGCTTCGGCGGATTTCAGGCTGCCAAAGACAATTCGGGTGCGTTGGCGACGAACGCATTACCGGAATATGACGGATGAGGAATTGGCCAGTGCCGAGCGGAAAACCGCGGGCAAGCCGGATTCATCGGTTCGGCTCCGAGTGGAATTTGAACGGAGGTTGATCGAGGAGGGCCCCATCATCCATGAGTTTGAACTTCTGTACGAAAACCCGTCTCGATGGCGTATCAACCGGTCGGAACCGGCGACGGGGAAATTTGTCGATACCGGGTATTCGAACGGCCAGATGTGGCAGAATACAGACAGCGGGGCCAATCTGAGCGAGAAGCAGACGGCCCCCCCCGGCTATGAGCCGGAGACAAGAATCGCCGATTTCACAACGGTGATCCGGCGATTCTGCCTCGGCCCGTTCGCGCATTCATTACAATTCACCTTCCAGGCCGAGGCCGAATCGGGAGATGGTGGGGCGTGGACGGGCCGCGTTTACTGGAAGAACGATCGCATCTGGAAACTCCGTGGCGTCGTTGCCGGTGATAATCTCGTTGTGCAAGACAACAGAATAGAAGATAGCGAAGGCGCTCTCCTTGCCCTCGGCCGGTATTTCGATTATCAACAAGACGATATCCTTGGCCATTCGGTATATCACCGAATCGAATATTGGATCTCGGATGAGGAACTCGGCCGAGTGTGGGAGTTGATTTCTGTCGAGCCGCTTGACCCAAAGGATCTGGATGCGGTGCTCGATCCGCCGAAAGCGGGCCAAGCAGAGCCGATGCGCGGGCGTATCGTGCCGATGCTTGTCGATTATCGTGGGGGTGAGCCGGTTGTTCGCGTGGTCGATGAGCAGGGCGGAATCGAAGTTCGCAAAACAAATGAATCTGACCCGAGGGCGGTGTCTCGGGCCGCATGGCGCATCATTGCATGGGTTTCAGCGTTGCTTGTGCTCGTCGCCATGCTCATGATCTGGCGATCAAGGCGACCGGGCCTTGGCGTATAATATCAAGGAGATTTTTCGATGAAAACTCGTGTTCACCAACTCTCGAACTATGTCCCTCTCGCGTGCGGTGCGTGCATCGCCGTGACATCTTTCGTGACGGCACAGGTCCTCCCGTGTGTCTTGGAGTATACAGGCAATTCGTGCACGATGTTCGAAGACCACGGCGTGTGCCCTTCTGTAACAGAATTCTCATCGCCGTGTCCGCAGACAAAGCGCGCGTCGGCAGGCCTCTCGAATCAGGATCCGTCATTCAGCGGGCCTTGGTGTCACATTCTCTATAAGAAACAAAATGAGAGCGGCGTCTGCGTGGATGACCATGAGTATGATGGCAAGGGCCGCTGCCGAACCGCGTCCGGAACGACCTGCCCGAGCGGGCCGCCGCAATGATGCGGCTTTTCCATCGGGGGCGTGACCGATGAGACGCCGATGGTTCGCACGCAGGTTGGTTGACCTTGTCGTTCTGTTTATGCTCGTTGCGAGTGTGGCGAAGCTCTATGACCTCCCCGCGTTCGCCGATTCGCTCGCGACGTGGCGGTATGTCCCCCGTTCGCTGATCACGCCGATCGCGTTCGGACTACCTCTCGTCGAACTCACGCTCGCGCTTTTCTGGTTTCTTCGGCTCAGCCCGCGCGTGGCGGTTGTCGGCATCGCCCTGTTGCTGGTGACGTTCACGGGGTTCTATCTTTATCAAACACGCGACACCGGCCCGCCGCCGGATTGCGGCTGCCTGGGCAAGATCCTCCGTTACGAGGCCCAACAGTCCGCGATCTTCGGGCTGGTCGCGCGGAATACAACGCTGTTTGTGCTGATCGTTGCCGGCGCGTGGTTCGGGGGTGTTTTCCGCATGCAGACTGTGCAAGACGGGGGCTCAACCTTCGAACGGGGCCGGGATGGTCGTACCGCATCGGCGACGGTGTCGCGGGCATTCACGCTCGTCGAGCTCGTGCTCGTCATCGGGATCATCGGGCTCCTGATCTCCCTGCTCCTGCCGGCGATCGGCGGGGTGTATGAGCGTGCCCGGGGCGCCCGAACGCTGGCGAACCTTCGAACGCACGCCACCGCGATGGCCTCGTACACGGCCGACTGGGACGACCAGTTTCTCGCCATGACGGACCCCGCGAAAGACATCACGACGGTCGAGGTCGGCGGGCGTGAATATCGCCTCTCTTATTGGTCTCCGACTATCGTCTGGCCGCTCGGGCTGCTCGATGCATATTACGACGGCCAAATGACCAACCCCTCGCTTATGGAAGACGACGAGGGGGTGGCCCAGCCGTGGGGCAACTGGGCGTACGAGTTTTCGGCGTCGTTTCTTGCGCGACCCGAGTTCTGGAACAGGGAAACGCGCGAGGGGGTCAATCAGCTCGGGCCGACGCGGCTCGGGGAGGTTCTCTATCCAAGCCGCAAGGGGATCTTTGTTGTTTCCGCCGACCTGCCGGGCAGCGACTACCAGGCCAGACAGCTGGATCGCCGCTGGCGGATCGGGTTTGTCGACACGAGCGCCCGGTCTGTTCTGCAACGTGATCTCAACCCGGGCTATGCGACGGGTGAGGGCGATTACGGTTCGGGCGGTGGGACGATCGGCTTCCCGGTCACGCACACGATCGACGGTGTCAGGGGGAGCGATCTGAAGTAAGACGGATCATGCGCGTCTCCCGATCGAAGAACGCCAGATCGTCGTCCGTGAACACATCCTCGGGCCTCGGCGGCCTGTCGCCCGCGGCATGCTGGTTCGTGCTCGTCAGGTTGCCGGTGAGGCGGGCTATGGCGCTCTGCCACCGCGTCGCGTTCGATCGCGGCAGCGGAGGGTCGGCGATCTCCGGTTTCTCGCCGATAAACGCGCCGATCTCGCCGAGCAGTGCGCGTGTGTCCCTGATGATGCGGTCGAAGTCGATCGCCAGTACGCCCTCCATCGCGCGCCACGCCGCGACGTGCTCGGCCCAGACTCTTGGGCGCGAGCGTCCCCGCTCGTCGGTCTGGCGGAGAAACTCGGCGAACGGCACGCGGGCGGCCGGGTCGAACACGCGGCGCCACGTCCACATCGAGCACATCACCTTTTTCCCGTCGCGGTGGACATAAAGAATCTTCGACCGTTCCACGAGCGACCGCACGAACGGGGCGTGTTCCGGCGGGATATCCGCGAAACCCGGTTCGGCGTGGGTCTTGACGCTGGGCCGACGCGCCTTGCTCAGCAGCCGGAGCGCCTCGCGCTCGGTACACGGCATCGTCGTTGTCGGCTCGAAGCGGTCGATGTTGAAATAGGCGTGGTGCGGGTTTTCGAGCGGCAGCATCCGCGGCCGGCACGCGGGGAAGTTTCGGCGGAGCAGGTCGAGCGTGAGGTGCGTGCCGCTGCGGCGATGGCTGGCGACGATGGTCGGCGTGCCGACGTCGTCGAGCGACCGCGCGGGTCTCTCCAGCAGGGCCGACTCGACGCGCACAAGGGCGTTCATCAGCCCGGCGATCGAGTTGTGAAGTATCTGCGGCATGGATGCTCCGCCCGGCGGCCATCGCGAACCGCCCGTGTCGAGCGTAGCCGGGTTCAGTCATCCACGTCCCGGGTGTTGCCCGGTGTGTTGTCGGGCCGGCCGATGCCCTATCCTCCAGCAGAAAACGCACACTTTTTCTGCCCGATCCGGGTCTTCCCCGTGGGCACAAACACGAGAACGGAACGACGCATGAACGATTACGCGACGATGCTCGAGGCGGCCCGCGCCGCCGTCACCAAAGCCTCGGCGGTCTGCCGGCAGGTGCAGTCGGCCTTGGATCAGGTGCGTTCGATCACGAAGGACGACAAAAGCCCGGTCACGGTTGCCGACTTCGCCAGCCAGGCCATCGTGGCGCACGAACTCTCCGAACGGCTCGGGGAGGTCGTCCTTGTCGCCGAGGAATCCAGCGCGTTCCTCAGAGAAGACGAGCACAGCGCCCACCTCGAGGCGACCCTCGCCGCCGTGCGGGAGGTCTGGCCCGAGGCCGACGAGGATTCGATGCTCGAAGCGATCGACATGGGCGCCAGCGATACCCACCACCTCGGCTTCTGGACACTCGACCCCATCGACGGCACCAAGGGTTTTCTGCGGAACCAGCAGTACGCCGTCGCGCTGGCGTTCGTTGAATCCGGCATCCCCGCTGTCGGCGTGATGGGATGTCCGAACCTGCCCCGCGACCTCTCCGAGCCGCTCGACGTGCCCGACCCCGAAGGATGCCTCTACATGGCGATCCGCGGCGAAGGGGTCTGGGAAGCCTCCGCGAACGACCCGGACGAAACCCCCATCCGCATCACACGCCTCGACCACGCCGAGGGCGACGAGATCTGTGTCTGCGCCTCGGTCGAGAAGGCCCACACCGATCTCGGCGCCGTCGGCAAGGTGCTCGACCTGCTCCGCGACAAGCACGGTGAAAATGTCGGCGAGCCGGTCCGACTCGACAGCCAGTGCAAATACGCCGTCGTTGCTCGGGGCCAGGCCGACGCGTATCTGCGGCTGCCCACCCGCCCCGGCTACGTCGAGCGGATCTGGGACCACGCCGCCGGCTCGCTCATCGCCGCCCAGAGTGGCGCCGCCGTCACCGATATCTTCGGGCACGACCTCGACTTCTCGTGCGGCCGGGGGCTGGAGAAAAACAAAGGCGTCATCTGCGCCCCGCCCCGCCTCCACGGTCTGCTGATCGGCGCGATCGAGGAATTGGGGATCGGAGCAGCCTGAACCGCATCCCCGGAGTGTCGGCCCGGCGCCTACCCGTGGTCCCATCCCATCGCCGAGGCATCATGCGCCCTGCCGTGCGGGTCGATGATGACCGCGCCCGGTCGCTCGCCCACGCGGCAGGCCCGGGCCGTTCCGATCGGGCCGATCAGCGGCGGGTCGGCATCAATCGGCGGGCCGCTTCCAGGCTCGGCCACGAGCAGCAACTCGTAATCCTCACCCTCGCGGCAGGCGTCGTGCCAGCCCCGGCAGTGATGGCTGGCGGGCAATTTGGCCGCGTCGATCTCGAGCCGAACGCCCGAGGCCCGGCCCACGCGGTCGGCGTCACGCCCGAGGCCGTCGGAGAGGTCGATCGCGGCGTGCACCACGCCCGAAGCCGCGGCGGTGACCCCGGCATCGAGCCGAGGCTCGAACCGCAGGTGCCACCCGCTCGGCAGCGACCCGCCGATCTGCCCGGTCAGCCAGAGTTCATCGCCCGGGCGTGCCCCGGACCGCAGCAGCGGGGGGGTGCCCGGGTCCATCCGCCCGGCGACGGTGACCGAGAGCGTCAGCGGGCCGGGGCCGAAGGCGATGTCGCCCCCGATCAGCGGGCAGCCCCAGTGCCCCGCCCACTCCGCCATCGCGTCGAACAGGGCGTCGCTGCGATCGAAGCCGTGCGGCAGCACCCCCGCGGCCAGCCCCCAGCAGGGCCGCCCGCCCATCGCGGCGATGTCGCTGACGGCCCGCGCCACGGCCTTGCGCGCGACGAGATCGATCGGCGTCTCGGGATCGAAATGCCGGCCCGCGACGAGCTGATCCACGCCGATCAGCAGCAGCCCCCCGCCCGGCTCGCGGACCACGGCGCAGTCGTCGCCCGGGCCGACGACGACCTCCCCGAACGCGCCCGACAAGCCGGGCAGGCCCGCGGACCGCTGATAGATATGTTCGAGCAGCTCGGATTCGCCCGGTGTCTGTTTCATGCAACGCCCGCCCCGTGCGGACGGTAGCACACCCGCGCCGCGGGCGGCCGATGGTTCTCACGGGCACCCGGCCGAGAACGCCGCGATGAACGCCTGCACGTCGTTGAGATCCCACACGCCGAACGGTTCGGCGATGTCCGCGATCGGGTCCTGCGCCGGAAACCCGCCGATGAACGCCTGCACGTCGAGCAGGTCGAGCACGCCGAACGGGGCGACGATATCCGCGGCGTTGCACCCGGCCCGGCAGTCGTTCTGGATGAACACCTTGTACCCGTTGCACAGGCCCATAAAGATGTCGAGGCAGCCGTCGTTGTTCAGGTCGAGGAACGCGAAATCGTGCGGCTCGATGTTGTAGTTCTGTGGGCTGGACGCCGGGACGGGGTCGGCCAGGCTGCCGCCATCGTTGCGGAGCAGGCAGAACGTGCGTGACGAGCCGCAGTTGGCGATGTCGGTGTCGATGGACCCGACGCCGATGTCGATATCGCCGTCGCCGTCGATGTCGGCGGCGCGGAGGTTGCCGCCGAAGCCCGTCGTGCGCGGCGCGGGGGTTGGGGTTGCGACCGAGAGCGCCCAGTTCGAGTTTGCCGTCACGCCGGTGGTGGTGAACACCTGATCGTTCGAATCGTTGACGACGTACATGTCGGGCGCACCGTCGCCGCTGAAATCCGCGAGGAGGAACATGTACGGGCTGGTCGCGTTGATCTCCTGGAAGGGGAATGTGTTGAACGTGCCGGTGCCGTCGTTCCACAGGACATAAACCCCCAGCCCGAACGGCGGGGCACTGAAAAGCGTGGTCAGTTTGATGATGTCGTTGTCCCTGTCGCCGTCGAGGTCGACGATGACATTGGACGTGCCGAACCCGCTGTTGGCGTAGTTGCCCATGCGGGCCTGGGTCTGGTCGGTGAAGTGGCCCGCGCCGTCGTTGATATAGAGCAGGTCGTCGCCGCCGTCGTAGTTGGAGAAGTACAGGTCAACCGCGCCGTCGCCGTTGACATCGCCCGCGCCGACGGCGCAGTATTTCCGTGAGGTCTGCGAGATCGACCCGAGCCGGGCGGCGGATTCGTCCGCGAGCCCCAGCCAGTTCCCGCCGCCGTCCTCGCCCCGGTTCATGTAGAGCCGGATCGGGTCCTCGAACGTCGTGCAGATCACCACGTCGAGCCAGCCGTCGCCGTCGACATCGACGCACAGGACATCGCGTGCATCGCTCGGCCCGGCGTCGAAGCCGAACTCGACCGTGCGGTCGACGAGCACGCCGCCCTCGTTCATCAGCAGCACGTCGGCCCGCGGCCCGGGCGACGAGAACGGGCGCTTGCGGACGACGACGATGTCGAGGTCGCCGTCGTTGTCGAGATCGGCCAGGTCAATGTCTTTTTCTTCGCCGTCGTTGGCGGGCACGGTCGCCAGCGTCAGGCGCGACGCGGTCTCGTCCGTGAACGAAACCCACTGGGCGAACGCTGCTCCGGGAAGGCACGCGAGCAGGCAGAACGGGACGGCGGCGCGCGGCCGGCTGATCGTGGCAAACATCGACTTCCTTTCAACGATTCAGCAGAAAACCCCGCGAGCGGGAACAGTGTCACACAAAGCCGCCCCGCGTGCAAGGCCTAACCGCGACGCATGCGGCGCCGAGAAAACGGGCGGCACCGCTTGCGCCACCGCCCGCGTGGTTGTAATAGAGCCGGTCAGCCGGCGTCGTTCACGGGCATCCGCCCAGGAACGACGTCACGAACTCCACCACATCCAGAAGGTCGAACACCCCGAACGGCTCGGCTAGGTCCGCGAGGGGTTCCTGATTGACGAACGCCGACGCGAACGCCTGCACGTCGGCCAGATCGAGCACGCCGAACGGCTCGGCGACGTCCGCGGCGTTGCAGGGCGAGCCGAGCAGTGTCAGCGTCCCGCTGAACGAGGCGCTCACCGGGATGACGTTGCCCCCGGATGTGCCGGTGGCGGCTTGCGCCGAGAACTCATGAATGTAAGTGCCCGGCTCGAGCAGCGCGGTTTCGACCATGGTCTCGTCACCTTCACCGACAACCGCGAAGTTGATTACCGGGAAGACGGGGGGACCGTCGACGATGTGCCTGATCCGTGCGCGCGCCAGGCCGAAGGTGCCGCTGCCCTGCGCGGACGAATCCACGACGAGGTGGGCCTCGAGCCGGACGAGCGTCGGCTCATCGACTTCGAACCGGATGCCGTACTCGGAAGAACTGGTCACACCGAGCAGCGCAGGCGGCACGACGGAAACGAACATGCCCTCGGCGAAGACCGAGCCGGATCCACTGAGCACCGTCTCGCTCGCGCCCGACGTCTGCGACCCGATCGCCTGGCCCCACTGGAAGTCCGGCGCGAGACCTTCGGCACGCGAGAACGAGGTCGCGTCGAATTCGCCGAACGGCACGGCGGGCGTGGCCGAATCAAAGTCTTCGAACGAATAGAACGTTTCGCCGTCGTCCGGGTCGGTCTGCTCGATCATCACGCTCGTGTCGATCGTGCGCAGATCTTCCACCAGAACGAACTGTCCCTGCGCGAGTGTGCACGGGATCGCCGCGCCGACGATGGCAACTGTTGTGTACCGCATCTGATTCCCCTTTCGCTGCCCACACACGAGCCCGAAAATCGGCCGGGTCGGGCCGATCGAGTACGACGGACAACCCGCGAGAAAGCGCCGAGTGGCGCCCGCACACCAGAATGGCCGAGCACGCCGCATCCCGCGGAAAAGGATCTTGAAAACCATCGCTCCTGGGCGGCGCGGCTCGGTCCCGATAACTCCCTCACCATACCCCTTTTCAACCCCGACACAAGGCATTTCGGGATATCTGAACGGCTCGGACCCAGAAATAGGGGGATTGCCTATTCGGCCAGAACAGGTCCAGAATCACCCACGTTCAGTGAAACCGGCCCGTGCCCTTGCCCAATCATCCCGTGCCGGGCTTGGTTCACCCGCCCGGGCACGCCGCACGAAGGGATGTCAGAATGGATGCCGCGATGCCGATCAACGAAAAAGGACGATGGATCGACGAATCCGCCACCGCGGACGAACGGCTGTACGCCACGTTCCTCCACCTGTCGCTCCTGGCTCATGTCGTGCTGTCGGGATTCGCCATCATCGTGCCCATCATCATGTGGGTTATCAAGAAAGACGAATCACCCTATATCGCCGATCACGGCCGGGAGGCGATCAACTTCCAGATCTCGCTGATCATCTATTCGATCATCGCCGGCATCTTCTCGATCGTACTCATCGGGCTGCCCTTCCTTCTGCTGATCCCGATCTATGCGCTCGTCTGCATGGTGCTCGCGGCCGTCGCCGCCAACCGGGGCGAACTTTACCGCTACCCGATGACGATCCGCTTCCTCAACGGCTAAGCCCTGCCCGATCGGCACAGAACACCGAAGAGCCCCAAGCGTGAGCGCGGGGCCGATGGTCAGACAAACGACGCAAGCACACCCCGGCCCGTCGCTCACGCTCCGGGCTCTTGCAAGAAGCACAAGATTCATCCGGTGTCCATGTCAGACACAACCCGGAGCGGCAACCGATTCTCGCCCGGGGCGTATCCTGAATGCAGATGATCCCCAACGCCGCCGAGATCACCCGACGACGAGTCACCGCCGCCACGGTCCTCCGACTCTTCGCCGTCTTCATGGCTCAACTCGCGTTGATCCCGGCCTTCGAGATGCTCAGCATCTGGACCAACCCCGATCACTGGAATTTCGGGAACCCGTCGGCATTGATCATCCCGGCGATCGGCGCTGCTGTCATTCTCTCGGTGTCCGCGATCATCTGGGCACTCGCCCCGTGGGCCGCCCGCAGGGCGATCAGGGTCCCCCGGGTCAACACATGCCCCGGCTGCCGTTACAAACTCCAGGGCCTCAACACCCCGCAATGCCCCGAATGCGGGCTCACCCTCACGCCGGAATACCTCTCGCCGGACCTTGAACCGGATCGGCGCGAAACCGACACCATCCTGCTGCGACAAATCTGCGTGCTGGTGCTCCGCGGCGCGT
This sequence comes from Phycisphaerales bacterium, assembly GCA_027083355.1. Lineage (GTDB taxonomy): Bacteria > Planctomycetota > Phycisphaerae > Phycisphaerales > UBA1924 > UBA1926. The sequence continues at coordinate 1,840 of JALWOY010000210.1, read as the reverse complement.
CTGTTCTCGCGGCGATCCCGTTCTTCGTCAGGTTCTTCTCTGGGCTTGTCTATTTTCTTACAGGGGGTTTCAACTATATCTCGAGCTTCGCGGAGGTCGTCACCATGGTTCTGACGCCCGCCATCGGCCTCGCGGTCGCCGGGGGCATTATCGTCTCGGCCAAGCGGTTGGCGATCGTCATCGTCCCGCAACGCGCGGCGCTCGGCGGACGAGACGGCGGCCCAACGGAACAGCCGGACGGGGCGTAAACTCTTTCCCATGCCCCTGCTCGAAGCGCGAAACCTGCGCAAGGTCTACAACGGCCGGACCGTCGTCAACGGCGTCTCGTTCACCGTCGACGAGGCCGAGATCGTCGGCCTGCTCGGACGCAACGGCGCCGGAAAAACCACCTCCTTCCGCATGACCGTCGGCATGATCGAGGCCGACGAGGGCGAGGTCCATTTCAACGGCCGCGACGTCACCGCCCTGCCCATGTACCGCCACGCCCGACTCGGCATGGGCTACCTCTCGCAGGAACCCAGCGCCTTCACAAGGATGACCTGCGAACAAAACCTCCTCGCGATCCTCGAAACCATCGCCGGGATGAGCAGAAAACAACGGCGCAAACGAGCCGCCGAGCTCCTCGAACAGTTCGGCCTGACGAAAAAAGCCAAAGAACCAGCCCGCACATGCTCCGGCGGCGAACGCCGCAAGCTCGAAATCGCCCGCTCGCTCGTCACCGACCCCAAACTGATCCTGCTCGACGAGCCGTTCAGCGGGGTCGACCCCATCGCGGTTGAGGATCTCCAGCGTGAGGTTCGGCGTCTGACCGATCAGGGCATCGCCATCCTCATCACCGACCACAACGTCCAGCAGACCCTGAGCGTCTGCGACCGGGCCTACATCATCAACGAGGGCCGCGTGCTCGCCGAGGGCACGCCCCACGAACTGATCAACAACGACCTCGTCCGCCGCGTCTATCTCGGCAGCCTGTTCAGGGGAGACGAATTCAAGCACCAGAACAACGGCCGCAGCATCGAGGAGGCCCCGGTATGAACCGACAACGCCCCCCGGCTCCAGCCCCGATACGGGCCCGGTCGCGTGCGAGGTCGGCACTCCCGGCTCTCCTGCTCCCCGCGCTGCTCCTCCCCGGGTGTGTCGATCGCAAGATCCGCGTCACGTCCGACCCGCCGGGGGCGACCGTCTGGCTCAACGATGTCGAGATCGGCCGAACCCCCGCCGAGGCGGACTTCACCTTCTACGGCCGGTACGACGTCCGCCTCGAAAAGGACGGCTACGAGCCACTCTGGACGAGCCGGAAGGCAGGCGCCCCGATCTGGCAGTGGCCCGGACCGGATCTGATCGCAGAGGCGATCCCGCTGCGGTTCGATGATGTCGTCGAGTGGCACTTCGAGCTGACCCCGGCCCTCGAATCGACCACCGACCCGGAGACGCTCGACGCCGACCTCATCGAGCGGGCCCAACAGCTGGGTCGAGAGGCGGCGAAGTAACACGCCGAGTTTCCCGGGCCTCCGGTGGGACGCCGTTTTGCGCATAGAAAGGAACCCGGAGCGTGAGCGACGGGCCGGGCGGCCCCGTGTCGCTGCAAGCCCTCGGACATCTCGGCCCCGCGCTGACGCTTGGGGCTCTTTTCCCGGCATCACCCGCGGTTCGTTCGTGGAAAAACGCCGCATTTCCACGGCACCCGGCGAAACGCCGTTTCGCGCGGTGAATGAGCCCGTCGCTGACGGGCCTTTTGCGCCATGCGTGTAAGACTTGCGCTTTCAAAGAGTTGCGTCCATACTAGGTCCTTCACCCATGAAGGAGACCTGGTATGGAACGCGAACTCTTTGCTCTGTTG
>JALWOY010000209.1 GCA_027083355.1 Phycisphaerales bacterium | reverse complement strand
CCTTATGGCCTTCGCTTCTTCGTAAGCTCCACCCCACCCCCAGCCGCAGCGGGCCCGTGGCCATGTGAAGAGGCCGGATGCCCGTCGCGTCTTCTCCGTCAGCCGCCGAGGTCCTCGGCCTGCTTCTCGTTCATCGCCATCCAGGCATCGGGGAGGAGCGCGTCGGCGGCTTTGTCGGACCACTCCCGCCGGGCGAGCTGCTCAAGGAGCCAGGTGAGGTAGGCCTTCTCTTCGACACCGTGGAGTCGTGCGGTGGTGAGGATGGCCATGAGTCGGGCGACGTGCTCGAGCTTGTCCTGGTCTCGGAAGAAGAGCCAGAGCTTGCGGCCGACGGTGTGTCGGCGCAGGGCGCGCTCAGCGGCGTTGTTGTCGATGCTGACGGCGCCATGGTGGAGGAAGACCTGCAGCATCTCCTGCTGGTTGTCGAGGTAGGTCCACGCCTTGCCCAGCGGGCTGCCCTTGACGATGGTCGGCGCGACGTCATCGGCCCAGTCCAGCAGCTTGGCCATCATGGGGACGGAACGCTCCTGCCGCAACGCAAGGCGCTCGTCGGGCGACAGGCGGCGCAGGCGCGCCAGCTTCTCGACGCTGTACATCCCGTTGATCAGGCCCATCGGCAGGCTGGCGCGTGGGTCCTTGGCCTTGACGGCGGCCTGCATCTTCCGGCGCAGGTGCGACATGCAGCCCGCCAGGGTCACGTCGTGTTCGGCGGCGTATCCAGGGAACCCGCCGTAGCCGTCGCCCTGCAGCACGCCCGAGATCTCACCGAGGGCCGCGACGGCCTCCTCAGCCTTCCAGCTCCTGGTCGCGAAGAAGTAGGCGTAGCGTTCATCGCCGAGTGCAACCCACACCCTGGCTCGTCGGCGCACTCGTTTTCGGTGTCGTCCGCTCCCGTTGTCGTCTCCTTCTTCGTAGACGTCGGTGAAGGTGTCGTCGATGTTGACCAGCTCGGCTTGCCGAACCCGGGCGGCGATGGCTTCGACCACCGGCCGGGCTCGTTGTCCGGTCTCGCCGATCAAGGTGTGGATCACCCGCTCCGACACGGGCGCCCCTTCCGCCTGCAGCATCTCGGCGATCCGCCGGACCGGCAGGTTGTGGGTGATGCGCAGCCACAGGATGTGGCTGGCAAGGGAGAACCCGAGCTGTCCCTTGTCGACCGGCTTCGGCGGCACCGGAACGCTCACCGGCCCGCCGTGGTGGCTCTTGCAGGCGGCGACGGGGGTGCGGGTGACGACGACCTCGCTGGTGGTGTGGTGCTCCAAGCGCCAGCTCTTGTCGTAGCGGATCACCTTGCGCTCTTCGCCACAGTCGGCGCAGCACCGCAGTTCTTCGGGCAGCGGCAGGGTCTCTTCTCGCACCGGCAGGTGCGTTGGCCATGGCACCGAGTCGCCGTCCTTGCCTTCAAGCCTGGCGGCCTGCCGTCGGGCTTCTGCCGCCTTCTTGCGCGCCCGCCGCTGGGCTTCCTTCTCCGACTCGATCTCGTTGTTGGTCTGCTCGATGAGCTCTGCGGCGGTCTTGCCCTGCTCGCTCGACGTGGTGGCGTCGTCGGTCTGCTCGCCTTCAACAGCGTCCTTGCCAGGCTCGCGGATCAGCGCCTGCGCGAACAGTTGAAGCTGGTCGTCCGATGACTTCTCCGAACGGCGGCCGAAGCGGCTCGCCAGCAACGAAACCACGCGCTCCTTGAGACGGTCCCGGTCCGCGCCGGCCGCCAGCAACAGGTCCGCGAGGAAGGCGACCGCTTCATCGAGCGCCAGGTCGGCGAGGGTCGCCGTCAACCGCTCGACGAGAGCGTCCCGATCGCGTTCCTTCAGCAGCGCGATGGCGACGGATGTGGGCTCGGCCTGCGACATGATTCGCATGTAACCTGAGCGCAGGCAAGATCCCGTGATCGCTTGTCAAATTGAGATCAAGACCTCTGTCTCCGTCCGCGCGAACGGGGCGGTTGATAGTGCTTGCGGCGCCGCGCGCCGGTCAGATCGATCCCCTCCAGGAACAGCGTCAACGTCGCGAAGTCGACCTCGTGACGTGTCGCGCCCTCGGGGATGTCGTCTGGAAGGACGAAGCGGCCGGACTCGAGCTTCTTGGCGAAGATGCAGTAGCCATGCCGGTCCCAGAAGAGGATCTTCACCAGGTTCCGGCCTTTGCCGACGAACAGGTAGAGGTGGCCGCTCTGGGGGTCGGCGTCGAGGGTGGCGCGGACATGGGTGGCGAGCCGGTAGAAGGAGGCGCGGAGGTCGACGGGTTCGGCGGCCATGAACACCCGGACGCCCGGTGGCATCAGCATGGCTCCTCCGCCGTGTTGGTGCTGGCGTTCAACGGCAGGGAGGCGACCGCCGACAACGTCGTGGCCAGCCCCTCGTCCAGCGAGACTTCGCTGACCTCGACATGGACGCCGGTCGGGAACACCACCCGCAGCCGCACGCCCACGGACGGTCTGGTCGGAACCAACTCGACGAGCCGGGGCACCGGCAACGGTGATGCCGTCTCCAGGCGCTTCCGCCAGCGACGAACCCGCTCCGGGTGAACGCCCTGGCGACGGCAGAACTCCGCCAGGCTCAGTCCGCTCTCTTCGAACGCCGCCAGCACCCGCTCCGCGTCCGCAGCCGTCCAGCGCCGTCTCTGGCTCTTCATCTTCGACCTCCTGGTTCAGGAGGACCGTTCTACTCCCCGCGACAGGCGACAGCGGCTGGGGGTGGGGCTGTGCTTACCCCGGTCTGCTTGTCGACCTCGACCAGCTCGAACTGTCCGAGGCGGCTCCACGACCGGTGGCGGAAGGTCAGCGTGCCGACGCCGGCCTGTCGGAGCTTCTCCAGCAGACCGGTACCTCGGGCTTCGACGTAGTCGTCCTGGTAGACGGCGCTGGTGTCTCGCAGGTCGTCGAGGCGTCGGTCGAGGTCGAGCTGTGGCGCCAGCAGGCAGCCGCCGAGCAGGACGGGCAGCGACAGCCGTGCCGGAACCAGCAGCGACAGACCGAGCATGAGGTGGAGCGCGTTGGTG
>JALWOY010000208.1 GCA_027083355.1 Phycisphaerales bacterium | reverse complement strand
AAGCGTCGAAAGCAACAGAGCAAAGAGTTCGCGTTCCATACCAGGTCTCCTTCATGGGTGAAGGACCTAGTATGGACGCAACTCTTTGAAAGCGCAAGTCTTACACGCATGGCGCAAAAGGCCCGTGTGCGCGGGGCCGAACGCCGGGTGAAGCACGACAGCACGCCCGGCCACGGACGCGGCCTTAGGATCTGTCGTGCCCGTCCGCGATGAATTCATCAACCGCGATCTTTCCTGGCTCGCCTTCAACGAGCGCGTGCTCGCACAGACCACCGACACCCGCGTGCCCCTGCTCGAACGGGTGAAATTCCTCGCCATCTTCTCGACCAACCTCGACGAATTTTTCATGAAACGCGTCGGGCTGCTCAAGCTCAGGATCGCCAGCCGGGGCGGCGCCGAGAAAACCACCCACGAGGGCATCACGCTCGGCCGGCTCCGCCAGGAGATCCGCCGCCGCGTGATCGAGCTCCAGACCCGGCAGGCCGACTGCTGGATCGAAGAGCTCCTCCCCGCGCTCTCGCGGGCGGGCATCCACATCCGGCGCTACAGCGATCTGGGCGAATCCCGACGGGCGAAGATCGACCGCTGGTTCAACACCAACGTCTTCCCCATTCTCACCCCGCTCGCGGTCGATCCGTCGCACCGGTTCCCATTCATCTCCAACCTCTCGGAAAACTTCGGGCTGCTCATCTCCGGCCCCGGGTCGACCCGCCGCACGTTCGCCCGTGTCAAGATCCCGGGCGTCGTGCCCCGCTTCGTCCCGCTCGAAACCGACGACGAGGACGCCCACGAGTTCATCGCCCTGGACGACCTGATCGCCCACAACCTGAGCCGGCTCTTCCCCGGCCTCGAGATCAAGGACGTGACGGCTTTCCGCGTCACCCGCTCGGCGGCCCTCGACGAGGACGACGAGGACGCCGACGACATCATGGAGCAGGTCGAGGACGAGCTCCGCAAGCGCCGCTTCGCAGACGCCGTCCGCGTCGAGGCCCATCCCGACGCTTCCGATGAGGTCCTGCAGGTCGTCACCGGGCAACTCGGGCTCGACGAGCAGGACGTCTACCAGCGTCGCGGGCCGCTCGAATACGCCGACCTGCTCCACATCGCCTCGCTGCCCCGGCCCGATCTGCGCGAGACACCCTGGAGGCCGATCATCCCGAAGGCCCTGCGCGACCTCGCCCCGATCGACGACGGGCGGCCGAGATCCGGCACCCCGCGCGGCGACGCGGACGGCCCGAGCGAGACGATCTTCGAGCGCATCCGCCAACGCGACATTCTTCTGCATCACCCCTACGAGTCGTTCGAGCACTCCGTCGAGCGGTTCATCTCCGAGGCCGCCGACGACCCCGACGTGCTCGCGATCAAGCAGACGATCTACCGGACCAGCCCCGATTCGCCGTTCGTGCGATCGCTCATCCGCGCCGCCGAGAACGGGAAAAATGTGGCCTGCCTCGTCGAGCTGCGCGCCCGCTTCGACGAGCAGCGCAACGTCACCTTCGCGAGGCAGCTCGAGCACGCCGGCGTGCACGTCGCCTACGGCGTGCTGGGGCTCAAGACGCACTGCAAGTGCTCGCTCGTCGTCCGCCGCGAGCACACCGACGAAGGCCCCGGCATCCGCGCCTACGCCCACATCGGCACGGGCAACTACCACCCGAGGACCGCGCAGCTCTACACCGACCTCGGGCTGCTCACCGCCGACCCCGTGCTCACCTCCGACATCGTCAAGGTCTTCAACACACTGACCGGGCACGCCGCCGACCAGCAATACGAAAAACTCATCGTCGCGCCCGGCACCATGCGCCGCGCCTTCGAGGACGCCATCGACCGGGAGATCGAACACGCAAAGGCCGGCAAGCCGGCACGCATCTTCGCCAAAATGAATCAGCTCGAAGACCGTGCCATCACGCGCCGGCTCTACGAGGCCAGCAACGCCGGCGTCACCGTCCGCCTCGTCGTCCGCGGCTTCTGCTGCCTCCGCCCCGGCGTCGAGGGCCTCAGCGAGAACATCCGCGTCCGGTCCATCATCGGGCGGTTCCTCGAACACTCGCGGATCTACCACTTCGCCGACGGCAGCGACGAGCCGCTCGAAGGCCGGTTCTCCATCGGGTCGGCCGACTGGATGTACCGCAACCTCAACGCCCGCGTCGAGGCGGTCGCCCCGGTCGAGGACGACGCCGCACGCCGGCGGCTCTGGTCCATCCTCGACATCCTGTGGCGGGACCGATTCAACGCGTGGGAACTCAACCCGGACGGCACCTACACCCGTCTCCAGCCCGACCCCGACGCCGAGCCGGACACCCCGGAATCCTCGGGGACATTCGCCTCGCTCATGGCCGACGCGCTATCGCAGAGCCCGTACCACACCGAGCAGGGCTGAAGCACCCGCCCGCGCCGTCGGGCAGCGGGCGTGCATCATCCCGCACTCGATTCCTCGACCTGCACCCCGATCGTCTCGCTCGTCGCGCAGCGCTGGTCACGGATCAGCGGGTGGCTCGCACGGAGCACCTCGGCGTACTGCGCCGCGCACGCACGCAGCGTGAACGCCCGCTCGAACAGCCGGCGGGCACGCTCGCCCGTGCGGTCGGCCTCGTCGGGATCGTTCATCAGGTCGCGGATATTCCCGGCGAGCCGCTCGGCGTCGCCGATCGGGCTCCATTTGCCCACCCGGTGCGACTCGACAAGATCGCGCAGCTCGCTGTCGTCCTCGCTGAGCGCCAGGATCGGCCGGCCCACGGCCAGCGACGTGTACAGCTTGCTCGGGAACGAGATCCCCTCGATCCCCCGCGCGATCGTCACGAACGACGCGTCGCACGCCGCCAGTGAATCCGCCAGCTTCTCATACGGCTGGTACGGCAGCAGCATGGTGTTCGTCAGCTCACGCTTGATGATCTGGTCGGCGAGCCAGTTCCGCTTGCCCCCCGCGCCCACGAACACGAGCTTGAACGGCACGTCCGTGAGCAGCTCCGCCGCGTCGAGAAGCGTCTCGAACTCGTAGTACAGCCCGAGGTTGCCCGAATACAACGCGACGAAATGATTCAGGAGATCATGCGAAGCCGCGAACTCGCTCTCCGGCTTCTTCTTCTTGGTCAACGCGTTGCGGTCGGCCCAGTTGGGCACCACGTGCACACGGTCGCGCGGCACCCGGTACGTCCCGCATACCAGACTCTTGGCCTTCTGGCACAGCACGATCGAATGCCTCGCCCGGCCGTAACTGATCTTGTTGACCCAGTGCCAGATCTTCTCGGCGAGCCCGCCCTTGCGGATCGTGCCCACCCACACCGCCATCTGCGGGTACGCGTCGTGCAGCAGCATGACATACGCGTGCCGACGGAACAACGACACGAACGCGCCCACGATCCCCAGAAAAGGTGGGTTCGTCGTGTACAGATACACCGTGTCGGATCGGCTCGTCACCAGCACCCGCAGAAGCAGCTGCCCCATGAACGTGAGGTAGTTCACCGCCCGGCCCAGCAGGTTGTCCTTGCTGAACCGCGTCGTCCACATCCGCGTGATCTTCACACCGTCGACGGTCTCACGCAGCGGGCAATCCACCCACGTCTCACGCGGGCCGTAGCTCGGCCGGCTCGTCAGAACCTCGACCCTGAAATCCAGAGCCGCGAGCTCGGTCGCCAACTCGTGCAGCAGGTGGCCCGTCGAGGCGACGTCGGGCATGTAATACTGGTTGAGGATGACCACGCGCAGGGGCTTCCCCGTTTCCGGGTGGATCCCGATCGGTTTGTCCTGCCCGGACGCGTCGCCCGCCATCATGATCCCTCCACGACCGACCATGATTCGTCGGGCTCGTACCCGAAATCGACCAGAAAACGCCCGATCTTTGATTTATACAGATCACAAAGCGACGGCGTGAAGTGATTCCGCCAGTCCCCCGCGACGCCCTTGCGCACAAAGTCCGACGTGTTCGCCTGGCCCCGGTCGCGCCCCCCGCTCATCCGTCGGAAACTGTTCCGCTCCGCGATCTCCGAGATCCGCTCGTCCGAAGCATCCAGCTCGAACAGGTCCGCGATCCGACGCAGACAATCCCGCACATCTTCGAGCATCTCCTCGTACCGCAGGATGATGCTCCGCTCCGGGTCCGCGTTCGCCGCCCAGAGTCGGACCCAGTTCGCATAATCGTCGAGCGTCCGCTCGGCGAAAACCCCGAGGCACTCCTGCACATCCTTCCCCGCGTAATAAGGGTGCTCGGGGTGCCAGGGTGTATTGCGGACGTAATACGAATTGCTCACCGCCACGTCACGCAAATCGCGGAACAGCACGACATACCGGACACCCGCCTCACGCAGCACACGGGCGTTGTGCTCGCTGCCGTGCACGTGCATCTTGGTCAGCACGAGCATGTTCTTGAACCGTTCGAACATCTGATCGGGAAGCTCGTAACGGTCGCTCCCGCCCTGGATCATCTCGTGCCGGGCGACTTCGGGAATCAGGATCTCCCCGAATCCGGGCCAACTCGACAGCATCTTCTCGAGCCAGGTCGTCCCGCTTTTCGGCAAACCCGCGACAAACAGGATCTTCTGCGGGTACCGGTCGCCGTACCGCCTGTACCCCGCCCGACACACCCGGGCCTGCATGGCGTACCGCGGATACACCGCCAAACGCTTGGCGAAACGGGCGGCGGGCGGGGGCAGCGTCCCGCGGGCGAGTTTTTCGAGACGTTTCGTCGTGCTCATCGGCGTGCAGACCGTATCGGCTTGTTCGGCAACCGGGATCGGATTGCTACGATAGACTCCGAAATCGGCCCGAATGCACCCGGTCCGAACCGCACCGCGGCCCGCAGACCGACCACACCACATCCCAATGACCCACCCGAACCCCCCAGACCCACCGAGGCCCGAACCGACCCGCCGATCCGTCTGGACCACGAAAGAAAAAATCGTCCGTATCATCTGGAGCACACTGGGCAGGGCGGTCTGGGCTCTTATCCCCGCGGCCCGGCCCGGGCTTATCCGCCTGTTCGGGGGGGATTGCGGACCGGGCTGTGTCATCGCACGAAAAGTCGACATCCTGATCCCATGGAACATCCACCTCGGTTCGGGTGTTCGCGTTTCAGACGGCGTCATCCTCTACGCCCTCGGGCCGATCACGATCGGTGACGACACACTCATCGAACGCGACGCGCACCTGTGCGCGGGCACGCACGACATGACAGACAGCCGGTTTCCGCTGGTCAAACCCCCGATCCGCGTCGGCAATCGGTGTCTGATCGGCGCCGACGCCTACCTCGGGCCGGAGGTGGTCCTCGGCGACGATTGCCGCGTCTGGCCCCGGGCGAGTGTGTACCGCCCCTACCCGGCCGGCGCCCGGCTCCGGGGCAATCCGGCCAAGCCGATCGAAGAAACACAGGCCGACGGAGGCGCCGCGTCATGAGCCGGGCGCTGCTCTGGTGGATGCTGCGGCCCGTGTTCCGCCTCAGCCCGACACCGCTGCACGGCATCCGGCGACGCATCCTCCGCTTGTGCGGCGCACGGATCGCCCCGACCACCAAGATCCGGCCGAGTGTCCGCATCGATCGCCCGTGGAATCTCAGCGCGGGACATCTCACCATTTTCGGGGACCGGGCCGACCTGCGACTCGATCAACGCGTCGACGTGGGCGACCGCTGCGTCATCAGCCAGTATGTGACACTGGCGACGGTCTGCACCGAGCCGGATCAGCCCGCGGGCCGACCCGATCCGAACCTGTTGCGTCGCGGCCCGATCACGATCGAGGACGATTGCTGGGTGGCGACCGATGCGTTCGTGATGCCGGGCAGCACCATCCACGCCGGCACGGTGGTCGGCGCCAGAGCACTCGTCGAGGGCGAGCTGCCGGGGTGGTCCATCGCGGTCGGCGAACCTGCGCGAGCGATCAAGCCCCGGGCGTTCGTGAACCCCGCGTCGTGACGACCCTGAATGAATGAGAAGCCGGGCACCACACCCGGCCCACCGGAAGATGAACGCCGGAAGAAGAAAGCCCTTGCTCCCGCTCGGGCCTCTTGTTGGACAATGACAAAGAAAAAGCGAAACACGAGCGGGGACGCCCGTGCCACAAGGGGGGAACAAACCGCTCCCTTCCGGTCGCGGCTCTTTCCCACAGGTCGTGCGCGCGCTCGGTGAACGTTGGGCGAGGTCCGGCTCGCGTCACATCGGTTTCTTGCCGATCGTCGCGTCGTAGATCTGCAGCAGCTTGTTCTTGTCGAAGATCATTTCCTGACGCGAGAGCCCGACGATGTCGTACTCGGTCGTCAGCTCGATCGCGTCGACCGGGCAGGCCTCCTCGCACATCCCGCAGAAGATGCACCGCAGCTCGTCGATCTCGAACTTGGCCGGGTATTTCTCGCGGTCATCCCACGGGCTCTCGGCGGCCTCGATATGGATGCAGTTGGCGGGGCAGAGCGTCGGGCACATCATGCACGAGACGCACCGGACCCGGCCCTCCTCGTCGCGGTTGAGCCGGTGCACGCCGCGGAAATTGCTCGCGTGCTGGCCCCCTTCCGTGACGGGCATGTGCTCGCGTCGCTGCTCGGGGTATTGCATCGTCCGGCTTGTTTTGCCCTGACCGAACGAGGTGAAAAAGTGGCGCAGCGTGGTGCCGAACCCCCGGAAGATCTCGGGGATATACAGGCTCTCGGCGCGGTTCAGCGGGGGGGTCTCGAGCAGGATGATGTCATCGTCGGGGATGGCCATGGTGCTGGAGTATAGAACCGCCGGGGCCCGGGGCCCCCGATGATGTAGAATGGGGGCATGGCACGCGGGCGTGGCAAGCCTCTTTTCGATCTGATCTCCGGGTCCACGCGGGATGAAGGCTCGGGACGGAGGGCCTCGCCCCCCCCTCTGCTGGGTCTCGAACGGGGCAACGGCCGCGTCGTCCTCCCGATGACCTGGGTCTACGTCGGTGTCGCGGTCATTATCGTGCTGCTGGTCGTCTCTTACGGGGTGGGGTACCGCGTGGGGGTGTCGGCCGAACGCGCCGAGATGCAGCAGTTCGCCGCCCGCGACGCCGACCGGGTATTCGCCGACCCGATCTCGGGCGACACCGGGCACGCGGACGGACCGGCCGAAAACGATCCCGCTGACTCGACCGGGACGGTCCACGAACAAAGCGGCCGCCGGGCCGGTTCCCCCACCCATTCGGGTGTGAACATTTTCGGTGCCGACGGCCCGCTCGCCGAAGACCCCCGGATTGTGGGATCGAACTATCTCGAGCTGGCGACACTCCCGAAGGAGCAGGCGTTGGAGGCGGTCCGATATCTCGCATCGAAAGATGAGCCGGCGATTGCGGTCCCGGGGGTTGATCGGGGTGGTTCGGGGCGGAATACTTCAGGCCGTTACCGGGTGATCGCGTTGGGGCTGGCCGTGCCGGGAGACCGGTTCTCCTCAACGAAGGCGCAGCGGACACGGTTCGAGCGTCGCATGGCGCGGCTGGGCCGGTCGTGGGCCGAGGCCGGCGGTGCGTCGGATTTTTCCGACCCGCTCTGGCGCCGGTATGGTGGATGATGAATACGGCGGGCGTGCGGCCCGCGGGGAGTTGAACATGAGCCTCGACCGCTCGCTGAAAACCTCCGGGAACCTCAAGGGCAAGCGCAACGTGATGACACGGGCCGAGCGCATCGAAGTCCTGAAGAAGGACAAGAAGTTCGACCCGAAGAAAGATTCGGCGCTCGGGCTGCGCAAGACCCGCGTCGTCGAGTAACACGGCCGCTCACCATCCAACGGGGTTGTCCGGGACGGCTCCGATCCGGGGCCCGGTTGTCTGTGCGCATAGACTTGCGGCATGGACACCTCGGCACTGCTGTCTGAGCGTGCCCGCGCGATCGACGCTTCGGGCATCCGCAGGGTGTTCGAGCTCGCCGCGGGCCTGAAAGACCCGATCAACCTGAGCATCGGCCAACCCGATTTTCACGTCCCCGATGCGCTGAAAAAAGCCGCGGTCGACGCGATCAATCACGACCAGAACGGCTACACGCTGACACAGGGCACGCCGGCGCTGCGCGAGCGGATCGCGGTTGCTCTCGAACGCGACACGGGCTGGCGCTGCGCGCTGACGCCCGACAGCCCCGGCCCGGGTCTGATGGTGACGAGCGGGACGAGCGGCGCGCTGCTGCTGTCGTTTCTCAGCCTGCTGAGCCCGGGCGACGAGGTGGTGATCCCCGATCCGTACTTCGTGAGCTACCCGGAGTTGGCGACGATGTGCGGCGCCCGAGCTGTGCTGTGCGACACATACCCGGATTTCCGCATGACGGCTGAGCGTGTCGAGCCGCTGCTGACGGACCGGACCAAGGCGGTGCTGTATTGCTCGCCGTCGAACCCTGCGGGCGTGGCGCTGAGCGTCGACGAGGTGCGCGACCTGCTGGACCTGTGCCGATCACGCGGGGTGCTGCTGATCGCCGACGAGATCTACGACGAGTTCGCGTTCCGCCGCGCGCGCACACAACCGTCGGCGGGCGACCCGAACCACCTGCGTTGTCCCAGCCCGGCCCGGCTCGCGGGCAGCGAGGAGGATGTCCTTCTGATCCGCGGTTTCGGCAAGACCTACGGGTGCACGGGCTGGCGATTGGGCTACGCCGCGGGCCCGGCGTCCCTGATCGGGGCGATGACCCGGCTGCAGCAATACACGTTCGTGTGCGCCCCCGCGCCGCTGCAGGCGGCGGCGATGGCGGCCATTGAAACGGATATGCGCGCGACGGTCGAGCGGTTCGAGCGCCGCCGGAGCATGGTCGTCGGGATGCTCTCACCGGTGACGGATCTTGTCGAGCCGGACGGGGCGTTTTATGCGTTCGTGCGTGTGCCGGAGCGTCTCGGGATGACGGGCAGCGCGTTCTTCGAGCGGTGCCTGGAGCGCGAGGTGCTCGTGATCCCGGGCAATATCTTTTCGTCGCGGGACACACACTTCAGGATCAGCTTCGCGACGCCCGACGACAAACTCAAAGCGGGCCTGGAGATCATCGCGGGCCTGATGGCATGAAAAACGCCCGGCCCACGGCGCACCCCGTGGACCGGGCGTTCCTGATCAGCATCTCGCACGGGCACGCACTGCGAAACCCAACACTGCCGGGGTCTGCCCGTGTTACTTGATGCTGATCTTCTTCGGACGGGCGCCACCGGCCTTCGGCAGCTTCAGCGTGAGCACGCCGTCGACCAGGTGGGCGTCGGCCTTCTCCTCCTCCACCGCCGCGGGCAGCGCGATGCGGCGGCTCACGGCGCCGGTGCGGCGCTCACGGCGATAGAAGTGCTCGTCCGATTCCTCGGTCGTCTCCTCGTGCCGGGCGTTGATCGTCAGCACGCCGTCGGAGATCTCGACCGAAACATCGTCGCGCTTGAACCCGGGCAGCGACGCCTTGACGATGATGTTGTCGCCGTCATCCATGACATCCAGCGCCAGCGTGCCCTCGTCGATCGTGGACAGCTCGCCGAAGAACGGCTCACGCATCACCCGGTCGAACAGCCTGTCGATCGGGGCGAGCATCGGGTCTTTTCTCCTCATCAGTACGGTCATCACGAACCCTCCTTTCGTGTCATTTCCCTTTGTCTTTGACAGCCTTTGACAGCCGGGGTTCTCGACCAACCGTGATCAACCCCGGTAGTGCACAACATGGCAAGAGGCGTGCCAAAGACACCCCCGCCCGATCGGCCGGCGGGCGCACGCGCGGGTGTCATGTCGACCGGGACCCGGGTGTCGCGGGTGTCGATTTGGCAGCGCCTCAGCCGCCGTCGGTGGACGGGGTTTCGGCGTCCGATCGTCCGGGCGCTTCGCCCTGCTGACCGGCGAGGGCTTCGAGGCGGCCGAAGTAGTGACGAACCGCGTTGCGGTAACGGTGCTGCACCTGCATCGTCTCGACGGCCTCGGCCGCACGCACCGCCGACGCCCGGGCGACCTCGCCGAACCTGGCTCTGGCCTCACCCCTGATCTGCGCCCCGTAGACGAGGGTCGAGCCGATGACCGGGCCGCCGAGATTCCGCACCCGGGTCTTCTCGCTCTTGAGGACGTAGTCATCGGCGGGGGGCTGTGTCCCGTCCACCTCGTTCCACACGGTGGCCGAACCGATCCCGGCGCCCGGCCCGCCCTCGTGCCCATAGCGGCAGAATGCATTGCCGGGGTTGTTGCACATCGACTCCCCGAGCCGCTGCATCTGCCCCCGGCACTGCTGCAAGGCCTGACCGACGGCCCGCAACTCCGACTGCATCATCTCGGCCGCGGTCAGCTGCTCGCTAAGCTTCTTCATCGCCTGCGTGCTCGGCTGCGTGCCCGCCATCGACTGGGCCATCTGCGCCATCGATCCCGCCATCGACTGCATCGATTCGCACGCCGACTGCTGGTTCATCGCCGTGTTCATCAGCGACCGCATCTGCTCGGGGCTGAGGCCCTGCATCTGTTCGAGGGCGTTTTTCAGCGCGTCGGGGTCGGCCGCGAGTTTCGCCGCCTGCTGCGGGTCCATCCCCGCTTTTTCCAGGGCCGACCGCAGGGCGTCGCGCTGCTCGGCGAGGGCTTGCATCTGCGAGGCGAGCCGGCGGATCTGCCGGGCGGCCTCCGCCTTCTGCTCGTCGCTCATCTCGCCGGACTCGATCGATCTGGCCAGTTTTTCGAGCTCGCTCTTCGCCGCCGCGAAGTCGCCCCGGGCGAGATTCCGGGCGAACGCCTGCATCGGGCCGGGGCCGGGGGACCGGAGGTTTTTCAGCGCCCTGCGCATCGCGTCGAGCCGCTGGGCCGAGTCGCTCTTGCTCATCTTGTTCAGCTCGTCGCTGAGTTTGGTCAGCTTCTTGAGGGCCGCCCGCTTGACCTCTTCCGGGGTCTTGGGCTTGTCCGCGGCGGTGGGGTCGGCCTGCTCCTGCTCTTCCTCCGGGAGCGTGACACCCGCCTTGGCGAGCACCTCACGGATCTGCTCTTCCTGCGATCGCACCTCGAGCGCCACGGACCGGATCTCGGCCTGCCCGTCCTCGGCGTCGGCCCGGCGGTCCAGCAGACCCGAAAGATCGTGCCGCGGTGCCAACCCCAACACCAGAAACGCGGCCGCCAACACAACCAGCGGCGTCCGCCACCCGGATGGAACCGCGATCGGCATGGCGTCCCTGAGCACCACCCGACGGACACGATCGGACGCCGACGCGATCACCGCCCGCGACCACGCGTCGGGCCGACCGTCGAGCAGAACGGCCGTGCTGACGGTCTCGCGGAGGCCCGCCCGGCGGTCGAACTCGTCGGCCAACGCCAACCCCCGCGGCTGGCGCACCGCGGCGATCACGAGCGAAACCAGCGCCACCGCCCCGGCCGCGACGCCGAAAAGGGTCTGCCAAGGGAACGTCCACGGCCCGAGTTTCTGCACCACCACCAGCGCCAACAGCACCCAGGCCGCGAGCGAAGCCGTCGAGATGGCCGCGCGGAACACATCCGCGATGAACAAACGAAGGGCGGCGATACGGAGCATTCGGCGGATGTCGTTCATGGGGCCTCCCCGTCGATGAGTCTACAGGTTGAACCGACCAACGCACCAAATGATTCGGTTCCGGCCGACCGCGGGTTCACTTGATGGCCGGGAAAGATACGAACAAACCGGAAACTACAGTGGTTGATTGGGATGTGATACGGATTCCAGAAGATTCTCGTGAGTTCTGGAACAAGAGCCGGGTGTTTTCTCTCCTCCCTCACCCCATATCACGAGCCCCGCGCGCACGGGCCTTTTGCGCCATGCGTGTAAGACTTGCGCTTTCAAAGAGTTGCGTCCATACTAGGTCCTTCACCCATGAAGGAGACCTGGTATGGAACGCGAACTCTTTGCTCTGTTGCTTTCGACG
>JALWOY010000207.1 GCA_027083355.1 Phycisphaerales bacterium | reverse complement strand
TTGGCCATTCGGGCGCGGATCGGGTTGAGATCAATATAGGCCATGCAGGTCAGGACCGCGGCCTCGTCGAGCAGGGCCTGGCTCCGATAACGTCCTTCCCAGAAACGGCCCTTGCAGTCGTCTTCGGTATTGGCCTTGCGGGCGATGTATTCGTTGAGACAGCGCATGAACCAGCCCAGATCGGCCAGACGTTCCCGCCAGGTCTCGATGATCTCATCGACGACGGCCCGTTCCGCCACGGACAGCGCCTCTCCGGCCCGATAGCGCTCGATGAGTCGCGGCCCTAAAAACACGGTGCACCAGCGTTCGACGACCGCTTCGTGGGACAAGGCCTGTGCCTGTTCGGGCGCCAGGCGGACGAGGCAATGGTAATGATTGCTCATGACCGCATAGGCCGCGATGTCGAGACAGAAGACCTTGGTCAGGACCGCCATGCGGTCGACGATCCATTGTCGGCGGTGTTCGTAGTTGGTCCCCGAGAACGGATCGTTGCCGCAGAGGAAGGCGCGGCGGACACAGCGGCAGACGCAGTGATAGTAGGGAGTCGTCTCGACCGAGACGAGACGGGAGCGAGCCTGGGTCATCCTTGACCTCCTGGGCGGTGGGTTGCACGAATCTTCGACTGAACCTACGCCGTGATATGCTCGCTGTCAATATATGGGTGTCCTAAATAACTAAATAAACACTAAGTCAAGAATGGGATCAATTGACGGAGGGGTGCCATGCAGACAGTCGCTGTTATTCAGGATTCGCCGGTCGTCCTGGATAGAGAGAGGACCCTAGAAAAGGCCGTTGCGCTTGTTCGAGAGGCTGCAGAAGGGGGTGCAGAGCTGGTTGTATTCCCAGAGGCGTTTATATCAGGCTACCCGGCGTGGATCTGGCGTCTTCGTCCCGGTAGCGATTGGGGAATCTGTGAGCAGCTGCATGCGCGTTTCCTGGCCAGCTCGGTCGATCTCGAACGTAATGGTCTGTCCTTGCTTTGCGATGCGGCAAAGAAGCATGAGGTCACGATCGTCTGTGGGCTCAATGAAAGAGACGGCCAGCTCAGCAGGGCAACCCTGTACAACACGGTCGTGATCATTGGCCCGGATGGAAATATCCTGAATCGGCATCGAAAGCTGATGCCGACCAATCCCGAGAGGATGGTCTGGGGTTTTGGTGATGGAGCGGGGCTTCGCGTGGTGGATACCCCGTCTGGAAGGTTGGGAAGCTTGCTATGCTGGGAAAACTACATGCCTTTGGCCCGATATGCCCTTTATTCCCAGGGTATCGAGGTCTACGTTGCACCCACATACGATAGCGGCGATGGGTGGATTGGCACCCTGCAACATATCGCACGTGAGGGGCGGTGCTGGGTGATCGGCGCAGGGGTTGCGCTGACCCGGGGCGACATTCCGTCTGACGTTCCTGAAAGAGAGACGCTCTATCCTGATGGCGAGGACTGGATCAATCCCGGAGACTCTCTGGTCGTTGCGCCAGGCGGTGAGATCGTTGCAGGCCCCTTGCGTGAAGAAAAGGGCATCTTGTTTGCCGAGATCGATTCTGCACGTGTGGCTGGGTCGAAAAGGGCATTGGATGTCGCGGGCCATTATTCCAGGCCGGATCTCTTCACCCTCGAAGTCAACAGGCAGCCTCAAAGCCCAGTGGTTTTCGGGTGAGAGGAGTAAAAAAGAGATACAGCGGGACACCCAGATAAAATCGAGCGTGAAAAAAAACTAGGACACCCACAAAAGTACCCCCGAAATCCAGCCTCCTTCATCTTTCATCTTTTCTCTTCCCTCTGACCCTCAAATTATCGATGAGCCGCGCCTTGCCGAGTCGGGCGGCGGCGAGGACGACGAGATCGTCGTCGCCCTCCGGTGGGCCGAGGTCGCGCCAGCGGCGGATCTCGACGTATTCGGGCACAAAGCCCTCGGCCGCGAGCCAGTCCTTGCCTGTCGTTTCGAGCCCCTTGAGATCCGGCTCGCCGGCCGCGATGGCGTCGCGGAGCCGGCAGAGCGTGCGATAGAGCCCGGCGGCGCGCTGGCGTTCGTCCTTGGAGAGATAGGTGTTACGGGAACTCATGGCGAGCCCGTCGGCCTCGCGGACGGTCGGCGCGCCGACGATGTCGACCGGCATCTGGAGGTCGGCGACGAGGCGCTCGATGACGCGGAGCTGCTGCAGGTCCTTCTCCCCGAAGACGGCCAGATCGGGCTGGCAGACGTTGAGGAGGCGGCAGACGACGGTCGCGACACCGGCAAAATGGCCCGGACGCCAGGCGCCGCAGAGCCCCTCCGAGAGGCCCGGCACCTCGATCCGGACGGCCGCGGCCTGACCGAAGGGGTAGAGCCCGGCCGGCGTCGGTGCGAAGACGAGGTCGCATGGGGCCGCGGCGAGCCGCTCGCGGTCGGCCTCGAGCGTGCGCGGATAGCGTTCGAAGTCGGCCGGATCGTCGAACTGGGTCGGATTGACGAAGACGCTGACGACGACCCGCTCGGCGAGTCCGGCGGCGCGTTCGACGAGGGCCAGGTGTCCGGCATGTAGATTGCCCATGGTCGGCACGAGGGCGACGCGCCGCCCCTCGGCCCGCCAGTCCGCGACCTGGCGGCGCAGCTCGCTGGACCGCGTGATGACGGGCGTCACCGGTAGACCTGGTGTTCGGCCGGGAAACGGCCCTCGTGGACGGCCGCGACATAGGCCTCGACGGCCTCGCGCAGCGAACCCCGGCCGGTCAGGAAGTCCTCGACGAAACGCGGTGGCGCCTCGCCCAGGCCGAGCATGTCGTAGAGCACGAGGACCTGGCCGGGGCAGGCCGGACCGGCGCCGATACCGATGACCGGCACCGAGACGGCCCGGCAGACGCGCTCGGCCAGCGATACGGGGACGCATTCGAGCAGGAGCATGTCGACGCCGGCGGCCTCGAGGGCCTCGGCATCGGCCAGTATCCCGGCCGCCGCGGCCTCGTCCCGGCCCTGGACGCGGTAGCCGCCGAGCTTGTGGACCGATTGCGGACGCAGGCCGAGATGGCCACAGAC
>JALWOY010000206.1 GCA_027083355.1 Phycisphaerales bacterium | reverse complement strand
GGCATGACTGGCCTCCTTCCAATGAAGCCAAACATGCTACTTACCAACCGTCACCCATCTGTACGAACGGGTGTTACCTATGTCCCAAGTCTGAACAGCGGGGAGAGGGAGGTATCGGCACGCATTTCAGCCGCTTTGTTCTTCGCGCAATCGTTTGACTTCGGCGCGGGCGGCGAGCAGTTCCCGGCGGAGGTGGTGGATCTGGAGTTGGGATCGGACGCGGACGAGCAGTTCGAGCCGGTCGACGGGCTTGGTGAGGAAGTCGTCAGCGCCCGCTTCGACGGCGCGTTCGACGTCCGCGACCTGGTTGAGCGCGGTGACGACGATGACGGGCGTCCTGGGTTCGCCCTCCTCGGCGCGGATCGCCTCGCAGACTTGGAAGCCGCTCATGCGCGGCATCATGATGTCGAGCAGGACGAGATCGGGCGATTCCTTGCGGAAGAGTTCGAGGGCCTCGGCCCCGTCGCGGGCGAGCAGGGACCGGCAGCGGAGCTGGTCGAGGTAGGCCCGGAGGAGCTCGAGGTTGGGCTCGTTGTCGTCGACGATAAGGACCGTCGAGCCGGCCGGGTTGAACGTTGTTGCCGGGGTTGAAGGCCGGTGTGCGGGCGGGTTGGGGGGCGTGGTCACTGGTCGGCTCCGATCGGTTCAGGGCGAATCGTAGTAGAGAACCGGGATCGGGATGCGTGGGGGTGGTCCGGGCCGTATTGTTGTGCGGTTCAAGCGGGGATCGTACATGCCGGAACACGCCAAACCGCTCGTTTCCAGCTGGGCGGACGAGTTTACCAAGCCGACGCTCGCCGACCTTCTCGGCGGGCTGGATCCCGCGGAGCGGGCGGCGTTCAAGGATGCGCGGTCGGGGTTGCGCGATGCCTTCGGGAGCCGGGACCGGATCAGATGGCTCGGGCTGCCCTGGCGTTGGACGGTCTGCTCGACCCTTCCCGGCCTCGAACAACCGGCGCTGGCGTATCTGATCCCCGAGCCGGGGGCGGCGCGGGGGTGCATCCCGGTGTCGACCGAGGCGGAGATCGAGGTCGAGAACCTGACGCGTCCGGTGCGGCAGCGGCTGGATCTGGCGCCGATCATCGCCGGGTATTTCTGGCCCGAGTGGCCCGTGGCGGAGGTTGATCTGGTGGCGGTGCGGCCTCTTCTGGATTCCCGGGTCGGCGGGGGCGATTGAGCGTCGGGCGGAGTGGAGCGATCGGCGTCGAATCGCCGATGGGTGGGCATCCGCGGAGGTGTTTCTCGATGCGTCCAGATTCCCGATTCCGATATCCGGTGCGCGTGGCGGGTCTGCCCGGATTGATCGCCGTTGCGTTCCTGCTGTTCGTCCCGGTTTTCGCGTCGGCGCAGACGCTCGAGAGCCGGATCGAGGCGGCGCTCCGCGCGAAGGACTCGCTCCGGAGCACGACGATCGGTGTCGACGTTCGGCGGGTCCCTTCGGGTGAGGAGATCTATTCGAGCGGCGGTCGGTCGCCGATGATCCCCGCGTCGAACATGAAGCTGCTGACGACCGGTGCGGCGCTGCGCGTGCTCGGGCCGGACGCGGTGTTCGAGACGAAGTTCGGGTGGGACGGGGATCGGGTCGTGATCATCGGCGACGGGGACCCGGGTCTGGGCGACCCGGCGCTTCTCGACCGGAACGACCCGCCGATGACCGTCGATGACCAGCTGGAGCGGATCGCCCGGGCGCTGGCGAAGGCGGGGCCGCGGCGGGCGGGCGAGATCGTGCTGGATGATCGGATGTTCGACGGCAACCGTGTGCACCCGGGCTGGCCGGTCGATCAGCTGAACAAGTGGTACTGCGCCGAGGTGGCGGGCCTGAATTTCCACACGAATGTGCTGACGTTCTACCTGAGCGCGGGGGACGACCGCAACGCGGTGGCGGGTGTGACGCCGATCGTCCGGCTCGAGCCGGCGGTGGAGGGGGTCGGCCGGTGGATCTCGATCCGCAACAAGGCCAAGACGGTATCCAAAGGCCGGCATACGGCCTGGGTGGCCCGGGCGGTGGGGAAGCGGGCCGCCAACGAGTTCACGGTTTTCGGCGATGTCCGTATCGGCGCGTCCGCGGGGATCGACGCGGCGGTGCACGATCCCCCGGCGTTTCTGGGTTCGCTGCTGGCCGAGCACCTCGAGGCGCTCGGTGTGGCCGTCCCGCGCGACACGGAGGGCCGGCCCGTTGTGCGTCGTCCATCGGTGAACGAGCGTTTCGAGGGCTTCAAGCCGGCGGCGGTCGTGCGGACGGCGATGCCGGATATTTTGAAGCGTGCGAACACGAACAGCCAGAATCTTTATGCCGAGGCGTTGATCAAGCGGATCGCCTACGAGGTGACGCACGAGCCGGGGTCCTGGCAATCGGGGGCGGCGGTGATCCGGATGCTCATCACGGACGATCTCGGCCCGGAGTACGCGAACACGACGACGATCGACGACGGTTCGGGCCTGAGCCGGGGCAACCGGGTGGCGCCCGGGACGCTGACGGCGTGGCTTGTGGACCTCGCGGGCCGGCCCGGGATCGGGGACGCGTTTGTGGCGTCGCTGCCGGAACCGGGCGAGGGCACGCTGCGTCGTCGGTTCAGGGGCGACACGATCCGCAACCACGTCTACGCGAAGAGCGGGTCGATCAACGGGGTGCGGTGCCTTTCGGGCTATGTCATGTCGGACAACGGCAACGCGGTGGCGTTCAGCGTGATGGTGAACGACATCACGCACGGGGGGCAGATCCGCGACGCGCTCGAGCTGCACGAGGGGGTCGTGCTGGCGATCGACTCGTGGCTGTCGACGCTGCCGGCGAAGACGCCGGAGACGGCCGACGCGCTGGGGGGGTGAGGCGGATCGCGTGTTGCGGTGCGGATCTCGGCCCGTCGGCGTTTTGGCCCTTCGCTGACGCTTGGCGCTCTTCGCCCGGCGTCACCGAGAACCCGTTCGTAGATTCGTAGAAAAGTTTCGTGCGTCCGCGGTGCCCGACCGGGCGGGTCAGCCGATGTCGAGGCCGATGTCGAGGCTGACGGCGTGGTGCGTGAGCGAGCCGACGCTGATGCGGTCGACGCCGGTCTTCGCGATGGCGTTGATGGTGTCGATCGAGATGCCGCCCGAGGCTTCAAGCAGCAGCGGCGAGCCGGCGCGGTCGCGGCGGGCGACGGCCTCGGCGAGGTCGGCCGGGGGCATGTTGTCCAAGAGCACCACGTCGACGACGCCCGGTTCGAGTGTCCGCAGCGCGTCGAACTGTTCGAGCGTGTCGACCTCGACCTCGATGAACGCGGGCGACCGGCCCGCGGCGCGGACACGCCCGACGAGTGTTTCGATATGTGCGGCGAGCCGATCGGCGGGGACGCCCGCGATGTGGTTGTCCTTGAACATCACCGCGTCGTGGAGGCCGAGGCGGTGGCAGCATCCCCCGCCGCAGCGGACGGCGTATTTTTCGAGCACGCGCAGGCCCGGGGTGGTCTTGCGTGTGTCGTAGAGGCGTGACGTTGTCCGGCCCATCGCGTCGATGAAGCGGGCGGTGCGCGTGGCGACGCCCGAGAGCCGGCCGAGCAGGTTCAGCATCGTGCGTTCGACGCGGACGATGCCGGGCAGAGGGCCGCGGAGCGTGGCGAGGGACTGCCCCGGCTCGACGCGGTCGCCGTCGCGGGCGTGGATTTCGGCGTCGATGCCATCGCCCGGGGCGAACACCGCGAGCAGATCGTCGATCGCGGCGAGCCCGGCGGCGACGCCCCCGGTGCGGGCGGTGACGCGGGCCTCGGCGGTGTGTTCGGCGGTTTCGCAGGCCGACCCGGTCAGATCGATGCCCTCGGGGCCGAGGTCTTCGTCTCGGGCGAGTTCGAGAAGGCGGCGGACGAGACCAGTGGAAGCGAAGTGTGCATAGAGATCGGGCAGTTCGAGTTCGTTCCACGGCTCGGTCATGGCGGATGCTACGCGTCGCGGTGCGGGGTCCGGCTGGACGGGGCGAGACGCCGGGGTGGGGTTTCGTTTGCGGAGAGGCGGAACCACTCGCTGGCGGTCGCGGCTTGTTGGGCCGTGGGATGACCCTAGACTCTGTGCTCATCTGGGAGGCATCGCATGGGTTTGCTTGACGGAAAGATCGGGCTTGTGGTCGGGGTGGCCAACGAGCGTTCGTATGCGTGGCATATCGCCAAGGCCCTTACGGAGAACGGCGCGAGGTGCGCGTTCACGCACCTGCCGGGCGAAAAGAACGAGCGTCGGACGCGGCGTGCGGTGTCGGCGATCTCGGAGGATGAGCCGTGGCTCTGCCCGCTCGACGCGTCGAGCGACGAGCAGATCGACGCCGTTTTCGAGCGGTACAACGAGTCTTTCGATCGGCTCGATTTTCTGGTGCACTCGATCGCGTTCGCCGACCGCGAGTGGCTCACGCCGGGGCGTTTCACGGACACGCCGCGGGAAGCTTATCTGGGCGCGATCGACATCTCGGCGTACACGCTGGCGGCGTTGGCGCGTCGTGCCCGCGAGCCGATGAGCCGGACGGGTGGATCGATCATCTGCATGTCGTACTACGGCGGGGAGAAGGTGGTTCCGGGGTACAACGTGATGGGTGTGGCCAAGGCGGCGCTCGAGTGCACGGCGCGGTATCTTGCTTCGGAGCTGGGCGAGCAGGGCATCCGCGTCAACACGATCTCGGGCGGGTATCTGCGGACGCTCGCGTCGTCTGCGGTTGGCGGGACGGACACAATGGCGGAGCATTCGATCGCCCGGGCGCCGCTCCGGCGGGCGACCGAGGGCGATGATGTCGGGGGGGCGGCGGTGTTCCTTGTCAGCGGGTTGTCGAAGGGGATCACTGGCGAAACGATCTACGTCGATTGCGGTGTCAACACGATCGGCGTGTGACGGGTAAGAATGGTGTCTCACCGGAAATCGAAGCCCGCCCCGCTGAGCACGGGGCCGGGAGAAGAAGGACTGAATCCATGCTGAGCCGAGGAAGAATCCGTTCGCTGGCCGCTCTGTTGACGGCGTCGCTGCTTGGGGCGTGCGCCGGGCAAACCGGGAATCTTCGCACCGCGACGATCGACGGTGATCTGGGCGAGTGGCGCGGGGGCGTGGCGTCGATCGCGACGGCCGACGACGTGTATTTCCGCTTCTCGCCCGGCGAGGTGTGTAACCTTCAGGCCAACGACGAGACGACCCGGCTCGTGTTCGATCTCGACAACGACCCGTCGACGGGCGATCGGCTTGACGGCCCGCCCGACGTGGGCACGTTGGGTGTCGATATGGAGATCCTGATGAGCCCGCCGCTGACGGCGATCGACCCGGGCGCGGCCCAGCACATCATCAGCCGGCGGATCCAGCGGGGCCAGCCCGCGTCGCCGTTCGTGGGGGGGCTGACGGTGCTGACGCACGTCAACGGGGTGACGAGCCGGTACAAGCATTCCGCGGCCGGTTTCATCGCCAGCCCGACCTACGCCGACGACATGTTCGAGGCGCGGCTCGACCGGCACGCGCCGGGGTTCCGTGGTACCGGGCTCCAGCGGGCCGGGACCGCCCGGGGGATCGTGCTCGTGACCGACGCGGCGGGGAGCGTGATCCGTTACAGCGACCCGATCGAGTTCGTGCTGCCCGAGATGGGCCCGGCGCGTCTGGCGCGCCCCGCCCTGCCCGCGCAGCCCGAGGGCACGATCCGGGTGATGAGCATGAACGTGCTGCACGGCAAGCCGCTGGAGAACCCGGAGCCGTTCGCGCGGATCATCTCGGCGGTCAAGCCGGACGTGATCCTGCTGCAGGAAGCCGACGACATGACCGACGACTCGCTCAAGGCGTGGCTGAACGGTTATGTCGGCCCGCTGCCGGGCAAGCAGGACTGGGCCGAGGGTGTGCAGGGGCTCGCCGGGGCAACGGGGACGTGGGACGCGTCGGCCCAGCCCGACCTGGGCGTCGCCATCGCCACGCCGCACCTTGTGGCGCGTCGTTTCGACGAATCCGTGACCGTGACAGACCCGGCCTCGGGCCGGCCCCGGACCTCGCGGGCGGTGTTCGCGCTCGTTTCGACGCCCGTGGGCGACGTGCTCGCGTGCTCGACGCATCTGAAGTGCTGCGGGTCGGCCGGCTCGCGCGAGGATCTGATCCGCAAGGCCGAGACCGCGGCGATCAATGAGCGGTTCGGCTCGATCGCCTCGATGCTGCGTGACGAATCGGGTATCAGAGACGAGGTTCGTTTGATCGCGGGCGATATGAACCTCGTCGGGACGCGCGACCCGGTGGACATTCTCCGCCGCGGGCTCAACACCGGCGGGGGGGATCTGATCCCGGCCGACACCCCGGTGCTCGCCGGCGACGCGTGGTATACCTGGCGCGACGACCGAAACGCGTTCAGCCCGGGCCGGCTGGACTGGGTGCTGATCGGCGACGCCCGGCCCGTGCAGTCGTTTGCGCTCGACCTGCGGCTGATCGACCCGGCCACGCTCACCGAATGGGGCTTGCGACCCGGTGACACGGGTGTGAGCGATCACCTGCCCGTGGTCGTCGATATCCGGCCTTGAGCGAGCGTCCGGCGAGGTGAGGGGTGCCGCGGAGTCTTACGGTGGTGCCACATGGCTGCGCTTCGACGAGCCGCGGGCGCGGGCCCGGGTGATCCGGCACGCGCGTGGCGTGGGCATCCCCCGGATTTCGCCGGAAGATTCAGATCGGAGAGCCGAGGTACCCATCTCTCTGTTCCGGGGCCTTCCCGGCGTTCGCACGGCCGGGACGGACGTGCCACACAGTTGTGCAGCATTTTCTGGCAGAGGCACCCGGCTTCGGTTTACCCCCGTCGGCCGCGGGTTTGGCGGACGCTGCGCGGTTTTCGCGCGGAGCGGTGTGAACCGCCCGCGGCGGGTTTGTTGCTCGATGCGCCGGATTTTCGCCCTCGTCGTGGCTTCTGCGCTGACCCCGACGACCGGGGCTTTTCTCCCGCGCGATCACGCCCGGTCGGCTCGGGGATGTCCAGGCCCTCGGGCAACTTCATCGGCGGGACCTTCGTGCCCGTCAGGCGTTCGATCGCGCGGAGGTGCCGGCGTTCGTCGCGGTCGCAGAACGACAGGGCGATGCCGGCCGACCCCGCCCGGCCCGTCCGGCCGATGCGGTGCACATAGGCCTCGGGCTCGTTGGGCAGGTTGAAGTTGATCACGTGCGTGATCCCGTCGACGTCCAGCCCGCGTGCGGCGACGTCGGTCGCGACGAGCACCCGGCTGCGGCCGGCGCGGAACGAGTCGAGCGCCCGCGTCCGCTGGTTCTGCGACTTGTTGCCGTGGATCGACTCGGCCGACACGCCGCCCTTGTTGAGGATCTTCGAGAGTTTCTCGGCCCCGTGCTTGGTGCGGGTGAAGACCACCGCGCGGCGGATCTCGGGGTCGTCGAGCAGGCCCCGCAGCAGCCTCGGCTTGTGGGCCGCGTCGACCATGAACACCCGTTGCTCGATCAGCGGGGCGGCCGAGGTTTCGGGCTCGACGGCGACTTTCTCGGGGTTGATCAGCAGCGAGTCCGCCAGAGAGGCGATCGCCCGCGGCATGGTCGCGCTGAAGAGCATGGTCTGCCGCTTGCCGGGCATGGCCCGCGCGATCTTGCGGATGGGGTTGATGAAGCCCATGTCGAGCATGCGATCGGCCTCGTCGAGGACGAACACCTCGATGGCGCTCAGGTCGATGTAGCCCTGCTCCATCAGGTCGAGCAATCGGCCGGGCGTGGCGACGAGGATGTCCACGCCGCGCTCGAGGGCGCGGACCTGGCGGAACTGTTTGACCCCGCCGTAGATGACGGTGTGGCCGAGGCGGGTCTTCGCGCCGTAGACGCCGAACGACTCGCCGATCTGGTCGGCCAGCTCGCGTGTGGGCGAGAGGATGAGCGCCCTCGGGAGCACGCGGCCCCGGCTCTTGCCGTGGGCGTGCTTGCGGCCCCGGTGCTTCTGGTCGGCGTGCAGGCGGTTGATGATGGGCAGCGCGAAGGCGGCGGTTTTACCGGTGCCCGTCTGGGCGACGCCGAGGATGTCGCGGCCGGCCAGCGCGGGCGGGATGCACCGGGTCTGGATGGGCGTGGGGGTTTCGTACCCCTCGCCGGCGACGGCGTCGAGGACGGGGCGGGCGAGTTCGAGATTCGAGAACGTGGTCAAGTGTGTACCTTCAGAACAAGCCGATGGCCTGCGGACAGACCGGGCGGCGGACAAGCGGCTGCCTCGGGACCAATACGGTTGGAACGGAGGGGGGAACCACTGGAGTGTGCGGCCCTCGGATGTGTCGCGGGCCGAGCCAGCAGATTTCGTGGACCCCCGCGTGCGTCTGTGCTGCACGTCGGAGCGGTCGAAGCCCCCGGCGAAGTGGGGGAGCATAGGCGCGGAAGTGGGTGGAGATGTTGGGGGTGGTCCGGGGTTGTTATTCACCCGGTTTCAGGAGATCGTCACGGGATGTGACGGAGTTCAATAGTCGCGACCGCGTACACCATCAGGTGTATTGTGCAGTCGGGCTGTCGGGTTCTCGGCATCATCGAAGGGGTTTTCAACTGGAGGTGTTGCTTCGGATGGTGTCCGACGAGTGCCATGTCCATCGGCGAAGACCATAGGTGTGGGCTCGTTCAGATCGGGGCCAAGCCTGCGTGGCGGCTGGTTCAGGTACGGCAGTTCCCAATCCCACATCAGCACCTTACTGGCCGGGTAGGCGACCATGTGAGCCTTCACCGCGTCGAGCAGGGAATCATCGGCCACACCGCTGCCATTCCATGTGGCCGGTTGAGCGAGAAACGATTGGCTATAAGCGTAAGAAGGGATCACGGTGCACTGGTCGAACACCCGATTTGCTCCGGGAGCCAGCACGATCCCGTTGAGTTGGTTCGGCTCGATGACACCATTCATGACAACGGGCCATTTCGTTGCCATCTGCCAAACAGGGGAGAACTGGATCGGGACACCGCAGCCGTTGACGCCCGAGGTGCCCCATGGATACGCATCGGCGGAAGCACTGTTGTAGCTCTGTACAAGTTGCCCGAGGCTTCTGAGGTTCGCCATGCTCGATGTTCGGCGAGCGAGCAGCATCGTCTTCCCGAGCGAGGGCAACAGAATCGCCAGCAGCAATCCGATCATGCCGATCGAGACGAGAAGTTCGATGATCGTAAAGCCGGTATACGCGGCGGTTTTCTTCATTGATACCCCGCCCTTGCCTGCTTCGGGGTGATCAGAACGGGGGTGTGCGTGCCGTGTCTCCCAAGGGAACGTCGTAAATGCTCACGGCGACGAGAGCCCAGCGAGACGAAACGGGATCGCGTGTATAGGAGAGCACGAGCTGCCCTATGAAATCAGTTTTCTTCAGGAATCCTGATGCACGCATGGGAATACGGACTTCGTACATCTCGACAGCGGCTGCTTTCAACTGAACCGCTGATGGACTGGCTTCATCGAAACTCGAAATTTTGTCCAACCGCCAGCCGGTGACGCTGTTCCGCGTCGCTTCATCCGGGTTGGGTTCGCCGTTTATGAAACTTGCACGGATGCTGACGCCGTCGGGGTCGAAGCTTGCTTCTCGCAGTTCCTTGGTCGAGTTGAGCCACGCCTTGTTCCGCTGCTCCTCGTCGTCCCACACGGGGGCGGGAGGGGGCGGATCGCCCGTTGCCTCGAGGTATGCGAGATAGTCGTCGCCCGTGCCGCCGAGCCACGCTTGCAGAATCATACCGGCGTCCGCCGTGATCTCATCACCATCGGGGAGCAAGGCTTCCTTCACGCGCCGCGAAATCGCTTCGGATGTCATGGCGACCAGGCTCTGGACCCCGACATCGTCGATGCCGACGAACCCCGCGCTTTGTGCCCCGACATCGGCATCGGCAATTGGCGGGCGGCTTTGAATCGTGCTCCGATCCTGGAAGCGGATGAATGTCAAGACGGCTGCGATGATGCCGGTCAAACAAAAGGCCACCGCGATGATTGTGCGAAATGTGAGTTTTTTCATGGCTCAGATATTATGACTGCGCTTACAGCTCCACCATCTCCATATCCAGTTCGCGTTTTTCGCATGCCGCCGGGGCGGTCACGTCCGTCGCGAAGACGCGGAGCGGCTCGCAGGCCCCCGCCATCTCGGCGCGGACCGTGCCGGCGTTGAACAGGCTCGCACGCGGCAGGGCCGGGGCGTCGGTCGCGCCGGGGACCTGGCCCGGGCCCTCGTCCACGATGAAATCGGCGCTGGTCACCGGCGGGATCTCCAGCTCGAGCCCCGCCAGCAGGGCGAGCATGTCCGTCGCGATCTGCCCCTCGCTCTTGCTCGCGTGCAGGCACGGGATCGACTGCTCGAAGGCCTGCAGCATGCCGCGGGCGTTCTCGAACGTGCCGGCCTTCTCGGCGAAGGTGGCCCCGGGCAGGACCACGTCGGCGACCTCTTCGAGCCGACCCGAGAGCGTGTCGATCACGACGGCGTAGGGCGCGATCAGCGCGTCGAGCAGGGCGTCGGTCGCCCATTCGCTCGGGTAGTTGCCCGTGACGATCATCGCGCCGATCTCGTGCGTGTGGTTCGCCAGCAGCGCGTCGTACTCCAGCGCCGGGGCGCCGGTGATCGCTTCGAGCACGCGTCGCACGCCGCGGGCGTTGGGGGCCTTCTCGGCGTACTTGATAAACGCCTTCTTCTCGAAGTCGGGGTCGTCCGTGCTGAGCGAGGGCGGGAAGTGCTTGTCTTCGCCGTCGAAGGGGACGGGGCCGACGGCGAGGATCGCGTGCTCGTCGATCTCGCGGGCGAGCGTGGCGAGGGTGTACGCCTCTTCGCACGTCAGCATGGGGCTGACGAGCAGCGCCAGCCGCTTGCCCGCGTCGGTCGAGTGGGTGCGCAATCCTTCGAGGGCCTGTGCGTAAGCGCGGGTCCACTCGCTCTCGACGAGCGTGCCGTACTGGCGGCGGAGCGGGTGCTCGATGCGGTTGTCGCTGTGGACGAACTTCCAGCCGTAGCGGACCTCGTCGGTGATCCACCACTTGTTGACGCTCATGTTCTCCCGCGGCTTGACGCGGTAGATCCGCCCCTGGTTGTGTTCGACCCAGATGTTGTCGCCGCTGGCGGTGATGGGGTCGATCGCGGGTGTTTTCTTCAGGAACCAGACGCGCTGGGTGAAGAGGAAGTCCTTGTCGAGCAGGGCGCCCACGGGGCACAGGTCGATCACGTTGGAGGCGATGTCGTTGTCGAGCGCCTCGCCCGGGAAGACGTCGATCTGGCTCTGGTTGCCCCGGCCGTCGATCATCAGCTCGGCGCTCTCGGGGATCTCGCGGGCGAACCGGACGCAGCGGGTGCACAGGATGCAGCGGTCGGAATAGATATAGACGTTGGGCCCGAGGTTTTTCTTGGGCTGTTTGACCTTGGTTTCCTCGTATCGGCTCACGCCCCGGCCGTAGTGGTAGGAGTAATCCTGGAGGCTGCACTCGCCGGCCTGGTCGCAGACCGGGCAGTCGAGCGGGTGGTTGATCAGCAGGAATTCCATGACCGCCTTCTGGTTGGCGACGGCCTTGGGGCTGTCGGTGTAGACCACCATCCCGTCGGTGGCTGCGGTGGTGCACGTGGGCATGAGTTTGCCGCCCATCATCGGCTCGACCTTGTTGTCGTTGCGCGGGTTGGGGGCCCAGATCTCGGCCAGGCAGATCCGGCACTGGGCCGGGGCGGTCAACGCCTCGTGGTAGCAATACTGCGGGATCTCGACGCCGGCGCGGTTGGCGATCTGGATGATCGTCTCGCCGGGCTCGAATTCGAGGGTCTGGCCGTTGATGGTGATGGTCGGCATGGGTTGTCCCGGGTCTGAGGCCCTTCGGTCTTTGGCAGGTATGCCCCGGGGTGCGATCCCGGGTTCACGATGATAGACGGAATCGGGGCAGGGGGTTATCGCCGTGGTCGATCGAGAAGCATCCGACAAAGAGCCCCGGGTGTGAGCGGGGGGCACGGAAGTGCGGGCGAACGCGGACGCTTCCGGTCTTTGGCCCGTCGCTGACGGGCCTTTTGCATCATGCGGCGATTGGGAGCTTTCTTTTTCGTCGGTGTGCCGCGTCGATGAGGAGTTTTCCGATCACCCAGCGTTCGACGCGGCCCCGCCGGCGGACCCAGT
>JALWOY010000205.1 GCA_027083355.1 Phycisphaerales bacterium | reverse complement strand
ACGACGATGGGCAGCCTGAGCAGCCGGACCGAGCGGACCCTCGTCGCGGAAGCAACGATCAAGGTGCTGGCCTACGCGGTCCGCCGCGACGAAGTCGCTGTCTGATATATGGTGTCTACAAAGCACCGAATCGCCGATACTTCGGTGAGGCTGTATGCCGCGTGATCCCGCGATTGTCTGGGCTGTTCTGGAAGATAAATTGCCCGCGATTCTCGACGAACTCCGTGTTCTGCTCCCCGACGAAGACTGATCGCTCTGCGCTCGAACAGATCCGTGGCATTCAGCCGGCCCCGGCCCCCGCCGCCCAACCCAGGCACAAACCGTGAACCGGACCACGCGACAACCCACACCCCGCCTCGAAACCGATCGGCTCATCCTCCGCGGGCCCCTTCCCGCAGACGCCGACGATGTCTATGAGACGCACCGGCACAAGTCCGTCGCCGACGGGGTGATCAGCATCCCCCACCCCTGCCCGCCCGACCACGGCGAGGCGTGGATCCGGTGGGTGCTCGAAGAAGCCCCGGCGGCTTCGCTGCATATCTGGGTGCTCGAAGATCGCGGCTCCGGGCGTGTCGTCGGGGATTGCGGCGCCCAGATCGACCTCAAACACCGCGTCGCCGGTGTCGGCTATCTTCTCCACCCCGACCACAGGGGCCGGGGCTTGATGACGGAAGCGCTCCGGGCCGTGTTCGGCTGGCTGTTCGAGGCACACACCCCGCCGATCGAGCGGATCTATGCCGACGTGTTCCCGGAGAACGGGCCTTCGCTACGGTTATGCGATCGGCTCGGGATGACGCGGGAGGGCGTCCTCCGCGGGTCGGTCCGCAAGAATGACCGGCAGCGGGACGCCGTGCGGTCGGCGATCCTGAGGAGCGAGTTTTAAGAAAAGAAATATCACCACTGAGGGCCACGGAGGAGCAAATGGCCAGATGCCCAGATGGCCAGAGGAGCAGATGATGGCTCGCCCGTGCGTTGACGGCTTGCGGTGGCAAAGATCAGCGAAGCAGCAAAGCGAAAAAGCAGTCAATGAAATGGATGCAATGAAATGGATGCCCATGACGCGGAGGCCTTCGGAACCGATTTTCTGTTCTGATGCTTTGGCCCTCTGACTATTTGGATCTTTGGCCATCTGCCTCCGTGGCTCCGTGGTCCTCCGTGGTGAAACAAAAAAAGGAACCCAGAAGATGTCAGATCGTGTGAGCCGAATCGCCGAGTTGTTTCCGAATCTGATGGACATCACCGACGCCGAGTTGCGGGCCAACGTCGCGGCGGTGTGGGAAGAGGCCCTCTCGTCCGGGGCGGAGGGGAAGGGGTGGACCCCCGACGAGCTGCGCACCATCCCGTTCACCCTGCTCGCGGGCGACATCGACCTGCGGTACGTCGAGCACCTGAATTCGTGCGTCAAGCAGTGCATCGCCATCGCCGGCGTGCTGGGCGAGGTGTTCGGCGACCGCATCCCGATCAACATGGACCACCTGATCGCGGGTGCGTTGCTGGCCGACGTCGGCAAGCCGCTCGAGTTCGACAAGGCCCCCGACGGCTCACCGGTCAAGGGTCATTTCGGCGACATGCTGCGCCATCCGTTCAGCGGCGTGGCGTTGTGTTACAAGCACGGCATCCCGCCCGAGGTGATGCACATCGTCGCGACGCACAGCCACGAGGGCGACAAGGTCGAGCGCTCGATCGAGTCGATCATCTTCCACCACGCGGACTTTGTCGATTTCGATATCGCGAAGTATCTGGGGAGGCGTTGACGCGTCCCGGAGGCCCGGCCGGTGGTCTCGCCGGCGGGAAGGCCGGTGCTCAATCCTTCGGCTTTGCCCACCCGCCGAGTTTTTCGCCGCCGCGGCGGGTGACGGTCACGAGCATCACGATCCCGGCGACGATCATGAACGTGCTCAACCACTGCCCCCGGCTCAGGCCCATGGGCCGGGGCGATGAAAGATCAAAGAAACCGGTCCCCGTGAACTGATCATCGGGCAGACGCCACAACTCCGTGATCACACGCCCGACGCCGTAGGTGATCAGGAACCAGCCCCCGACCACACCCGGCACCCTGGGTTTGCGGAAGACGAACCAGACGACGGCGAGCGTCACGACCCCCTCGGCGAAGGCCTGATACAGCTGCGATGGGTGCCTCGCCGAGACGAGCGGTTCGAGTCGGGCGGCGATCTCGTGTGCCTTTTCGCGCGGCCCGGACTGGAGGAGGTCGAGGACGCGTTGATAGGCGAGCTCGAACCAGTGGTTTTCGGGGTCGTTGGGCAGGCTGTGCTCCATCGCCAGACGCCCGAGCTCGAGTTGTTGCTGTTCGGTGAGCGGGGGCGCGTGCCGCGTGAGGTGTTCCTGCGGGAACTTGACGGCCCACCACGGCGCGGGCTTGCCGGGCATGGCGACAATCCGGCCCAGCAGCTCACCGTTGATGAAGTTGGCGATCCGCCCCAGGAACAGCCCGACGGGGGCGGTCAGCGCGAGAGCGTCCATGACGTGCAGCGGGGGGCAGGCCCCGTGCACGACGCCGTCCTCGTCCTTGAACCCCTTGGAGACACGCCACGCGGCGATGATGACGCCGATCATTCCCCCGTGGCTCGCCATGCCGCCGCGGTTGATCATGAGCAGGCCCCAGAACGGGAACGTCGGCTCGAACGACCACAGCAGCGAGGTCTGGTAGATCAGGACATACCCGAGTCGGCCTCCGACGATCATGCCGAGGGCGAGCAGGATGATCGCGTCGAACACGCGGTCGGGGGGGATGCGGATCAGGCCTTTCTTCGCCATGCGGTGCATCATCAGGCCGGCGATGATGGCGCCGAGTATGTAACTGATGGCGTACCAGCGGATGCCGAACGTCTCGGTGAACCGGACGACGAAGGGGTTGAGGTCGTGGAGCCAGGCCGCCAGCGTCATGCCCCGCCCCCCGGCCCGCCGGCCCGAACGCCGAAGAAACGTTCGGTGTTGTCATCGATGGCGGCGTGGAATGTGTCCCAATCTTCGCCCCGGGCGTCGGCGAGGAAGCGGGCGGTGTGGATCGCGTACGCCGGTTCGCACGGGCGTTTGCCGCGGAGGGGTACGGGGCTGAGGAAGGGCGAATCCGTCTCGACCATGATCCGGTCCAGCGGGACGAGCCGGGCGCTGGCGAGTACCTCGGGCGCGTTCTTGTACGTCGCCACACCCGTGAACGAGATCATCGCGCCGAAGTCGAGCACGAGCCGGGTGTGCTCCGGCGTCTCGGTGAAGCAGTGGAACACGAACCGGGTCGGGTCGATGGTGCTCGCGCGGAGGATCGGCAGCAGATCCTCCACCGCACGCCGGCAGTGCACCACCACCGGCTTGTCCACGCCCGAGGCGATGCACGATTCGATCCGGGCGAGCTGATCCGCCAGCACCGCATGCTGCACGTCGCGGGGCGGCTTGTCGTAGTGGTTGTCCAGCCCGAGTTCGCCCCAGGCCACGCACCGCGGGTGCCGGATCACTTCTTCGATCACGTCCCAGTCGTGCGGGCCCTCGTCCGTGTAGAGCGGGTGGACGCCGGCGGTGCACCAGATATTTTCGTATGTCTCGGCCAGTGCGAGCGCGGCGCGGCAATCCCGAGATGACGTCGAGATGGTGATCGCCCCGGACACACCCGCGTCGGCCGCTCGGGCGAGTACGTCGTCGATCCGGCTCTCGAAATCCGGGAAGGTGAGGTGGCAATGTGTATCGATCACACGCCGATGATACCCCGCTCGGGCGGGGGCACGCCCGTAGACTGACGGGATGAAACATGTTCTCGGGCTGCTGTTGGTCGTTGTGCTGGCTTCGCGCGTCGTCGGGGGGGGAGAACCGCCCTCGGAACGCTGGTACGTCCTGTTGATGGACGGGCACCGGGCCGGGTGGATGGTCGAGCGAGAGCGGGCCGAGGGAGGCCGGGTGATCAGCGAAAACGAATCTCGCATGACGCTCCGGCGAAACGCGACGGAGATGTCGATCTCGATCCGGACTCGGTTCGTCGAGACCGAACGGGGCGAGCCGATCGAGATGTGGTCGGAGACCGTCTTCGGCGGGGCGCCCACGGAGGAACGCGCCCGATTCGGGCCCGACGGGATCACCGTCACCCGCACCCAGAACGGCGTCGACCAGACACGGACCGTTCCGCTTCCCGAAGGACGCTGGCTCCCCCCGGCGGCGGCGGCCCGGTATGTCGCCGAGCGGCTGGCGGCCGGCGCCGATCGGATCGTGGTCCGGTCGATCGATCCGGCGTCGGGCATCGATCCGGTGACGACGACGCGCAGCGGATTCGAGGATGCGACGGTCGAGGTGCTGGGGCGGAGCGTCCCGGCGAAGAAGTGTGCCTCCGAATCCAGCGCCTACCCCGGTGTCACGAGCACGGAGTATCTCGATCCGAAGGGCCAGCTGCTGAAAAGCGAGGTCATGATCGGGGCGTGGAAGATGACGATCCTCGCGGCGGACAAACCGCTGGCGCTCTCGCCGCTCGACGCGCCGGAATTGATGCGGAGCGTGTTCGTCGAGCCGGACCGGAAGATCAACAACCCGTTCGGCCTCGAAAGGTGCGTGCTTGTGGTCTCGGTGTCCGGCGGGAGGTTGCCCGATCTGCCCTCGACGGGCTCGCAGCGGGTGGAGCGGCTGAACGACCGCGCGGCGCGGCTCGTCCGGGACCTGAAGGCCGATCCGGTCGAGGAGCCCGGCCCGGTCGATGTCGCCGCGATGACCAGCTCGACGCTGATGCTGACGTGCGACGACCTGCGTGTCAGGGCGTTGGCGCGAGAAGCGGCCGCGGGCGCCCCGGCGGACAAGGCCAGCCGGGCCGAGAGCCTCCGGCGGTTTGTGCACCGGTACATCCGGTCGAAGGATCTTTCGGTGGGTTTCGCCTCGGCGGCGGAGGTCGCCCGGACCCGTCGCGGCGACTGCACCGAGCACGCCGTGCTGCTGGCGGCGTTGCTTCGGGCCGAGGGGATCCCCTCGCGTGTGGTCAGCGGGTTGATCTATGCGCCCCGTTTCGCAGGTGAACGCGATATTTTCGCCTATCACATGTGGGCACAGGCGTACCTCGATCGGGGCGACGGCCCGGCGTGGGTCGACCTCGACGCGACGCTGCCCGATTCGATGCCCATCACCGCGACGCATGTCGCGCTGGCCGTGTCAGGGCTGCCGGATTCGGACCGGATCAACGCCCTGGTCGAACTGGCCCCGCTGATGGGGCGGCTCAGAATCCACGTCGAGGCGACCGAATGAGCACGCCTGAACCCGCCCTTCCGCTCCCCCCGCTGCCCCGGCGAGACCCGGCCGGGCACAAGGGAACATTCGGCACGGTCGCCGTCGTCGGGGGCTGTGCGATGGCGGGGTCACGGATGTTCGGCGCGCCGGCTCTGGCGGCGAGGGCGGCGCTGCGTGCCGGGTGCGGGTTGGTCAGGCTTGTCGTTCCCGAGCCGCTGCTCGACGCCGCGATCGGTTTGATCCCGTCGGCGACGGGTCGCGGGCTGCCCGTCGAGAGCAGCGGGGATCTGACGGCCCACCTCGCGGCGGGTGTCTTCGACGAGGCGGCCGGTGACGCCGGGGCGCTGGTCGTCGGACCGGGCCTTGGGCGTGGCGAGGGTGCCCGGTCGCTGGTGCTGCGCGCGGCGGGGCAGGACTCGACACCGCTGGTGCTGGACGCGGACGGCCTGAATCTGCTCTCCGGAGCGGTCGATTTCGCCTCGGATATGCGCGCGTCGGCGGTGCTGACGCCGCACCCGGGCGAGTTTCGACGGCTGGCCGGCCCGCTGAAAATCGGCGAAGATCCGGCCGATCCCGTCTCGCGGCCCGCCGCGGCCGAGCGGATGGCGCAGCGGCTCGGGTGTGTGGTGGTGCTGAAGGGGGCGGGCACGGTCGTCAGCGACGGGCTGCGGACGTGGACATGCTCGCGGGGGCACGCCTGTCTGGGAACCGCGGGAACGGGGGACGTGCTGGCGGGGCTGATCGGCGGGCTGATCGCCCAGTTCGTTGCCCCGGGGCCGAGGGCGGTCGGGTCGGTTGAGCTACCCCGGCCCGTGGACAAGCCGCTGGATCTTTTCGACGCGGCGAGGCTCGGGGTGCAGGCCCATGCGATCGCGGGCGAGCGTTGGGCGGCGAGCCGCGGCGCGGATGCCGGCCTGCTGGCTACGGAACTGGCGGACGAATTGCCGGGTGTGCTGGCGTCGCTGCGGGGCTGAGCGGGCGTGTCTGGGATCATCTCGATTCAGGGTTTGCGGCCGATTCTGCGCTCCGGCGGGTGTCCCGGCCGATAATCCCGGCATGGCGAAGAAACGTCGTGGCCGTGCGCGCACAACAAAGGCGAACACGCCTCAACCCAAGCTGGATACCCGGTTTCTGTGGACGCGTATCGCCTGGCTGGTGTTGGCGGTGTGCTGGTTGCTGACGGCGGCGGCGCTCGTCAGCTTCGATCCGGGTGATGCGCCCGGGCATGTCGTCTGGCCTTACAACAACCCCACACACAACCTGATCGGTCTGGTCGGGGCGCACGTGTCGTATGCGCTGCTCAAGCTGATCGGCTTCGGGGTCGTCCCTGCGATGTTCGCGTGGCTGATGGCCCTCGTCTTTTCGGCCTCGGGTCGGCCGGCGCGGTACCCCGTGATCCGGACGGCCGGGGTGGTGCTCCTGATGGCGTCGACGGCCTCGATGGCGTCGGTGCTGCTGCCGGAGGGCGGGCCGATGCCCGGTCTGGCGGGCGGGATGCTGGGGGCGGTCGTCGCCCACGGTCTGCTGCCGCACACCGGGCTGGTCGGGACGGTGTTGATCGTGCTGGCCGCGTTCGCGGTGGGGTTGATCCTGACGTTCGACCGGATGGTGTTCGTGGCGGCGGGCTGGTCGGCGCGTCATGTGGCCGCTGCCGCGAAGCAGGCGGGGCAGCGGGCGCGTGCCCGGGTCCGTCAGACCGATCTGGACGACGCCGAGGCGGAGATCGCCCGTGGCGGTCGGCGGCGGAAGAAGGTCAAACCTTCGATCGACGAGATGGCCGGCGGTCTGGGCGGGGGCGAGGTGTTCGACCCGGATCTGGCGGTGGTCGATCCCGACGAGATCGAGGACGAACTGGATGACGAGCAGTGGGAAGACGCGGAAGAAGAGGACGAGTGGGAAGAGGATGAATCGGAGGATGAGGCCGAGGAAGAGGACGACGAGTTGCCGGGGGCGCCGCAGATCTTCGACCGTGACAAGTTGCGTGAGAAGATCAATGCGCTGCCCGTCCGCTTCGCCAGCGCGGAGAAGGGCGCGGCGACACAGGCGGACCTGGACGCGTACCAGCAGAACGCCCGCGCGATGGAGGGGTACAAGTTCCCGACTCTTGATCTGCTCGAAGACCCGGAGGAGGGGTTCAACGAGCAGCTGGAGGAGCACGTCCGCGAGCAGGCCGAGAGCCTGGAGGCGGCGTTGCGTGAATACAAGATCCGCGGGGAGGTCGTGGGGATCGAGTCGGGGCCGGTGATCACGTTGTACCACGTGCGGCTGGCGCCGGGGACGAAGGTGGCTGCGCTCAACGCGGTGTCGAGTGACCTGGCGCGTTCGCTCAAGGCGGTGAATATTCGGATCGTGGCGAACATGGCGGGGCGCGACACGGTCGGCATCGAGGTGCCCAACGCGAAGAAGGAGAAGGTGCGTCTCAAGGAGTTGATGCGCAACCGCGACGCGTTCGAAAAGATGAAACTGCCGATGTTCCTCGGCAAGGACGCGTCGGGCGACCCGCTGATCGCGGACCTGGCGAAGATGCCGCACATGCTCATCGCGGGGACGACGGGCTCGGGCAAGAGCGTGTGCATGAACACGATCGTGATGTCGTTCCTTTACACGAAGAAGCCGAACGAGCTGAAGCTGGTGCTGGTGGACCCGAAGATGGTCGAGATGAGCCAGTTCAAGGACATCCCGCACCTGATGTGTCCTGTGGTGACGGAGATGTCCAAGGCGGCGGCGATCCTGGAGTGGGCGGTCGGGAAGATGGACGAGCGGTACGAGCTGCTCGCCGAGGCGGGGTGCCGGGATATCTCGGGCTACAACGAGCTCGACGAGGAGGAACTGCTCGAACGGTTCACGCCCCACGGGCAGGAGCTCAGCGAGCAGGAGAAGGCCCGCATCCCGCGGAAGCTGCCGTATATGGTGTTCATCATCGACGAGCTGGCCGACCTGATGATGACGAACAAGGAGGTCGAGGGCTCGATCGTGCGGATCGCGCAGAAGGCGCGTGCGGTGGGCATCCACCTGATCCTGGCGACGCAGCGGCCGCAGGCGAACGTGGTAACGGGGCTGATCAAGGGCAACATGCCGTGCAGGATCTCGTTCAAGGTGGCCTCTGGGCTGGACAGCCGGATCGTGCTGGACCAGAAGGGCGGCGAGCTGCTGCTGGGGATGGGCGACATGCTGCTGCTGAGCCCGTCGAGCCACAAGCTGCACCGTGCACAGGGCACGCTGGTGGACGACAAGGAGATCCGCCGGGTGGTCCGTTTCCTCAAGGACATCGCGGCGCCGTCGTTCGAGCGGCAACTGGTGCAGCTGCGGGGGCCGGCGGGGAGCGACGAGGAGCGGCTGGCGGCGACGGAGAACAACTCGTCGGCGTCGCTCAAGGCGGCGCAGGAAGACCCGCTGTTCGACCGGGCGGTGGAGATCGTGCTGGAGACCCGCCGCGGGTCGGTGAGCCTGCTCCAGAGGCGACTGGCGATCGGGTACACCCGCGCCAGCCGGCTCATCGACCTGATGGGCATCGCGGGGATCATCGGCGAGCACAAAGGCTCGGTGGCGAGAGAGGTGCTCATCACGCCGGAGGAATGGGAAGCGATCAAGGAGATGGCCGAGGAGATGGCGGCTCAACAGGGGGTCGAATATCCCAAGCAGGAATCGCCCGGTGACGCCGACAGCGAAGACCCCGACCAGCAGTACCTGTTCGAGGACGCGTCTGAAGAAGAAGGCGAGTCCGGGTCGACGGCGGAGGACGGATCTGACGCCGAGGACGAGTACGAGGTCGACGAAGAGGCCGAAGAAGTCGACGAGGATGAGGAGGCCGAGCCGGAGGCGACCGAAGACGGCGATGAGGATGAAGTGGAGGACGAGGAGGAGTGGGAATGGGTGGAGGTTGAGGAGGAGATCGACGACGTCGAGGGAGAGCCGGGCGACGATGTCGAGGACGAGGAAGAATGGACCGAAACCGCCGAAGCCGGCGATCCCCCGTTCCGCCCGACGCACCGCTGAAACTGCCCCGCGGACACGGCGGATGAAACCGCCCTGGGCGACTCCCCAAAGATCAGGTGTCTGAACGGCTGTGGGCCTGAACGCCTATGGTTCCCGGACCAAAACGCCCGGAGCGGGCGGGGGCCGCGCGTTCGCCCCGGAGACGAATTCCCGAACGACAGGAGAACCCCATGTTTTCGAATCTGTCCATGACCCGGTCGGCGTGTGTGCTGGTGCTCGCGGCGGGGTCCGCCGCACAAGCCGCGATGCCCGAAGCGTTGAAATACGTCCCCTCGGACACCTCGGCGTATGTCGTCGTGCCGGATCTCGGCAAGCTGATCGAGGATCTCTCGGCCACCAATCAGGCGTTGGCGGGCAAACTCCCGCCCGAAGCCGCCCAGTTGGGCATGGGATTGTTCTTTGCGCAGATGGTCACCACGCAGCCCGGGGTGACCACCAACGGGTCGGCTGTGGTGATGTTCGAGATCGACGAAGACCAGCCGGAACCGGATGTGATGGCGATCCTGCCGATCGAGGACCTGGACGCGTTCGCGAAGGGCCCGTTCATGTCGGGTCAGAACGCTTCGTTCAACGGGGACGTGCTCGAAGCGATGTCCGGGCAGGGCGAACCCGTCTACATGCGTGACATCGGCGATTTTGTCGTCGCGGGGAGCACCGAGGAGAAGGTCAAGGCGTTCAAGCCGGGCGACTGGATCGGCGCGACGAAGACGGCGTTGGGCGACGCGGGCCTCCGCTCGATCGAGTCGGGCGACCTGACCCTGATCGTGGATATCGCCTCGTTCGATGAACAGATCACGGACATGATGGAGAACGCCGAGCAGCAGGTCAATTTCTTGGCGATGATGGGCGGCGGCGATCAGGTCAACCAGGGGTTTGCGATGTTCAAGCAGGCCGTCGACGTGATCAAGCGTGACGGCAGCGTCGCGGTCGTCTCGCTCGACGCCGGCGGCGAGGGCATCGCGATGGATGCCGGTGTCTGTTTCCGCGGCGACACCCCTTCGGCGGAGATGTTCCGCGCCGAGGGCGATACCGCGTCGCTCGTCAAGGCTCTGCCGCGGACGGATTATCTCGTGGCGTACGCCCTGGACTCGTCGAACGAGTCGCTGCGGGGGCTGCTCGAAAACATGCTCGACGTGATCCCCATGCAGGGCAGCGGGATGGACATCAAAGGCCTGTTCGAGCAGGCGACGGGGTTCAGCGGGTTGATCGGTTCATCGCCCGCGGCCCTGGGCGGCGCGGGGTTGCTCGCGCGACAGATCACCTATACCCGTTGCGACAACCCGGCCGAGACCATCGGCGTGGCGCGGTCGGCCATCGAAAAACTCAACGGCCAGAACATCGAGGGGATGAACTACACCACCAGCTACCAGCCCGGGGCCGACGAGGTCGATGGTGTGAAGGTCGATACATACACCCTCCAGACCCAGATGTCCCCGGACGCGGCCGGCGGGATGGGCGGCATGGTGGATCCGGCGATGATCCAGAATCTCCTGTTCGGCATGGCGGGCGGGCCGAACGGTTACGTCGCCGGTGTCGACCACGGGGTCTACACAACAGTGTCGAAGAACACAGAGCTGCTCAAGA
This sequence comes from Phycisphaerales bacterium, assembly GCA_027083355.1. GTDB lineage: Bacteria > Planctomycetota > Phycisphaerae > Phycisphaerales > UBA1924 > UBA1926. The sequence continues at coordinate 1,295 of JALWOY010000205.1, read as the reverse complement.
GCGCGTTCCAGGCGGCCAAGGGCGGCGACAACCTGCTCGCCAACGAGATGCTCGCGAAGGTCGCGCCGAAACTGCAGCAGAACCGCATCGCCGAGGCGTATATCGCGATCGACCAGATCTACAACGCGTTCGGCCCGTTCGCGCAGATGCTGGGCGCGATCGACGCGTTCGAGCCGCTGGGGCCGACACCCCCGCTCGGTTTCTCGCTTCGCGGCGACGGGGGGGCGTTGCTCGGTCGGATCTACCTGCCGATGGAGACCATCGGGTTCCTCTCCGAGATGTCCCAGAAGATGGAAATGGACGACGGCATGGGCGGTATGGGAGACGACGAGCCCGAGCCCGATTTCTGATTCTCGACGAACACAAACACACTTCGGCCGGCGGGAAACCGTCGGCCGTTTCGTTTTCTTACCTGCGTCATGCACCACCCGATCACGAACACGGCTTGGCGTCTCGGGCCCGATTCGGTTCTCACGCTGGATCGCCCCCGCGTCATGGCGATCCTCAACGCGACGCCGGACAGTTTTTCCGACGGCGGTCGGTACCTCGACCCGGCGCGGGCGCTGCACGCGGCTCATGGGTTTGTCCGCGACGGCGCCGACATCATCGACATCGGGGGCGAATCGACGCGGCCGGGGGCGGAGGCGGTCCCCGAAGAAGAACAGATCCGCCGGGTGGTGCCCGTGGTCGAGGCGATCCGTTCGGCCGAGCTCGGCGTGGCGATCTCGGTCGACACGACCCGGGCGGCCGTCGCCGCCGAGGCCCTCGACGCGGGCGCCGACGCGATCAATGACGTTTCCGGGGGGACGGATGACCCCGCGATGTTGACGCTGGCGGCCGAGCGGGGGTGCGGTTTGGTGCTGATGCATCGGCTTACCCGCCCCGACGCCGACCGGTATTCCGATCAATATGAACGCCCGCCCGAGTACGGCGATGTGGTGGAGGCCGTGCGGGCGGACTTGATGAAAAAAGCGTCGATGGCGGTCGGTGCGGGTTGCAACCCGGAAAGCCTTGTGCTCGATCCCGGGTTGGGGTTCGGAAAAACCGTCGAGCAGAACGTCGCGCTTGTACGGGGCACGGATCGTCTCGCTTCGATCGGCTACCCGTTGCTCGGGGCCGCGAGCCGGAAGAGCTTTATCGGGCGGCTTTCGATGGGTTCAGCCGATGACACCCCCCCACCGCCGAGCGGTCGTCTCGGCGGGTCGATCGCGTTTACGTTGTCGCAGCTCGTGGCCGGGATCAGGCTTTTCCGGGTGCACAACGTCACCGAGCAGGCCCGGGCGCTCCGCGTTGCG
>JALWOY010000204.1 GCA_027083355.1 Phycisphaerales bacterium | reverse complement strand
CCCGATGCCGACGCGCCGCCCCCCCGAGGGAAGGGAGAACGCGGTCGGCCGCACGATGGCCGACGCGGCGCGAGGCGGGGCAACGCCCCCGGCGGACCCGCCGGCCCCGGTGAGCCGGGCGCGGGGCCGGGTGGTGGCCCGGGGATGATGCTCGCGCAGATGCACGAACTGGGCATCGAGATCCGCCGGTCGATCGAGCGTGTCACCGGCGAACGGCTCGACCGCATCGACATGCTGACCAAAGTGCTCGACCTGACGCCCGAGCAGCAGGGCAAGGTCCGCGAGATCCTCCGCAGGGGCAGCGAAGCGATCCGCAACGCCCAGGATCGCCGTGCGGCCCGGCGGGAGATGATGCAATCCCTCGCGGCCGAGCTGAGCCCCGAGCAACGCGAGAAACTCCGCGAGTTCATGGGTGCCGACCGCCGCCGCGGCGGGCGGTCCGACCGCCCAAACCGCCCGGGTCGTCGGGGTGGTCCACCAACCCCGACGGACAACCCCGACGACTGATCGGAGATCCATCCCCAAGCAGGGCGGGCCCACCCCGGCTCGCCCTGTTTCACGCGCGGATGTTCGAACTGTTGCAAACGGATTGCGGGGAAATGTCGATACGTGGCGAACTCGGGTTTGTCCCGTACGCCGGGTCGGTAAGGTATTGACCAATACCTGATGTCAAAAGGAATACCGCGACGAACTACCGCGAAAGAATATCGATCCCTTCGACCCCCTTTTGCGTATACGCACACCTCGTCGCGAGATAACCCCCGTCGGCCCACGGCTGATAGAAGCCGGGGCCTGTCGGATAACCGACGGCGATCTCGTCGGCCCGGAATGCATCCGCACTCCCATCCACCAGACCGGTGAGCACCAGAACCTTCTCTCTCGATTCATCGACGAGTGTGGATACTGACAGGAACCCGTCGATGGTCGGCACATCGAAGAGGGCCTTCGCCGAGGGGAACCGAACTTCCCCGGTGTGGACCGCTCCAAGCTGTGCCGGCGGCGGCTGGCGCGAGGCGGCATCCCAGTACGCGGGCTTCGAGATAAAGGTCGCGCCATAGATATAACTCGGGTTGTGCCCCAGAGCACCATACTCGAGATCACCCTCCGCACTCTTCAGATAGAATTCTTCTCCCAGGGCAACCTCGCCATGATGCTCCTGCAAATCGGGGTAATAGTTGGACAAGAGCGGAAACGGCCAGAACACGACCTGATCGAAGTACGATATTTCGACACCTGCAACGCCGGGCACCATCCCGTTGCCCGATTGTGGATCGATGAACAGCGGGAATGCATCGTGCGAATCGATCGTGTACATCGAGACGGCCGCGACATGGCTCTTGAGATCCGCGAGATCCGAGACCCTGTCGGCGTGGATCTTCGCGATCCGGAGAGCGGGCAGCAGGATCGCGACCAACACACCCACAACAAGGAGCACGACCAGTGCCTCGACAAGTGTGAATGCTCTCTGGCGAGTGATCTTCATATCAAGTCGTGCTTTCTGAATGCATGATATAATGTTGATGACGTGAGACACACAGACTTCTGGTCATCCATACGAACCCGGAGTTCTGCACAAAGGAATGTTCCCATTGCTACGACGCGTGTTTCCTCCTGAACAGCACAAAGCCGAGAACAAGCAGAACACCACCCGTGACGGCGACGAAAGCCCCTCGATGCAGAAAACGCCCGAACCTGCTCGCCGGTTGATCACTCGCCGGGTTGGTTTTTTCCTCGCTCCCCGAATCCGTGTATTTCGTCACGACCGGAGCACGCTCGGCATCGGGAAAACGCTGAACCGCGTCCAGCGGGATGCGGCCCCGAACCGCGTCGGTCTTCGTCTCGGGATCGGGCGGCGCCAACGCCTCTTCGAACTCGGAAGGCAAAAGCCGGGTCACCGATTCCAGATGCAGCGTGGTGACCGGGCGGCCGTCGGGTCTGTATTCGATCTGTGTCGTGCAGATCGGATCGCTCCCGATCGCATCCTGCACCGCCCAATCGGTGAAAACCCAGCGTCTGCCGATTTCATCGGGCGAGGGCCCGCTTGCTTCAACCGTCGCCGACGTCGCCCGTCCGATCCATTGCCCGTCTTTCCACTCGCCCTCCCCTTCGAGACGCAGCGCGATATCGGGTTCTGACGACGAGAAGACACACGACCATATCCCCTCGTTGTACGAGAAGTCCTGCATGTCCATCTCGACACCCGGGACCCGGATCGAGAACGCGCCGTGCAAAAAGCCCGAAACCGTGCTCCGCAGGCGATGCTCCCACGGCCCGTAGTTGTAGCCCTTCGGATAGCCCGATCTCGTGTCTTCGATGATGTTGAGTTGCCTGGCGACATCGGAATACGACCACGCCCGGCGGGACGAAACCGCGATGTCGTTGATGCTCCCGTCCGGCTCCTCCAAGTTACGCCGAAACATCCCTGCTTTTCCGAACCAGACATCCCACCGCTCGATATCCGGGCCGTCGGCGATACGACGTTCGTATGTTTCCAGCAAGGCGCGGTCCGGGTGTTCTGGATGCCCCCGGACACGCCGACGCAATCGCTGCAACTCTTCAGAGGATGGAACGTCGTCGTGCTCCGCACGCCAGATAAATCGTGCGTACTCGATCCGCACACCACCGTCGGCGTTGTTCCATGCATCCCGAACCCATTGCTCAACGTGCTGCTTATCCCTTGACTGAGCATGGGCCCCGGTGGCTCCAAGGGTGATCGCAAGAACGCAAAGAAGAGAAAGAGATGTGCACCTGCCCGCCATATGTCTCAGGCTACCCCCGCGCCCCCCACCGCTGTCAAGCGCAAAAGACAACCCGCCCCGGGTTCGTCACCACCCATTGCGGGGAACACTCTCTGGTAAAGGAAAGGATTCCACGAGATGCCTCACAATGCTGTTGGGTCACTTCTCATGGGCCGGTTCTTTGGCGGCGCGCGCCCATTTGAAACTCCACACCGCGATCGCCCAAGAAAGAGGGATAGCAGAAAAGGTGCAGAAAAGGAGGGCGGTCCGATGCCGCGTGAGAACATCCGTCTGAACGTCGTGTGTGCCGTCGCGTCGTGTGCGTTACTGATCCCGTCGGGGTCGGCCCTGGCGGGCGGTGGGGCG
>JALWOY010000203.1 GCA_027083355.1 Phycisphaerales bacterium | reverse complement strand
GCCGCGGGGGGTGATACGCCGGAGCGTGTGCGGGCGGTGGCGGCGGGGGCACCGGTCGGGCTGTTTGTTGCGACGCGGGTGCCGCGGACGCCGAGTCTGGGCGAAGCGAAGGCTCGGACGGCGCGGGTGTCTGTGGACGAGGGGGTGCCGTTCCTTCCGCCGCGGCGCGGACGTCCTTGGCTGTCACGCGCCCGGCGATCCCGGTGCCCTGGACGGTCGCGATGTCCACGCCGAGATCGCGGGCGAGCCTGCGCACGGCCGGGGCGGCGAGGACTTTGCCCGACGACCCGACGCCGGGCATCTCGCCGACCATCATCCCGACGACGGAGCCCTGGTCGGCGGGCCGGGCGTCGCCGTTGTTTGAGGAGCCTTTGCTTCCGCTCGGGCCTGCGGTCTTCCCTTCGTCGCCCTGTCGCGGTGTGGCGGCATCGCTCCCGCCTTCATACGTCACCAGCGGGTTGCCGACGTTGAGGATCTCGCCCTCTTTGCCGTGCAGTTCCTTGATGACGCCGGCGCGCGGGCTGGGCACCTCGACGAGGGCCTTGTCGGTCTCCATCTCGGCGAGGATCTCGTGCTCGGCGACTTCCTGGCCTGGCTCGACGCGCCACTTGATCAGCTCGGCCTCGTGCACGCCCTCGCCGAGGTCGGGGAGGATGAAGACGTTGGGGTCGGTGTTTTTTGTGTGTGACATCGTCATGCTTCCGAGATGGCCAAACGGCAGAGCGCCAAATGGCCAGATTCGCTATGAGTTGAACCGTTCTTCATCTGGCCATGTGGCCATCTGATCTCTGGCGCTCTCAATACGCCAGACACTCCGTGATCCCCTTGCCGATCCGCTCGGCGTCCGGCAGGTACTCCAGCTCCAGTTTGTAGTACGGCATGATCGTGTCGAACCCCGTCACCCGCTGCACCGGGGCCTCCAGATGCAGGAAGCAGCGCTCCTGCACCAGGGCGCTGATCTCCGCCCCCAGCCCCGCCGTCCGCGGCGCCTCGTGCACCACCACGCACCGGCCCGTCTTCTGCACGCTCTCGGCGATGCAGTCGATGTCGATCGGGTCCACCGTCCGCAGGTCGATCAGCTCGACCGAGACATCGTCCGGCAGGCCGTCGATCGCTTCCAGACACTGGAAGACCGACGCGCCCCACGTCACCACCGTCAGGTCGTCGCCGTCATTGACGACCTTCGCCTCGCCGATCGGGATGGTGTAGTCCTCCTCGGGGACCTCCTCGCGGAACGAGCGGTACACCCGCTTGGGCTCGAAGAAGATCACCGGGTCCGGGTCGCGGATCGCGCTGAGCAGAAGCCCCTTGGCGTCGTAGGGCGTGCACGGCATCACCACCTTCAGCCCCGGCGAGTGGGTATAGATCGCCTCGGGCGAATCGCTGTGCAACTCCGGCGCGTGGATGCCCCCCCCCACCGGCACGCGGATCGTCATCGGGATCGTCACCGTGCCCCGGGAGCGGGCCCGGTACCTCGCCGCGTGATTGACGATCTGGTCGTACGCCGGGCCCATGAAACCCTCGAACTGGATCTCAGGGATGGGCCGCATGCCCGCCATCGCAAGGCCGATCGCGGCCCCGATGATGCCCGATTCGTCGAGCGGCGTGTTCTGCACGCGGTGTTCCCCGTGCTTCTCGGCCAGCCCCTCGGTCACGCGGAACACGCCGCCGTTCTTGCCGACGTCCTCGCCGAGAATGATCACGCGGTCGTCGCGCGTCATCTCGTGGTCGAGTGCTTGGTTGATCGCCTGTACGAGTGTGAGCTTCGCCATGCAGACAGTCTCTCCGTTTATTCCCCGCCGAGCAGGTCGGTCCTGATCGGCGTCTCGAAAATCTCACGCACCGCCAGCAGCGCCAGCCCGAACCTCGCCCGGTCCTCGTCGGAGAACACGGCGGGCTCGTCGCCCTCGACCCAGCAGTAGTACCGATACACGCCGCGACCCAGCCGGTTGTCCAGCCGGGCCTCGACACGCACCACACGCGGGTCCACCCGCTCCTCGGTCGTGCCGTCGTCCAGCGTGACAACGTAACTTGGCGCCTGCATCCGGTACACCAGCAGGTCGTCGTCGGTGTGCACCGGCTCGAGCCCGTGCGCCGCGGCGCGGTCGAGCAGCTGCTGCCGGGCGTCCGCCGAGGCCCGCTCGGCCGCGGGACGGGCCATCAGATTGTCGTACCGCAGAGCACCCGTGAATTGATACGTCGGCGCACACGCACCCAGCGCCAGAGCAAAGCCGATCGCCGCCGTCGTCCTCTTGATCCTCATGCCGTGCTCCTTCCTTTGCTCACGCAAAAACGGGCCGCCCGCGGCGTGCCGTCACACCCGCTCGCCCTGCGCCCGCAGCCCGATCTGGCCCGGGTTGACCCCGATGCTCGACGTCCGCATCGTGTCGCGCTGCTCGACAAGCTCGGGCGTCGGCTCGGCGAACATGTAATCAAAGAAATCCTCCGTCCGCGGCGGCTCGACCCCCTCGGCCGCCTTGACGATCTCGCCGACGATCTTCTCCGCGCGCTCGCCCAGCAGCGCCTGCTTCTCATCGTCCCACAAACCCTTGCTCGCGAGGTATTTCCGCGTGCGGATCAACGGGTCCTTCTCGGCCCATGCCTCGACCTCGGCAGGGTCGCGGTACCGCCGGGCGTCATCGGCCGTGGTGTGGTCGGCCAGCCGATACGTCATCCCCTCGATGAACGAGGGCCCCCCGCCGTTGACCGCCCGCTCGCGGGCTTCCTTGGTGGCCTTGTAGACCGCGAAGATGTCGTTGCCGTCGACGCGGATCGTCGGCATGTCGTACGCCAAAGCCTTCTGCGCCACGGTCCTCGAGTGCATCTGCTGCTCGAACGGCACGCTGATCGCCCATTGGTTGTTCTGACAGAAAAAGATCACCGGCGCCTGCAGCACGCTCGCGAAGTTCATCGCCCCGTGGAAGTCGCCCTCGCTCGTCGCGCCGTCGCCGAAATACGTGATCACCGCCCCGGACTCGCCCCGCAGCTTCATCGCCCACCCGATGCCCGCCGCGTGTAGCATGTGCGTCCCGATCGGCACGCTCAGCGGCGTCATCTTCACGCCCTCGGGGATCATGTTGCCACGCTCGTCCCCCATCCAGTGCATCAGGATCTGGTGGTACGGCATCCCGTGAAGATGCATCGCCAGGTTCTCGCGGTAGCACGGCACGACCCAGTCCACCCCGCGCTGCATCGCCAGCCCGGACCCCGCCGCGTTCGCCTCCTGCCCCTTGTTCTGCGGGTACGTCCCCATCCGGCCCGAACGCTGCAGCTTGAACGCGATCTCGTCGAACCGGCGATAGATCCACATCTGCTCGTACAGCTCGAGCGCCTGCTCGTCCGTCAGCGACCCCTCGGCCTCCGACTCATCCAGCACCCCGTCCTCGTTGAGGATCTGCAGATACTCGATCTTCGCCTCGTAAATGGTCTCCCTCGGCATCGGGTCTCCCTGTGTCGTCATCATCATCGCCCGGACCGCGGCGTGCAAACAGAACACGACCGCCCGGGCGGGTGCCGATCTGGTCTACGACAGCCGGCCGATCGTAGCGCGTGTGCCGCCGGGAACCCAAACGCGAGAGCCGGGGGCCGAACGCCTACCAATCCCGCCCGTGCACGCCGTCGCGGGTGAACATGAACGCGGCCAATCGCCGCTGCTCGTCCATCCAGCCGGGCCTTGTGGTGTCCAGCCCCTGCTCATTCGGATCGAGCCCCACAAGCACGCCGGGCTCGGCGTCCGCCTGCGAACGCCACGCGACCGAGCCGTCGGCAGCGGCAACATTGAGCCGCATCGGGAGAAATGCCCCCGACACCTCCGGCCCGATGAAGCCGCGCATGTGGAACGGGAGTGTCTCAACAATGAGTGCTTTGCGCGATGGGAAGGAAATGTCATCGAGCGTTGCAACCATGCAGTCGCTCGCTTCGACAACCGGGAGGTCGTCGCGGAGCGAAGCCGGGGCATAATAGAAAGAACGGGAAATCTCACGGACCAGCGGAACCCCGAGCTCCTCAAGAGGAATCCCCGTTTGCTCGGACGCCCGCCGTCCGTATGCCTCGCTCACGCCGTCCTCCGGGCAGAGCAAAGACTCCGAGAGCCACGAGCCGCCGTAAGAATCCAGCATCGGACGGGCCCAGAAGTCTCCCGCAGTCGAAAAGGAGGCTGGATCGATTTGGGTATTGCCCACCCGCCAGACTCCCGGCGTTTGCGTCGGCTGAAACGAGAACGGGACATAGCCCCGCTCCATCGATGCGTAGGCAGAGATGGCCGTTGTCATATCCCGGAGCTCGGCGGCGCAGACCAAGCGGGCGCTCCGGCCGCGAACCGAACCCAGCGACGGCAAGATCAGGCCGAGGAGAACCAAGACGATACCGATGACAACCAGCGTTTCGACGAGCGAGAACCCACAATGCGCAACACAATTCGTGTAATTTTTGTTCTCTTTTTTCATTGTGTTTTTTCCGCAATTCCCCTTGTATCCGACGGGAAGGGGGGGGTATTTTGTGTGTTATCCAGAATATCGGTTTGATTCAGGAGATGCAATCGTGAAACCGAGGAATACCAGGCTCGCTCAACCGTTGCTGGTCATCGCCCTCGCGGTTGCGGCGATCACGCCCGTGGCCGTGGCCGCGTGCTATAAGTTGGTCAATGATCCGGCTTACGACCCCCATCGAGAGACGAACTGCAGCAACTGCAATTGCGCTGTCTTTTTTATCTGCGGACCCGGGTTACGATGCAAATTTGTATTTTGGGTTGGCCGCAAGCCGTGCATCCACGGGACACAATCTGTGCCGAGGATGAGGTATTCCCGCGGACATTGCCACCTAGGATGTTGCGTTATTGATGAGACCACGATTCCGATAGGACTCGACGGATACTGTACAATCAACAGCGATTCGCTCGGGATGAATGTTTGTGAATACTTTATATTCTAAACACCCGTACCGTGATTTCAATGGAAACGAAGAGCACACAAATTTGTGTGAACAAGACACGATGATGAACAGATTGCTCTTGGTCTTTGTGATCACTTTTTCCGTCATTCTTGCGTGTGATAATGCACCGGCGTCACCTGATCCTCTGGGCGAGCGCCTTTCTCGTCAGGTCCCTGCTCGTCTCAAGATCGAAGCGCTCTTTTATTCGAGCCTGTATTCTGACGAAGAGCCGATGCAGAGGCATCGATGCTGGATCACGCCCGATTTCGTTCGTTCCGACCAATGGTTGATCCTCGAGGATGAACTCGGCGAGGACCTTATCAAGGCCGGAACAGGCGATGGCAGGGTCAGCAGGCTTGTGCTTTCGGAATCGAGGGCGTTGATCATTGAAAAAAACAATCCATTCTCGCTCACGCTCAACGGAATGGTTTATCTATCTCCTGCGCCATTGATCTATTCCCTGCTCCGCGAGGACGGGACCGGGACAAAGTCCGAGTTGATCGAATCTTCCGGAGACCGACAGACCTACCGTCTGCTCCCCAATAAATCTGATGGTCTCTATTTTGCTTACTACGAAATAGATGTTGTAGACGATAAGATCACAGAATTTCGTGCGGGTGCCTCGCGTAAAAAAATAGTGACAACAACCAAATACCTTGATTACCGACCCGTTCAAGATGGTTTGTGGCATCCATTCAGGGTCGTCGAGGTGATGGCCCATGACCCCAGGTCGGCGGTCGAGGGCGAAACAACCACAGAAGAGCGTATCCAGTCGGTTGAAGTCCTCGCGGACGACAAAAGGGTCCCGCCCGTCAAGGTCCCGAAGAGCTATTACATCATCGACCACATCGAGGGCGTGACCAAAAATGCCGACGGCACGGTCATCGGCCCTATCGAAACCAGCCCGCAGAACAGCCGCGGTGCGCAATCCTCTCGCATCCAATTGCCTTGGAATCAAATCATCACATTCCTCGGTGTCGCCCTTATTGCACTGGCGGCGTTTCTCTTTCTGAAGCGGGCCGCATCCTCTCGAGCGGGGTGATGAATGGGGTCCCTGCAAATGATGCCTACAACGAAGTTTATCCGCCTTCTAGAAATCACCACGGGCATTTTCTGGTGCTACGCCGGTGTCGTAAAAATTGCTGTTATCCTGACGTCCGCAGTCGCAACGGGCACAAACTCGGCGTCGAATCTTTTCGAGGGCGTATCTCTGAATCAGACATGGGTTGAGACATTCCCTGTTCCCCTGATCATCGTGCTTTCAGTGATCGAAATCTCGCTCGGTTTCGCCCTGTTTGTGCGGAAAACACGACCCGCGACCATCACGGGTCTCCTGCTGCTGATGGTCTTTGCGCTGGTGTTCTGGTTCGAGCCTCCACAACCCGGGCAGAGCTGCGGATGCTTTGGTACAACACAGGCTCTTGACAATATCTCCCCAGCCAGCAAGCTTCTATTGCTCGGAGGGATCCACGCATTGCTGTTGGTCAGCGCTTTCCCCCGCTCGTCAGCGAGCACAGATGTCGCGCCGGCTTGATGCCCGCCTGTTTACCAATCCCGCCCGTGCACGCCGTCGCGCGTCAGGTTGAAGGCATCGGTCGCCAGCCGCAACGGATCGTTCGGCGGGAAATAGACATACGGCGGCGGGAGGTTGACGATCCCGACCGGCATCGTCGCGTCCGCACGAGCCCGGTATGCCGCCGAGCCGTCCGCGGCCAGCACATTGGTCGATCCCGCATCCGCCGAGGGGAGCTGCGAGTTGACGGAATCGGGATACTCGTCGTGCCAATCCGTCATTTCGTACATCACGGCCTTGTTCGACGGGAACAAAACGTCGTCGGCGCGTGTGCCGTGCATGTCTTCGAGACGCGGCAGATCACGATCCTTCGCAAGAAACACCGGGTCATAAAACAATGACATCGACATACCCCGGTCGAGATTCACAAGCGTGTCGTGCACATTCACGCCCTGCGCCGCGGCGGCTTCCTCGGCGTCTTCGAGTGTTTCGTGATCCGAAGGGCAGAACAACACGTCCGAAGCCGGGTCGCCATCGAAATATCCGTCGACCATGGGTGCATCCCACGTCTGCCGCAGCCACCAATATTCTGTGGGAGAATCAACCCCCGTCACGGGCAGGATCCTGTCACGGAAAGAGATACTCCATCGGCCCTCGCTCTCGTCGTACACCATCGAGAAAGGCCAATAGCCCTTCTGGTCCGCCGAGTACATCGAGACCGACTGGCCGAGGCTGCGCATCTCCGCAAGACAGGCGAGCCGCTCGGCCGACATCCTCGACACGGACAGCGACGGCAACAGCAGCCCGATCAGGATGAACACGATCCCGAGCACCACGAGCAGTTCGACGATGGTGAATCCCGGTGGAGCGACACGACCGGGCTGCCATGCACCGTCTACGAATGGGCTTTGTCCTGCACCTTTTCTGCGCGAGGGTTCTCCGACCATACCAAAAGAATACCAGAAAATGCCGGGGCGCTGGGGTTACTTGGTTTTTTTTTGGTTTTCCCTTGTGTTTCGTACGAAATTCTGGTATCAATGGCCAGTCATAGCCCGGATACTGGTGTTTCAGTGTGCCCGGGGACCGAAACCGATCCGCTGTGTACGAGCACAAGGAGTATGACATGCTGATGCAGAAAAACACATTCATCCGGTGGTCGTCCGCCCTTCTCCTCCTTGCGGGTTGCGTGGCCCCGGTCGCCGCGGCGTGCTATAAGCCGGATCATCAAGGGTGTGACGACAGCAAACAGAAGCCCGGAGACTGCACTCCGGGAAACACCAATTGCAGTTCGTATGAAGCGTGTCCATGTGATCGGCGGTGCAAAGATTTCGGATCCCAAGGTTGGTGGACAAAATGCAAGGTCATGACAGTGACAAGACCTAAGTGGATTTATCAGCATGGAAGTCCTGACACGAATGGGTGCTGCCGTGACGGTAGTTATGTTGGGCCGAGCACGACACAGGTTTGCACATACAAAATCGCGGTCTCAGACGGACTGTACTGCAAGCATCCCGGTCCATTTTGAGGTGTGAACGCCGATTCCGACAGAAAAAACCGTAGCTCGACGAATTGTGTACATGCTTCAACAGGTTGGTATATGCGTAGCATGATACTGAATGTTGTTCTGTTTCAGACCATCGTCGCCGGCGAGTCGATATCAGCTCCTATAGGCTGGGATTGCTGCAGCCTGCCGCGAGCGGTTCATGTTGTTTTTGTGTCTGAACGACAATCCACACCGGATGCCGATTTGCAGGCGATCGGACGCGTCGAGGCAACCATCGGTCGCGATTGGATCGAATCTCGGTACTTCTATATCCATGGGGATATCGGTGAAGAACTGAATAACTATAGATATGCAACTCCTGAAAAAACATTTGATTACTCGACAACCGATCGTCTGGCGAATGTCAGTGACAATTTTGCCAAGTTCGGGACAGCGTTCGGTGCATCGAGCGTCAGCCCATTCGACCCCATCCGGATGATGATCCGCGCGAGCGAGAACGGGCGCGATGTCGAGGTAGAGACTCGTGGAGAGACCACGGTGTACCAATTCACGCCGATGAACATCAAGGATGGTCTCAACAAAACAGAATTGGTGTTCGATAGTGAAAAGCGCCTTGTTTCGGAGTCTGTGTGGACCGGGGGGGGCAAGGATCTCTCCACAACGACTGAATATCGGAAATATCAACAGATGTCCGATGGATCATGGTTCCCGATGGAGTTCAAGACAAAATTTTTCACAGGCGAAATCGGTGTCATCTTGAACACCGTGGCCGAAATCGACCTCTATCAAGGCGATGGCCCCCCGCCGCGGGCGACGCTCCCGCCGGACACGACGTATGTCGATGCACAGCGAGGGGTTCAGGTCGATGCCGAGGGCAATGTCATAGGCCCCGTGTCCGCGTTGCAGAGCGGAGCACCCAGCCAACTCCGCCTGCCGAAGGACTGGCTCTCGTATCTCTTCACCGGTCTCGGCGCGGCCATGCTCATCGGGGCAGGCCTCATCTGGAAATACCGATCAGCATGAGTGAATCAACAAAAACCATCCAACCCACGGCGTCAATCGGTGATATCCGTGCCCGACATGTCGGCCTCGCGATCGCTCTTCTTCTCGCGTTCATGTGGGCATTTGCCGGCATGCTCAAGATCTGGGCCGCCGTTCCGATGCTCGTGTCCGAACCCGGTCGGTTTTTCTCGCCGTCGAGCGATCCCGACCCGACCGTCTGGACCGACAATTTCTCCGTCGCCGTCATTCTCGCCGTTGCGTGCGTCGAGGTCCTCGTTGCCTGGTTCATCAGCAGTGGGAAAGAAGTTCGAGGTCTCCTGATCGGGGCGGGCTTGCTCGCCGTATTTCTCATCGCGGTCAGTCTCTGGCCGATTGCCCCTGATTCGACATGCGGTTGTTTGGGTCGAAAACTCACACTACCCGGTACCCCGGTCTCCCGGCTCGCGCTCCTCGGCGGGATACACGCGATAGCGCTCTCGCTGATCGCGCGGCCTCAGATCAATAAACCATCGGTATGAACCCGGGCAACGCCCCGGCCCTCACCCCCGCTGGATCTTGTCCAGGTTCTCCCGGCCCGTGCCGCCCTCGACGTAATCACCCGTCACCGCCGCGAACTGCTTGATGTGCGACTGATCCGGGACCTTCCCCTTGCCGCGGAACTCCGTCGGCGTCCGCTCCGGGATGATGAACTCCGACGCCGGCAGCGTGTCGTTGACCGCCATCGCCGCCTCGGCCGCCGCGTGCAGCGTGCCGTCGGCGTTGATCTCCAGCGCGTCGAACGCCTTCTTGATCTCCAGCTCGGCCAGATCGAAGAAGTGCAGCGCCGCCGTCTTGGACCGCTCGAACTCGAGCCCGCCGTGGCCCGCGCGGATCTCCTTGTCGAGCTTGCTCAGCGTGCACATCCACGCGTGGATGAAGATCGCCGCATCCGCGAGCCTCGCCTGCGCGCACTGGGCCGACACCATCTTCGTGTCGTACTTCTGGCCCGTCTTCTTGAAGCGGTAGGTGAACTCGCTCACCCATCGGCTCAGCCGCTTGCCCTGGTCGACCAGCGACTGGTGCAGTCCCTCGATCGCCGGCGGGCGACGCCGCACGCCCAGGATCACCTCGGTGAAGATCGGAACCCCGCCCTTGATCAGCGGCCAGCTGATCTTGAAGTTCTCCGCCGCCAGTTTCATCCCCAGCATCTGCTCGGCCAGCGTCTTGCCGCCCCACCCGAAGATGAACTGCTGCATCACCTCGTTGGCGCCCTCGACGATGGTGTTGATACGCGAGTCGCGGAAGATCCGCTCGATCTCGTTCTCGGTCATGTACCCCTCGCCGCCCATCACCTGCATCGCGTCGTTGACCGAACGCCAGCCCATCTCGCTGCAGAACACCTTGCAGATCGCCGTCTCTATGCGGATGTCGTCGTCGTGCCGGTCGAGGAAACCCGTCGTCATATACAGCACGGCGTCCATCGCGTAGGTGTACGCGCTCATCCGCGCGATCTTCTCACGCACCTGCTCGAAATCGCTCAGGGGCCGGCCGAACTGGTACCGCGTCCGGCTCCACTTGATCGCCTGATCCATCGCCCGCTTCGCCCCGCCGAGCATGCCCGCCGACAGCGTGCACCGCCCGAAGTTCAGGCACGAAAGCGCCACGTTCAGCCCCTTGCCCTCCTTGTGCAGCAGGTTGGCCTTGGGCACCTTCACGTTGTTGAACCGGATCTTCGCCTGCCACGTCCCCCGGATGCCGCACTTGGCCCGGTTCGGGCTGAAGATGTCCACGCCCTCCATGTCGCACGTGCACACCACCGCCGTGACGCGCTTCTTGCCGTCGGGCATCGTCTGCTTGCCCATCACTGTGAACAGGCCGGAGATCGCCCCGCTCGTAGCCCATTTCTTCTCCCCGTTGACGATGTAGTGCTCGCCGTCCTCGCTCAACTCGATCGTCGTCTCCGGGTTGCCCGCGTCACAGCCCACGTTCGGCTCGCTCAGACAGAACGCGCTGAGCCAATCCTTCGCCAGATGAGGCAGCCAGCGCTGCTTCTGATCATCCGTGCCGAAGAGCATGATCGCCTTACACCCGATCGACTGGTGGGCGCTGACGACCACCGCCGTCGAGCCGCAATACCTGCCGATCATCTCGAGCACGCGGTTGTAGCTCGTGATGCTCATCCCCAGACCGCCGTATTCCTTCGGGATCGTCAGCCCGAACACGCCCATCTTGAACAGACGATCGATCACCCAGTCCGGGATGTACTGCTCCTGATCGATCTCGATCGAGGGGTGCTCGTTCTTCAGATAGTCCTCGAGCTCGGCCAGCAGCCGATCGCACGCGGCGATCTCCTCCGGCGGCACCACGACGTTGTCCGGGTACGGCAGCAACAGATCGGACCGGATATTCCCGTGGAAGTAGTTCCGCACAACACCGAGTTCATCGGGATCGGCGCCGAGCAAAGACTCCGCCTGCTCGATCATCTTGCGGTCCTGCTCGCTCAAACCCTTCATCGTCTTCAGGTCGGCCATCGTGAATCTCCTCGGAGGGCTATGCTTCACCCAAGGACGAGCCGGGCAGCCGCCTCGGCAAGCCCTACCCTTTCCCCCGGCACCGATACCATCTTCTACACCCGATCCACCCCGGACAACTGTGGTAATACAGATTCAGGGCAAATCGAACCCTTGATATCACTTTGTTCGGCTATCGCTTCGACTTTGCGAAGAAATCCTCGATCGCCTTGGCCCCCTCGGGCGTCGAACGAAGCCGGACGAGATGGTCCCGTTCCTTCTGGATCGCAGCGGGCCAGCCCCGTGCCAGCCCCTCATCCACGCAGTCCGCCACCGCCTCGGCCGATCCCGTCTTCGGCAGATCAGGCCGCACCCGGTCGAGAGCCTCCAGCACCCCCGCAGCCAGATCGCTCCGCCCGATCCACCGGCTCGGGGCACCGTCGCGGTTGAGTTTCTTGCCCGACGCCTGCTCGGCCACCCACGACGCCGCGGCCCGCCGAAGATCGCCCGGCTCGTCGCACACCGCATCGAACAGACCCGCGGCGCACGCCTCGTCAAACTTCATCGGCCGCCCGGTCGCGGTCATCTCTATCGCGGCTTCCGGATCGATCCGGGCCGGCAGCAGGTTCGTCCCCCCCCACCCCGGGCAGATCGAAAGCCCCGCCTCGGGCAGCCCGATCGGGTACGGCTTGCCGCTCGGCGATGGTGCCCCGATCAGCCCGTCGCAGTGCATCGCCAGCTCGAGCCCGCCGCCGAGTG
>JALWOY010000202.1 GCA_027083355.1 Phycisphaerales bacterium | reverse complement strand
GCGTTCACCGGCTACGACGACCTGCTCGACGGCGTCGGCGCGGCGTGGCGATCACTGAACAAGACACGCCTGCGATCCGTCTGCAAGTGCGACTACCTCTCGCCCGGATTTCATCCGTGATTGGTATTCCCCCCGCTCTACGAATCGCTCCCTCGCCGGGAAACAAGGGGATAGGGAGGCCACTTGGCCTATCCCGTCACAATCCCCACATCAAGGAGACCATCATATGCGGATCGGAATGTCCTTTGACGAGTATGTCGAGCTTCGGCTGAACCCACCGGCGGGCAGCGACCCGGCGTTCCAGACGGCTGCAGAGCAGGAGCGGGAGCAGATGTTCCCGATGAGCCTGGCGTCGGCGGCGAACCACCTGCGGTCTCGCGGCTACGACTGCAGGCCGCCAATGCTGGACCTGCTGATCCAGAATGGCGTCGTACAGCCCGCCGATCGGGACGCGTGGTGGCAGGCCGATGTCGACGCCGCCGCCGAGCACTTCGAGGACGCCCAGATATTCGTACCCTACGCCGCAATGTGCCAGGCCTTCGGGTGCCGGTATGCGGACTTCCTGCGTCCGCTGCGTGAGGCCGCCGAGCAAGCGTCGAGGGAGTACGGGCGGCATGTGCCCGAAGACGACCAGTACTTCGTCATGCACCGGGTTCCGTCTCGCGGCGTGACCGACGACAAGGGGAACCTGATCGGGATCGAGCCGGCGAAGATCTCGTTCACGCTGTGCGATGACATCAAGGAGCGGCTCGAGCGCGGCGAGGAGGTCTGAATGCCCGATTCCTCACCGCACAAACGAGAAATCGAACTGACACCCGATCTGCTGGAATATGCGACGGCCATCGCTCGCGATGTGGCCAAGAAGATCCTCCACCCTGGGCTTCGTCATCCCGGGATCGATTATGAAGATGTCGTCCAGGAGGCGTTGCTGCATCTGATGAGCAAGCCGCCGAAGTTTGATCCCACCAAGGGGGCTTCTGAAACAACACTGATCTACACGGCTGTGTATTACGCCGTGCTCAAGGCTGCGGGCAGAGAGGGGAAGCAACTGGCCCGCTATCGGCCGCATCGTGGAGTGACGGACGGCGGTGAACGCCAAGAGGTCTTGGAGTGCGACCAAGACGACGAGTGCATCAGGAGCATCGAGAAGGATGCAGCTGTCACGGTTCGCCCGCAGGATCATCTCGATGTGGGTGATCGCCGGGTGTCGCAGCGCAAATGCGATAGAGGTATCCAACGGCACCGGGGCAGCCCGGAGCTCTTCGATGAGATGCTCGAGTTCATCGACAACGAGGAGAGCCGTGCCCTGTGCCGATTGTTCATCGAATGCGATGGCAACATCAGCGAAGCAGCACGGCGTCTGGACTCTCCCGAAGCGGCAAACCGTTGTGGTTTCAAGAAGCCGCCGACCGAAGGCGCGATCCGCTACCGGCTGCAGGTGCTCGGGCCGAAGATGCTGGCGGCCGGGTTCGATCCGGCGTCGTGTGGAGGAAAGAGATGAATACAACCTTGGTCAAGGATGACCTACTTTTCACCGCCTCGGGTGTCGAGGTCGAGGCTGCGGCCGCCGATCGCAAGCGGCCGACGATCTCCGTCGTCGCCTACTCCGGCGGGATTATGTCAGTCGGCTCGTGGGGGCCCGTCGCCATCGACCTCGATGGTCTCGATGCCGAGGGCCAGATCGCTCTGCTGGCCGACCACGACGCGCGGGTGTCGGGCGTCGTCGGGCACGGCAACGCCCAAGTCCGTGACGGGAAGCTGCTCGTCGAGGGTGTGCTGTCGGGGGCCGGTGACGCAGCCCGGCAGATCGTTGAGATGTCGCGCGGGGGCTTTCAGTTCCAGGCGTCGGTCGGCGTGGTGCCCGTCGAGCACGAGCGCATCGCGCCGGGCCGAAGCATCGAAGTCAACGGAAGGATGCTCTCGGCGGCGGGCGGGTTCACGCTCGTGCGCAAGGGCACACTCAGGGAAGTGAGCATCACGCCGCTGGGGGCGGACGCGAACACATCGGTCGCCATCGCGGCCGCACGGAAGAAAGGGATTGCAATGAACACGGAAGTTCAAGTTGACGAGCAGGCGATCCGCGCCGACGAGCGCGACCGTCTGCAACAAATTGAAAATATCTGCCGCGCGCCGAGCGGCACTTGGGGAAACAGCCAGCAGAAGGTCGACGAACTCAAGGCATCGGCCATCGCCGGGGAGATCGAGGTCAAGGACCTGACGGCCCAGGTGCTCAATCTGCTGCGCGAGTCGCGGCCCGTAATCACTGGTGTTCGCCGCCAGATGTCGGTCGGCAATGTGACCATGCTCGAAGCGGCGTTGCTCAATCGCATGGGGCTGACAGCACTCGGCGAGAAGTCGCTGGGCGCGCTGGCGATGGAGCACGGCGAGAGTCTTCGGGCGACGCACGCGCTGGACCTGTGCCGGGCGGCCCTGCGGCTCGACGGCGTGGAAGAACCCCACGGCCGGGAGGAGATGGTCAAGGCGGCACTGAGCACCACCAGTTTGCCCGTTGCCCTTGGCAATGTGGCGGGCAAGGTGCTGCTCGACGCTTACAACGAATCGCCCTCGACCTGGCGGTCCTTCGCGGCCGTTCGTTCGGTGGGTGACTTCAAGGACCAGACGGCCATCCGCCCCTCGTTCACCGGCAGCTTGCAACAGGTCGCGCCCGGCGGCGAGCTCAAGCACGGTAGCGTCAGCGAGTGGACGGCCACCTACAAGATCGACACATACGGCAAGGTCCTGAGCATTGACCGCCGCGACCTGGTCAACGACGACCTCGGCGTCTTTGACGAGACGGCCCGCGCCTTCGGTCGTGCGGCCATGCGGCGGCTCAATGATCTGGTTTACGAAGTCCTGCTGGCCAACGCGGGCGGGTTCTTCTCGGCGGGCAACGGCAATCTGCTCGAAGGCGTGGACACCGCGCTGGGGATCGACGCCCTGGCGCAGGCGATCACGGCGATGCTGACGCAGAGAGATTCCGAGGGGAACGATCTTGATCTGCGGCCGCGCACGCTGCTGGTGCCGCCGGAGTTGCAGACGACGGCCAAGGCGATCTTGGAGAGCGAGTTCATCCAGCAGATCGCCGAGAAGCAGCCGACGGGCAACAGCCTCAAGCGGGCGGTGTCGATCGAGGTCGAGCCTCGGCTGAACAACGCGACCAAGTACGGCTCGGCGGCCAGCGACAAGCACTGGTATCTGTTCAGCGCCCCGAGCAACGCGGCGATGGTCGTGGCGTTCCTCCAAGGCAAGCAGTCGCCGACGGTCGAGTTCTTCGGACTCGATCAAGATGTCAACCGGTTGGCGGCGTCGTGGCGTGTGTACCACGATTTCGGGGCCGCGTTGATCGACCCGAGGGCTGCGGTGCGGTCCAAGGGCGAGGCGTAAGCAACGAAGCTGATCGCGGGCGTGTGGACCGGCGTGTTCTCCTGCGTGCCGGTCCGCCGCCCGCTTTCTCAGATGAACCACCGAATGACCAACTGACCGAACGACCAACCCAGCAACCAAACCACCCTTTGGCAATGGAGTGCAACGGAAGGATCAGGGCCGCCCGGTCGGCCTGCGCGATCGCAGTGGAGAAAGAGCATGGAGACGCTCAAGAAGGGCGCGACGGAGCGCGTCGGCAAGTTCGAGATGCGGGTGCAGTTCGGCCGCCCGACGGGGGAGGCATCGGAGCGCTGGAACCAGCGGGTCGAGGCCCTGACCGCATGGCTGCTGGCCGAGTGGCGGCGCGAGCGCGGGGAGGCCGCATGACGAACGCGGCGACTTCCAACAACGGCGGCTTCACCGGACCGGTTCCCATCGGCGAGTTGATCCGCTCGCTGCCGCCGGGGGTTCGGATCACCGGTTGGGACCCGGCCAATCCGCCCGAGGTTGAGCGTGCCTTCCGCGTCGGCTTTGTCATCGGGGCGAACCGGTGCGCGCGGTGCAGTCTCGATGAGGCTGCCGAACTCGAGAAACGCCTCCACGACCGCCGCGGTGTCATCTACTACGGCGAGTTGTCGTCCGGCTTTGAACGCTGGACCGATCGCCGGGCCGCCGTGCTGCGCGGGGCAACGCAGGGCGCGATGGAGATGATCCGGGCGCGAGTCACGGGCGTGAAGACGGGCCTGGCCGACTGGCTCGACGAACTCGACGCATGGGCGACCGAAGAACCGATCAATGTGCAGTGGTCGAGCGCCATGCCGCCCGACCCGCCCGAGCCGGACGGACCGCCGATGGGACGCGATGAAGTCCCCCACCGTCTCTGGTCGGATGTCTTCGGCATGTGGACCATGCTCACGCCCGAAGCCGGGGCGCAGGTTTCGCAACCCTCAGCGCCGTACCAACCGGCCCCGGTCCTCGTGCGCCTGAGCGATGTGCAGCCCGAGCCGATCCGCTGGCTCTGGCCCGGGCGCATCGCCATGGGGAAGCTGACGCTGTTGTGTGGCGATCCGGGGCTGGGTAAATCCTTCGTCACACTCGACCTCGCGGCCCGCGTGTCGAGCGGGTCGCCCTGGCCCGACCTGCCGCTCTTGCCCAACGACAAGGGCGGCGTCGTGCTGCTCAACGCCGAGGACGACCTGGCCGACACGATCCGCCCCCGCCTCGACGCGGCCGAGGCCGATGTGTCGCGCATCGCTTCCATCCAGGCGGTCCGTCGCGTTATCCCAACCGGCCAGACGCAAGAGACGGACTTCGACCTGACAGAAGACCTCGTTGCCCTCGAGGCAGCGATCGCGCAGACGCCCGGTTGCAGGCTCGTCGTCATCGACCCGCTGACCGCCTACCTGGGCAAGACCGATTCACACAAGAACGCCGAGGTGCGGGCAGTGCTTGCCCGTCTTTTCGAGTTGGCCTCACGCCACCGGGTCGCGCTGCTGGCAGTGACCCATCTGAACAAGGCCAGCACGCTGCCCGCGATCTACCGGGCGATGGGGTCACTTGCCTTCGTGGCCGCCGCCCGCGCGGTGTGGGCTGCCGTGCGTGACGACGAGGACGAGACCGGCCGCAGGCGTCTCTTCGTGCCCATCAAGAACAACCTCGGCTCCGACGAGACCGGCCTTGCCTACTCGCTCGAACCGGCGGGCAGCACCGCGCGCGTGATCTGGGAGCCGGACCCGGTGGACATGCGGGCCGACGACGCGATGAACGGCGGGCGCAAGGCCGTGGTGCGTGAGGACGCGAGCCAGTTCGTCATCGACCTGCTGACGGCCCACGGAGGGGACATGCTCTCGGAGGACCTCAAGGCGGCGGCCGAAGCGGCAGACATAAGCAAACGCACGCTGAGGCGGGCGAAGGAGATGGTCGTGGACAGCTACAAAGAGAAAGGGCGTGGCGGACGATGGCGCTGCAAGTTGAAAGATGGCCAGCAAGATGGCCCAGACACCCACTGATCAAGTTTGGACAACTTAGGCCAACATGGACAAGTTACCCATGGGGAAGATGTCCAAGTTGTCCAAACTTGTCCAATGTTGGCCATGTTGCACAGGGGCGCAAGTTGCCCGCCGTGGCCACCGGCATCGCGGCGACGGGTCCTCCCGGCGGACGGTGTTCCCCTGATGCCCGCGGGAACAGCAGCGGGTATAGACAGAGTTTCTTTGCGTGTCCGGTCCGGTTTTGCCCTTCGGATCGAGTCGAAAACGCCCCACTTGCCCACATCGCGGCGAAGTTCCCCACATCCGCAGATTCCTCGCGGACATGCCTTGCCTTCGGCCGCCCTTGCTGCCTCACTGTGCCTCGCGTGGGGGGCTCGGGCGGCGTTGTCCGGGCGAAACGAGGCCTTTTCCAAAAGGAGAACACCATGACCAGCAAGGCGACCAAGAAGACCGCGAAGAAGACCACCCGGGCCACCACGGCCGCGACCAAGGCCAAGGGCACGCCCAAGGCGACCACCGGGGCCAAGACGCCCAAGGCCGCGACACGGGCCAAACCCGCCGCCAAGGGCGCGACCAAGCGGGGCGGCTCGAAGGCCAAGACCGCTCACCCCCAGGCCAAGACCCCGAAGCGCAAGGGCATCCTCGCCATTGCAGCCGAGATACTCTCCGCGTCCAAGGAGCCGATGACCTGCAAGGAAATCGTCGAGCAGGCCATCGACCAAGGCCTGTGGGAGACGAACGGCCAAACACCGTCGGCCACGCTCTACGCCGCGATCATCCGCGAGATCGCGGCCAAGGGCAAAGACGCCCGTTTCAAGAAGATCGATCGCGGCCTGTTCACCGCAGCAGGGGAACGCAAATGATCGCCGCCCAGGAAGTGCCCGCTGTCGCCTACCTCCGCCGCTCGACCGATCGGCAGGAGCAATCGCTTGGCGACCAGCGCAACGAGATCCACCGGTTCGCCCGCGAGCATGGCTACCGCATCATCGGCGAATACTGCGACGATGCCATCAGCGGCACATCCGCCAAGGGGCGGCGCGGCTTCCAACGCATGATCGAGGATGCCAAACGCGGCGACTTCAAGGCCGTCATCGTCTGGAACTCCGACCGATTCAGCCGCGGCGATGTGACCGAAACCGAGCACTATCGCTACCTGCTCCGGTCGGCGGGCGTCACCGTGCTGTCGGTGACGGAAGACTACCTCCACCGCGACGGGATCGACGGCGATATCCTGCGGGCCGTCAAGCAGTTCCAGAACCGCCAGTTCTCGATCAGCCTGTCGCAGAACACGCTGCGCGGGCAGGTCTCGTCGGTGCTTGCCGCGTCCGACCCCGGCCGAATCACACCCTACGGCTACGACCGCGAGGTCGTCGGCCCCGACGGCACGATGCTCTATCGCGTCCGCTTCCTCGAAGGCGGCGAACGCGCGGTCTTCGATCGCCAAGGCGCACTTCAGGCGACCTATGTCAAAGGCCAGACGCTTCGCAAGCCGGGGAAAGAATGCACTTCTCGTCTGGTGCTTGGCGAGCCCAAACGGGTCGAGACCGTGCGCGACATCTTCACCATGTGCATCGACGGCGTGGGCTTCAAGGGCATCGCCGACGAGCTGAACCGTCGCGGCATCATCAGCCCGAAGGGACGCCTATGGGCGTTCACGACGATAAAGGCGATGCTCGAGAACCCGGTCTATCGCGGCGATCTTGTCTGGAACCGGCGGACCGAATCGAAGTTCTACCGCGTCCATGAAGGCCGGGCCGACGCGATGCGGCCGCGCGAGGAATCCGGGCGCGTCGAACGCACCGCTGAGGACGACTGGATCGTCATCAAGGACGCGGTGCCCGCGATCGTCGATCGCGAGACATGGGATCGGGCACAGGTCAAGGTGCTTCAGCGCGCCAAGGCCAAGGGCGGCCGGGGCAAGCAGACGAACCGCTGGCTGCTCTCGGGCCTGCTCCGCTGCGGCGACTGCGGGCATGGCTACTGGGGGGAGCGCAAACGCAAAGGACGCCGGGCCGGTCGAAAACCGATCGAGATGGGCTACTACATCTGCTCGGGTCGCCGCGGTCGCGGCAAGACCGTCTGCCCCCACCCGGCCCATGTCCGGGCCCCTGATCTCGAAGCGTGGGTGCTCGGCAAGTTGCAGCATCTCGTCCTGGCAGACGGCGAATGCGTGGATGCTGCGGTCGATCGGCTCGTTGCGATGACGCGCTCCTGCCGCGACGAACACAACGACCTCGAACGCATCGAGATGGAGCTGGCCGAGATCGATGCGACGGTCAATGCGCTGCTGAGCGGTCTCGACCCGGCCAACCTGCCGCTGGTCAACGATCGGCTCACGCAACTGCGCCGCCGCAAGGAGCAGCTTCAGCGTGAACTCCGCGCCGCGAATGCTGCCAGCCGGCCGTTCGATGGGGCGGCCCTTCGCCGCTGGGCCACCGAGCGCATCTCCGGCCTGGCCGACGCCATCGACGGCCGGCGCAACGAGCATGTCCGCCGCGTGCTGACCTCGTACATCGACGAGATCGTCATCTGGCCCTCGACCAAGACCGGCCTGCTGCGCGTGAATGCGTTCGCCGTCGGCCCTGCCGGTTTCCAAAACGACACCGACCGGCCCGCGAGGGACCGGTCGTGTGTTGATGAAGTAGCGGGGGCAGGATTCGAACCTGCGACCTCCGGGTTATGAGCCCGACGAGCTACCAGACTGCTCTACCCCGCAATCGCGGAGGGACCTTAGGCCCCATCGCCGAAACGGTCAATCCGTCGGCCCGTGTCCGGTGCATTTCCCGCCCCGGTCATGCCGACGCCGGGTGCCAGATCGTCTTCGTCTCGACGAACGGCTCGATCTGCCACGGGCTTTCCATCGCCGCGTCGTCGCCGAAATCGGTGGCATCCCCCAGCACCCGCACCCGCTTCATGTTTTCCGCGGCCCCCGCTTCGAGCAGCCGACGGTGATCCGCCGACACGCCCGCCGCGAGCACGCCGCCGATCTCGCGGTGCGAGGCGAAATGCTCGGCCAGTTCATCCCGCAGGCCCGTCAGGATGTTCACCACCCCGCCGGGCACGTCGCTCGTCGCCAGCACCTCGCCCAGCACGCACGCCGGGATCGGGTTCGACTCGCTCGCCAGCACCACCGCCGCGTTGCCGCTGCACAGCACCGGGGCGATCAGGCTCACCAGCCCCAGCAGGCTCGGCTCGTCCGGGCAGATCACCCCGATCACCCCCGTCGGCTCGGGCACGCTGAAGTTGTAGTACGGCCCCGTCACCGGGTTGTGACAACCCAGCACCTGCGGATACTTGTCCGCCCAGCCCGCGAACGCGATCAGCCGATCCGTGCTGGCATCGACCTCGCCCCGGGCGGCCTCATCCGAGATCCCCCCCACCGCTGCGATCGCGCCGGCCAGCTCGGCCCGCTTGCCCTCGAGCATCTCGGCCATGCGGTACAGGATCTGCCCCCGCAGATACGCGTTCGCCCCCGCCCAACCGGGCTGGGCCTTGGCCGCGGCTTCGACGGCGTTACGCAGATCCTTCCGGCTCGCCCGGCAGGTGTGCGCAACAACGGCACCCGAGGCGTCGCAGACCTTGACCGACCGTCCGCTCTCTGTGCGAGGGAACTTGCCGCCGATGAAGAGCTTGTACGTTTTGGTGATGGGCAAGCGGTTTGTCATTCGTTGGACTCCAATTCGTTTTTCACCACAGAGAGAGCACCGAGAGAAACCGTGCTCAGAGGGAGAGGCGTTTGATCCCGTTGCGGAGATACGGCGTGTTGAAGTTCAGAAGCAACACCCTGAGTTCTCTTTGCCACTTTGCCACTGCGCCACTCTGCCTCGGCGGTGAACCTCATTCTTCATAACCGCACATACCCCCGAAGCCCCTGCAACCCGCCCTCGCGGCCGAAGCCGGATTCTTTGTATCCGCCGAAGGGCGACGCCGGGTCGAAGCGGTTGTAGCAGTTCAGCCAGACCACGCCCGCCTTGAGCCGACCCGCGATCTCAAAGATCTTGCTGCCCTTGTCGGTCCACACGCCCGCGGCCAGGCCGTAAGGCGTGTTATTCGCCCGCGTGATCGCCTCTTCGGGCGTGCGGAAGGTCTGCACCGCGAGCACCGGGCCGAAGATCTCCTCGCGCGCGATCGTGTGGCTCGGCTGCACGCCCGTGAAGAAACAGGGCCTGCACCAATACCCCTTGTCCGGCAGGGCACAACCGTTCGGCTCGTGCCGCGTTAGGCCCTCGTCCCGGGCCGAATCGAGGTACCGCGTGATTGTGCCGAGTTGCTGGGCCGAATTGATCGCCCCGATGTCCGTGTTCTTGTCGAGCGGGTCGCCGAGGCGCAGACTCTTGAGCCGGTTTTCGATCCGGGCGACCACGGCGTCCGCGATCGACTCCTGCACGAACAGCCGGCTGCCGGCGCAGCACACATGCCCCTGGTTGAAGTAGATGCCCGCGATCACACCCTCGACGGCCTGATCGATGCTCGCGTCTTCAAAGATGATGTTGGGGCTCTTGCCGCCAAGTTCGAGCGTGAGCTTC
Source organism: Phycisphaerales bacterium (assembly GCA_027083355.1). GTDB lineage: Bacteria > Planctomycetota > Phycisphaerae > Phycisphaerales > UBA1924 > UBA1926. The sequence goes on along the minus strand of JALWOY010000202.1, from coordinate 2,373 downwards.
TTCCCCGTCCCCGCGGTGGCCGCGGCGATCTTCTTGCCCACCTCGGTCGAGCCGGTAAAGGCGATCTTGTCGACGCCCGGGTGCTCGACCAGCGCCGCGCCGGCCTCGCCGTCGCCGGTGACGATGTTCACCACGCCCGGCGGCAGCCCGATCTCGTCGAACACCTCCGCGAGCCGCAGCGCCGTCAGCGGCGTCGTCTCCGCCGGCTTGAGCACGCAGGTGTTGCCGCACGCGAGCGCCGGCGCGAGTTTCCACGCCGCCATCAGCAGCGGGAAGTTCCACGGGATGATCTGCCCGCACACACCGACGGGCTCGGGGTTCGCCCCGCCGAAGGCGTACGCGAGTTTGTCCGCCCACCCCGCGTGATAGAAGAAATGGGCCGCGGCGAGCGGGATGTCCACGTCCCGCGTCTCCTTGATCGGCTTGCCGTTATCCATCGTTTCGAGCACGGCAAACTCGCGGGCCCGCTCCTGCAAACGCCGGGCGATGCGGAAGAGGTACTTCCCTCGCTCCTTCGCCGGCAGCGCCGCCCATCTCGGCTGCGCCTGCCGCGCCGCCTTCACCGCCGCGTCGACGTCCTCGGCCGTTCCTCGGGCGACGACCGAGAGCGTCTCTACCGTCGCGGGGTTGATCGTCTCGAACACATCCCCCGAGATCGACTCGACAAACGCACCGTTGATGTAGTGCCCGTACCGATCGGCGATCTCGACCTTCGCCGATTCGGGCGTGGGGGCATAGTCCCACGCCGACGCGAACTCGAGCGCCGGCGAACGACCCGGCCCCACCGCCGACGTCCCGTTTGTGTGCGTCGCGTCCTGTTCCTGGAAGGTCGTCATGCCGTGCCTTTCCGCATACTTCTCGATCTTCCCACCCTCGTGGGACGGGCTTCCAGCCCGTCTCTCTCCCTACTCCTCCCTGGTGGGATGGGCTTCCAGCCCGTCTCTTCTCCTTCTCCTCACACCGCTCGGACGGTCAAGATGCCCATCCTACCGTCGTGATCACGCCACCCCGAAGTCGTACCTCGCCGCGTATCGGCCTGTCTTCCGCTTGACAATCTGCCTCAAAAGGTCATCCACGAGGCTCGAAGCCCCGAACCTGAACAACTCGGGCGTCAACCACGCATCGCCCAGTGTCTCCTTCACCATCGCCAGATAGTGCAGGCTCTGCTTCGCGGTCCTGATCCCCCCCGCCGGCTTCATCCCGATGCGTTTGCCCGAGCCCAGCCACGCGTCGCGGATCGCTTCGAGCATCACGAGCGTCACGCCCATCGTCGCCGCCGGGCTGACCTTGCCCGTGCTCGTCTTGATGAAATCTCCGTCGCGGATGTGCTCGATCGCGATGTCGCTCGCCCGGCGGACGTTGTCGTACGTCTCCAACTCGCCCGTTTCGAGGATCACCTTCAGGTGCACACCGCGACCGCCCGGCCCGCCCGCGGCGCACACGTCCGCCACCGATGCGATCTCCTCGCCCACCGCGTCGTACCGGCCCGACAGGAACGCCCCCCGGTTGATCACCATGTCGATCTCGTCGGCCCCGTCGGCGATCGCCCGCTCCGCGTCACGCAGGCGCACATCCAGCGGGTATTGCCCGCTCGGGAAACCCGTCGCCACCGACGCCACATGAATCCCGCTGCCTTCGAGCGCCTCGGCGGCCACCGGCACCATCGCCGGATACACACACACCGCCGCGACGTGCGGCAGCCGCTCGCCCAGCACCCGCTCGTCGTCGGGCATGGGCCGGCGGGCCTTGGCGCACAAAGACCGCACCTTCTCCGGCGAGTCCTTGCCTTCCAGCGTGGTCAGGTCGACCATCGACAGCGCGAGCCGGAGCCCCGCGTCCTTGGCCTTCGTCTTGATCGATCGTTTCGTGAACGACGCCGCCCGTTCGTCGGCCATCACCCGGTTGATCGTGGGGCTTTGCACCATGCCGATAGTCTAGACGATCGACGCCGATATCTGAACAGTTCCCTCAAAAACGGCGCCCCTCGGCCGCCTCGATCTCACCCATCCCCGAGCAACGCCCACGGCAGGTCGCGGGGCATCAACTCCGGGCGGTCGTTCAGCCAACCCACAAGCCACGCGAAGCAATCCACCAAACTCGGCCCGGGTTGTGAGAACCACCGCCCGTCCACCACCGCCACGCGCCCCGCTTTCACCGCGGGCAGATCACCCCACCACACCCGCTCGCGCAGCCGAGCCGCCTCGATCTTTGCCTGTTCCAGGGGCAGCCCGCACGGGCAGATCACCAGAAACTCCGGTCGGCTCGCGGCGAAGACCTCCCCCGGCACCCGGATCGACCGGCCCGCGACGCGCTGCCCGCTCTGCAGCCCGGCCCCCGCCCCCGCGCCGGGCCGGGCTGCAGAGCGGGCAGCGC
>JALWOY010000201.1 GCA_027083355.1 Phycisphaerales bacterium | reverse complement strand
GGGGGTGGGGGGCGCGGGTCACGCGGCCGGGAAGGCGGTCGTGATGGTCAGCGGCAATGCGAAACAGAGACCGAGGGCGTTTCTTTACCCGCAGTTCTGCAAGTCGTGCGAGCGGTGCATCCCGGCGTGCCCGAAGGACTGCATCCACATGTCCGACGAGATCGACCCCCGGACGGGTGTGACGCCGGTGGTGGTGGACACCGAGTGCTGCAACGGGTGCGGCTTGTGTTTCGAGGCGTGCCCCGAGCCGAACGGCCTGATGCCGATGCCGCAGGAGCTGCCCGAGTACGAGTTGCAGGACCCGGAGAAGCTTTTCGGGGCGCGTCAGACGACGGCCCCGACGCCCGAGGTGATCCCCGACGAGCGGGTGGCGTTGCCCCCGACCGAGCCGATGGTGCTCAAGGGCAGTCATGCCTCGGCGGTGGGGGCGATCCTGGCGGGTTGTCGGCATTTCTTCGGGTATCCGATCACGCCCTCGACCGAAGGGGCCGAGCTGCTGGCGAAGTTGCTGCCGAAACTCGGGGGCACGTTCGTGCAGGCCGTCAGCGAGGTGGCCACGGTGAACATGATGTACGGTTGCGGCGGCGCCGGGAAGCGCTGCATGACGCTGACGAGCTCGCCGGGGTTCAGCCTGATGCTCGAGGGCATCTCGTACATGATCGGGGCGGAGCTGCCGGGCGTGTTCTTCAACGTGATGCGCGGCGGGCCCGGCCTGGGCAACATCGCCCCGTCGCAGGAGGACATCAAGCTTGTCTGCCGCGGGCTGGGCCACGGCAACACGCACGCGATCGTGCTCGCCCCGACGACGCCGCAGGAGATGCTCGACCTGACGATGCTCGCGTTCGACCTGACGATGAAGTACCGCAACCCGGTGGTGCTGGCGAGTGACGGGTATCTCGGGCAGATCTCGGGCCGGGTGAAGTTGCCCGATTCGATGGTCAAGCCGGGGCTGCCGGAGTGGGCGGTGTTCGGCGACGAGATGCACCGGCGGAACCTCAACACGTCGATCTACCTGATCGAGCCGGACCTGGAGGCCCACAACGAGCGGCTGCTTGCCAAGTACGCCGAGATGGAACGCTGCGAGCAGCGGGCCGACGAGTACCGCTGCGACGACGCCGACTGGGTGGTGGTGGCGTGCAACACGCCGGCGCGGATGGCCAAGGGGGCGGTGGAGGAACTCCGCGCCGAGGGGGTCCGTGTGGGCTTGTTCCGGCCCGTGACGCTCTGGCCCTTCCCGGTGGATGCGCTCTCGGCGTTGCTGGGGCGTGTGAAGGGTGTGCTGATCGTCGAGGCGGGTCCGGGGCAGCTGGAAGACGAGATCCGGCTTTCGCTGAGCCACGCGGGTGTGACGTCGTTGCCGCCGATCGAGAGGGTGAGGCATTACGGCGGGGTGCTGCCGCAGCGGGGTGAGATCGCCGAGGCGGTGCGGTCGATGGCCTCGGGTGGGGTGTTCCAGACGGGGGGTGCACGGTGAGCGTCTTCTATCAAAGGTTCGAGCGGCACGCCCACGGCGAGGGGCTCAAGGCGCACGCGACGCACTACTGCGCCGGCTGCGGGCACGGGCTGATCCACAAGTATGTCGCCGAGGCGATCGAGGAGCTCGGCATCCAGGATCGGACGGTGGCGATCTCGCCGGTGGGCTGCGCGGTGTTCATGTATTACTACATGGACGTCGGCAACACGCAGGCCGCCCACGGGCGGGCACCCGCCGTGGCGATCGGGCACAAGACCGCCAACCCCGAGGCGGTCGTGCTTTCCTATCAGGGCGACGGGGATCTGGCCTCGATCGGGCTGGCCGAGATCATGCAGGCCTGCCAGATCGGGATGCCGATCACGTTCATCTTCGTCAACAACGCGATCTACGGCATGACCGGCGGTCAGATGGCGCCGACGACCCTGCCAGGACAGAAGACCACGACCACGCCCGAGGGCCGGGGCCGGCTCACGGGCGAGCCCCTGCGGATGGCGGAGATCGTCAGCCAGATCGACGGGCCGGTGTACGTCGAGCGGTGCGCGCTTTTCGATAACAAACAACGGATGCGCACAAAGAAGGCGATCAAGAAGGCGCTCACGCTCCAGATCGAGAACCGCGGCCTGTCGTTCGTCGAGATCCTGTCGGAGTGCCCGACGCACCTGAAGATGACGCCCACCGACGCCGAGGAATGGGTCAAGAACGAGATGACCCGCTACTTCCCGCTCGGCGTGAAAAAGGACGAGACGGTCGAGCCGTGGTTCTCGCTGGGCCCGCCGAGGTTCGATCCGGATGAGGTCGTGGGTGTGTTGGGGGCGACGAACACGGCACCGGAGCGTTTCGGCGGCGGCTTCCCATCGCACATCGACGATCAGGATATCGAGATCAAGTTCGCCGGCGCGGGCGGCGACGGGGCCCAGACCATCGCGATGATCACCACGAGGACGGCGATCAACGAGGGGTGGGATTCGACGCATATCCCGAGTTACGGGCCGGAATCCCGCGGGGGGACGAGTTATGCCGACGTGCACATCGCGCGCGACGAGGTGCTCAGCCCGTCGTCGCCGCACCCGCACCTGTTGGTCGCGTTCAACGCGCCGAGCCTCGACAAGTTCGGCCCGACTGTGCGCAGGGGCGGGGTGATCGTCTATGACAGCAGCGTGGTGGAGAAACCGCCGACGCTCGATGACAGCATCCGCATGATCGGCGTGCCGTGCACCGCGATCGCGCAGGATCTGGGCAAGCGGATGGTCAAGAACACGGTGGCGCTCGGGGCGATGCAGGCCGCCACGGGCCTGTTCCCGCCCGAGAGCTTCCTCGCGACGCTCCGGCAGTCGCTCGCGTCGAAGTGCTCTGTGCTGGAACTCAACGAGGAGGCGTTCGAGCGAGGCCGGGAGGCGTGCGAGGCGGTGCTGCACCCGGCGTGAGGTTCCTTCGCCCTCGCCGAAAGAAGCCGGCTGCGGTGCGGACGTGTTGCTTTCCATGGCCGGGGTATGACGGTTGTGGAGAAGCCGAGGTCGGTGTCACCACAGCACCCGGCGGCGTGCCTTGAATACACCATGGCGACAGAGATCGAACGCAAGTTTCTCGTCGACGGGCCGCTGGAGTTGGACGGCCCGGGCCGCGTGATGGAACAGGGGTACATCGCGATCGACCCCGATGCGGGGACCGAGGTCCGCATCCGGATCGAGGAGGGCATCAACACGCTCGCGGTCAAGCGGGGGGGCGGGATGGTGCGCACGGAGATCGAGATCGAGGTCGACGACGAGAAGGCCCGGGCGCTGTGGACGCTGACGGAGGGGCGCCGATTGACGAAGAGCCGGTACATCAAGCCCTACCGCAACCACCGCGTCGAGATCGATGTATACGGCGGCCCGCTGTCGGGGCTGGTCGTGGCGGACGTCGAGTTTTCGAGCGAGGCCGAGGCGTTGGCGTTCGAACCGCCGGCATGGCTCGGGCGTGAGATCACGGGCGACGCGGCGTACAGGAACAACGTGCTCGCCCGGCTCGGGGCGCCGCCGGCGGGGTGATCGGGCGCACGAGAACGATCGGGGGTATCAGCGGCTTTGTGCGATGCAGGGTTCGAGGAAGTCGCTGCGTTCGCCGAGCAGGCGTGCGGCCATGGCCAGCCCGCTCAGGTAGGCACCCTCGACCCGGGACCCCATGCACCAGTCGCCGCAGGCGCCGACCGAGAGCGTCTCGTCGAACAGGCACCCGTCGCACAGCGGGGCGACGGGGAAGGCGTGCGGCCAGAGGTGGGCGTGCACGGCGACCGGTTCGACCGGCGGGATAGCCGCGGCGGCGAACATGGCCTCGACCATCCTTCGGCCCACCTCGGCGGGGTCGTCGTCACGGTGTGAGGCGGACCATTGTTCGCCGGCGTGCAGGAGCCAGAGCTCGTCGCCGGGCCGGCCCGGCTTGCTCGATTCGCGGTCCATCCACGCGAGTACGCCCGCGTGTTCGCAGCGGGCGCCGACATGGACATTCGCGGCGTCGAAACCGATCGGGATTCGATCGCGGAAGACCGCGGCCGTTGCCCAGGCGGGGGTCATGGGTACGGCCGAGGCCAGAGCGTGCAGATGGGGGAGCTCGGCGAGCAGTTTCGCGGCGCGCGGCGAGGGGACGGCGAGCACGACGGCGTCGAAGCGATCGGATCGCCCCGAGTCGTCCCGAAGGACCCACCCCCCCGAAGTGCGGTGGATGGCGTCGATCCGGCGGTTCTGTTCGAAACGGACCCTGCCGGCGATCGACCGGGCGAGGTCGAGCGTGGGGGCTTGCATGGTGGGGGTGCCGACGTGCCGGACGGACCGGAACTGGCCTTGCTCGGCGTGCCCGGGCTGTCGGATATTGACCAGGGACGGGGCCCAGGTCGCCACGAGCCCGCGTTGTTGCCAGTCGTGCACCTGCCTCGCGAACCGCTCATCGCGGACGAAGAAGGAGCGCGTGCCGAGGTCGGCATGAAGATCCCCGGCGATGCTGCTCGACTGCATCCTCCCACCCGGCGTCGGGTTTTCGTCAAGCACGGTGACACGCACCGAGGCGCGTTCGAGGACCCGGGCGCAAGTCAGTCCTGAAAGCCCGGCTCCGATGATCGCCGCGTGCATGGTCTTCGCCTTCACCGCCCGGGGATGGTGCCCCGGGATGCGTGGATACTGCTTATCGGCACGGGGCACGCCGCGCCCGCGCTTTTGCAGCCTACACCTGTCTCATCCGAACCAGAACAGGGGATGTTGCCGATTCTTCAGAAAATGCCGAACGATCGACTTCGGGTCTTCTGACGGATGTGTTCTGGGGCGTTGGCCGGCCCGAGAACACGCCGGGAGTCCGGGGGTGTTCGGTTTGCGTGGGCGTCCCCCCGTTCTGCTTTTCGGATTCGTTTGACAGGCGGGCAAGCCCCCGGGCAATCGGCACGATTCTGGACGGTCGGCGTCGTTTGCGGCGTCGCGATCCGGCCGCGGTGTGGGCCGCCGGCCGACCGAGCACCTACCCTTCCGGCCGAGGGCCGAGGAGGCCTCCATGTCCATGGCGGTACACCCGAATATCCCGACCGTGACGAGTGAACTCGAGCCCGTGCGGGGCGAGAAGCTCGTCCGTCCGTTCACCCGCTTTGCGCAGCTTTCGTCCTCGGGCGGGCTGATTCTGCTCGCGTGCACGCTCGTGGCGATGATCTGGGCGAATTCCGCGGAGTGGGAGAGTTACCACCACATCTTCCACGAGATGGAGTTGCACCTGGGGCTGGGCGAGTTCATGCTCCAGCACCAGGGGCACATGTCCCTCGGGCTGTTCATCAACGACGCGTTGATGGCGATCTTCTTCCTGCTGGTCGGGCTTGAGATCAAGCGGGAGATCATCGTCGGCGAGCTCAGCGACGTGAAGAAGGCCGCCCTGCCGATCGTCGCCGCGTTCGGGGGCATGGTCGCCCCGGCGTTGATCTTCTCCTCGCTGAACATGGGCCACGACAGTATCCGCGGGTGGGGTGTCCCCATGGCGACGGACATCGCGTTCGCCCTCGGGATCCTCGCGCTGCTCGGGAGCCGGGTGCCCAACAGCCTGAAGGTGTTCCTGACCTCGCTGGCGATCGCGGACGACCTCGGGGCGCTGCTCGTGATCGCGTTCTTCTATACGGAGCATCTGAATATCGAGGCGCTGGGGTTCGCCGCGGCGATCGTCGGGGTGCTTGTGCTGCTCAACCGGTTCGGCTTCAAGAGCGCCGCGTGGTTCCTGGTTCCCGGCATTTTCCTGTGGTATTTCGTCTTCATCAGCGGCGTGCACGCGACCATCGCGGGTGTGCTGCTCGCGGCGACGATCCCGGTGAACCCGCGGGTCGAGGTGAGCCGCTATTCGCGCTACACGCGGGCCGCCCTTGATGTGTTCGATGAATCGGACGACCCGACGCAGGACATCCGGACCAACGCGACCCAACGCGCCGCGGTCATGCAGATCAACGAGAACGGCCGGCTCGTGCTCCCGCTGCTGCATCGGCTCGAGCACGCCCTGGAAGGCCCCGTGTCGTTCCTCATCATCCCGATCTTCGCGCTGGCCAACGCGGGGCTGCACATCACCGGCGGCGTCGGGGAGGCGCTTTTCAACCGCGTCAGCCTCGGCGTGATCTTCGGCCTGGTCATCGGCAAGCCGCTCGGCATCACGCTCGCCTGCTGGATCGCCGTCAAGCTCAACATCGGGGCGCTGGGCAAGGGGGTGACGTGGAAGCAGATGATCGGTGTCGCGTGCCTCGGCGGCATCGGCTTCACCATGGCGCTGTTCATCGCCACGCTCGGGTTCAAGACCCACCCCGACTACCTCGATCATGCCAAGCTCGGCATCCTCACCGCCTCGGCGATCTCGGCGTGCATCGGGCTGGGGATCCTGCTCACCTGCCCCGCGGCGCCGGAACAGAACGCCGAGGATTCGGGCGAGGATCACGGCGGTTGACGATCGGTTGATACGAGATCACGACCCGCGGCCCGGCCGCGGGTTTTTTTGCTCATGCGACGAGGGTGCGCGGTGCGAGAAGCGGGGCGCCCCCCCGCGTCAGGGTGTGGCGGCGCGTTGATATTCAGGGGGACGGGGATTCGCCGTTCGGAGTTTCGGGTTCGTCCAACGGCGCAAGGCGGATGCGGATCGCCTCCCACGATTCGAGATTCCCGTCCTCGATGACGAACAACTGATCGCCGGGCTCGAGGCGTCTCTCGATCCACGCGCCGAATACGTCCCCCACGACCCGGACACGGAGATTGATCGGTTCCAGCGGGTCGATTTTGAACGGCCCGAGCGATGCGGATTCGCCCGGCCGGAGGTGGGCGGTCGCGGGCGTGGTCTCGGGTTCCAGAAACCTGTCGTGCTTGATCTCCGCGACGACGGTTTTCGTGCTTTCGTTGCGGACCGTGGCGGCGTATTGGCAAGCTGTCAGAGGGAGAGACGAGGCGAGAACGGCGATGGAAAGGCCCCATCGAACGAGCCGGGTGCGGAGCGCTCGGGGCGAAGTACCGGGGTTGCGGGTCCGTTGATGGGTGATCATCCGCGTGAGCATAGCCGACAGGCCGCGCTTGGGCATCGGCCCGATCACCGATCGGAACGTGTCCGACGGGTGTCGGCGGCGCTTTCCGTGGCGGAACAAAGGAGACGATGATGCGTCAAAACGCTCACCAGGAATCGCCGAGCACCGGCTGCCACCCCGGCACTTCGGTCCCGATCGTGGACCTTTCAAAGTATGACCTCCGTGCGCACAGCCCCGCGTGCCGGCCCAGCGGCATCGACGCGCACGCGTTCACCCGGCCGTCGGGGGTGCACCCCGCGGCGGGTCGGGTTCAGATCCTCGGGCATGAGCTGACGCACGCCATGCAGCAAACGGCCCCGAAACCGGGCTGAAACTGGTCTCGACTGAAGCACATTTCGTTCTCTGGAAGAACGAGCACGCGGTTTCTGCTTCGGCCGGCTCACTCCATCCGGTAAACTGCGCCGGTGGCCGGTTGCGCCCGGCCCGACAGGCACGGGAGAATCGGGATGCAGTATGTGTCGATCGGTTCGCTCATCATCGCGGCGGTGACCGCGACGGTATCAGCCCGGACCCAACACGCCTCACGCGACGCCGGCCGGGATCGGCTGATCCGCTTCATGACCCACGCCGGCGAATGGAACGAGGACACCTTCCGCGGCGACCTCAACGGCGACGGTGTCATCGACCTCCGCGACGTGCTCGACGTGGCGGCGGGACTCCAGAAAAAGTGTCAGGACGACCCGGACGACCCGGCGCCGGATATTCATTTCGTCTGGCCGGACGGCACGCTGCCCGTCGCCGGGTGGCACCCGATCTCGACGCTGGGCGACGTGTTCGAGGGGGGGCTCGACGGGGGGCTGACCCCGATCTTCCGCGCCTCGCCGCTGGTCAACACCACGATCTGGGCACCCGCCGGCGTGCCCGTGCTGACGCCGACGATCGAGGGCAACTGGCGCCCCGACGGGATCGATCTCCGGGTGGTCTACCAGAACACCGGGGCCGAGCCTATGAGCCCCGCCGCGATCGAGATCCCGTTCTTCGACCGCACCGGCGACCGGTGGTACCGTGACATGACCCGCGGCGGTCAGCTGAAACCCACGGTCGATGGTGCCGTCGGGTCGTTCAACGGTCCGATGCGCGGCTACCCGGGGCAGTATTACGCGCCCGTGTTCGTCGCCGAGAACCACACCAGCGGGCACGTCATCGGCCTCTCGGTCCAGTTCCCGGTGCTGGACTATCAGCAGTCCATTCAATTCAGAGCCAAGGACACAGGCGGCTCGGGCGGGATGCTCCTGACGATCCACACCAACCCCGACAACGTAAACGCGGGGGCATTCAACCCCTACAACCCCGATTGGGATATCCAGCCCGGCGAGACGAAGACCTACGAGATTGCCATCCGCGTCCGGCAGGTGGACTTCGCCAACGACCACCCGGGGTCGTGGATGCACACCCTCGTGCCGTACAGAAACTACTTCCGCTGCATGTACGGCGGCGTGCGCTACCAACGCAACCCGGAGCAGGTCGCGGCGTACGCGCTCTCGATGCAGACGCACCTTTCCGACGACAACCCCTACGGGTTCATCCACGACGACGCGGGCGAGACGTACAGGCCGGACTTCTACGGGTACACCCGCTGGCGTCAGGACTGGGACGCCGGCGCCGCCCTCGGTTGGGACCGCATCATGGTCTGGACGCCGACGGGGCAATACCAGCACAGCCTCTGGAATAACTACCCGCCTCAGTTCACCAGCGAGTGGCCCGCGATCCTCGCCGGCGTGCTGCCCGGCTTCGACAACACGCTCGCCCCGCTGGCAACCTACGCGCAGGACACCGGCGGCATCCTCGGTCTCTGGTGGGGCCGATCGTCGCAGATCGCCGACATGTGGGACGACCCGCTGCTCGAAACATTCGACAACACGAACCCCGCGCACTGGGCCTTCCGCGACAACGAGATGGCGGGCGCCATCTCGGTCAACGCCCGCGACATCGGGCTGGACGCCTTCGGCACACAGGGTCAATGGAACGGCTACCGCACACTCCTGCGCGACCAGATGCAGTACCCCTCCGTCCGGTTCATCACCGAGGCGATCCACCCCGATTTCGTCCACACCCTCGCGCCCACCTTCGCGGTGATGACGATCGACCCGGGCGGCAAGGACGGCGAGCTGTACAAATACCCGCAGGGCATCCCGATCATCGACTTCCTCCTGCCCGGGCACGAGACATGGGGACAGATCCAGGCGCGATGGATCAAGGTCTTCTGTGGCATCCCCAACAACCAGACGCTCACCGCCGAGCAGGCCAGGCCCTTCATCGAGCAGGTCGCGGCGTTTGGCTTCGTGCCCGTCTTCGGCGGGAACCTACCGGCCGAGGACGCGGTGCACACCTATGACGCCGCCGCGTCATGGCTCGACACCGTGCCCCCCGAGTTGCGGTGAGCCAAGAGGCGACACCAAGGCGGTGCACGCATGCGAAATGTTGAGCGCTTTGCATCATTGTGTTCGCGAGGAGGCGTCGGATCATGAAGGCGTCGTGTTGATCGATCCGAGCCTTCGCTCGAAGACTCGCTCAGACTCGGCGTCCACTGAAACGCTTGTTCCAAACTGCACGGGATTGCAAGACGGTTGGGTTCAAGTGAGACGAGCATGGACGCCGAGGCTGGGTCTGCGAAGCCTCGGATTCCCGCGCAAGGAATTTGATTGTGCAAGACGCTCTTGGTTCGAGTGCGTCGATACCCCATCCGCACGATCCGACGCTCCGCGGGCTCAGCGTCGGCGTCCGGAACATGATGCAAGTTGCTCAAGAAAAACGCGCGAACACCAGGCTCGATTCACGGGCACCCCTGGTTGAACTGCTGCACGAACGCCGAGATGTCGTCGCCGTTGAGCGTGCCGAACGGCTCGGCGAAGTCCGCCGACAGGTCGCCCGTCAGGAACGCCACCACAAACGCGCTCAGGTCCGCGAGGTCGAGCACCCCGAACGGCTCGGCGAGGTCATACGCCGCGCACGGGCCGGCCCCGAGCGAGACGCCGTGGAACCGCAGTTCGAAGTCCTGCCAGAAAGCCGAGATCCCCTCGCGTCGGTCGGCGACGTGGACGGTCCATTGCCCGTCGCTGCGTTCGCCCCAGTGGCGGACGCTGGTGAAGACGGTGTTCACGAGGTCGTCCTGCGGGTCGGAGAACCTCTGCCGGCTCAAGGTCGAGACGGTGCCGTCGGGGCTGGTGAGCGTGATTTCCAGATCGCCGATGAAATCGGACTGCACGTTCATCACGAGTTCGACGGATTCGATCCGCACCGAGTTCGCCACTTCCACCGTGCGGTCCACGCCCTCGGGCGGGCCGTCGGGGATCGCCGCGTTCACCGGCACCACGCCGGTCGAGATGCTCGTCTCGGGTTCGACCCCCGGCCACGCCTCGGCGAGCGTGACGGCCGCGAGGGCGTCGACGGCCCCGAAGCCGTAGGTCTCGTTGATCCGCCGGCCCGCGCCGTTGACGGACCACCGCTCGTCGTTCTCGTCGTTGATCCGGGCCGAGTCGATGAGGATGTACTGCACGTCGCGCCACGTCAGCGCCGGGTTCGCCTGGAGCATCAGCGCCACGACCCCGGCGGCCAGAGGCGACGCGGCGCTCGTGCCCCCGAAGTTGAAGGTGTAGTTGCTCCCCGAGTTCGTCGTCGTGATGTTCATGCTCCCGCCGCTGGACGGGGCGCACACCAGCAGCGACGAGCCCGGCTCGGAATATTCCGCCTGCACGTCGTCGTCGCCGATCGCGCCGACGGCGATCGTGAACCGGCTCGACGCGTAGGGGTCGTAGTCCACCCGGTCGGCGGACGCCTGCCCGTTGCCGCCGGCCCAGACGAGGATCTCGCCCAGCCCGCCCCGGCCGTCGGTGGTCACGCTTTCGAGCGTGTCGGTGATGAGCGACGAGACGGTGTCGATCTGCCCGTTATCGAAGGGCCCCCAGGAGTTGTTCTTGATGTCGTTGACATCGTTGCGGCGGTTCAGGGCGTCGATGATCTGGAAGGTGGTACCGATGAGCGCCTGCGAGAGGTCCGCGTCATAGGCCGCCCCGACGACACCGATGCCGTTGAACGCCGACGCCGCCGCGATGCCCGCCACCGAGGTCATGTGCGACGATGTGAACGTCGTCGGCGGGCTGATCGCGGTATTGACGTTCGCGACGAGGTCCGGGTGGTCCAGCTGGAAGCCGTTGCTCTCGACGATGCAGATCGTCACGCCCTCGCCCGTGTAACCCAGATCCCACGCGGGCGTCACGTTCGCGTCGTGCCCCGGGAAGAACGTGTCGAGCAGGTGCCACTGGAGCCCGAAGAACGGGTCGTCGGGCAGGCCCCGCGTCGCGATCGGCGGGGCCGCGTCGATCTCGACATCCCCGACGCGTGGATCGGCCGACAACTTCGCGGCCAGCGCGACGGCCTTGTCCACCCCGCCGGTCCGCAGCGCATACCACCCCTTCACCCCGGGCACCGACTCGATCGCCGCCGCCGGGTCGCCCAGCGCACCGCGCAACGCCTCGGCGTTCGCGGCGCGGACCAGCACGCGGTCCGTCAGCGTCCATGAGCCGTCGAACGCCTTGGGCTGCCGGCCCTCCAGCGCCATGATCCGCCCGTTGCGGACCGACGACGGCTTCGCGTCCAGACGCACCGCGTCGCACCGAACCCCCGCGGCCGGGGCGCGCAGATCGAACACCCGCATCCGCCCGCCCACGGGCGCGACGACGACCTCGGCAAGAGCCGACCCGGCCAGACAGGCGGCGACAAGAGCGGCGGCGTGTGTCGTATTCAAGGCTCGTCCTCCGGCGGCATCGTCACGCGGCGAAGACCGCGCGGTCCATCCACCATACGGATCGAACCGTGGGGATGATCCCTTTTGTTCCCGGACCAGATCGAAGCCCGGAAGAGCCCTGTTCGGCGTCATACCCGGACGCTCGCGTCCGAGAAACACCCCCACATGGATTCCAGATGCTTCTTGTGCTTCTGAAACGAGCCTCGGGCGCAAGCCCGGGGGTTTTTCCTCCCTCTCCTCGCCTTTGCGGGGAGAGGGCCGGGGTGAGGGGCTTCCTTCTTCTTCCTCCTCCCCTCGTGGGACGGGCTTCCGGCCCGTCTCTCCATCTCTCTCTTTTCTCCTTGTGGGACGGGCTTCCAGCCCGTCTCTTTCTTCTCTCCTCGTGGCATGGACGTCCCGCTGCTTTGTAGACACCATATATCAGACAGCGACTTCGTCGCGGCGGACCGCGTAGGCCAGCACCTTGATCGTTGCTTCCGCGACGAGGGTCCGCTCG
>JALWOY010000200.1 GCA_027083355.1 Phycisphaerales bacterium | reverse complement strand
CATCGCGCGCAGGGCCTACGGGTTTCACAGCTGGCGAGCCCTCGCGGCCATGCTCTTCCTCTGCTGTGGAGGCATCACACTCTCACCTCCCGTGCCGTGATCCACCCACATTAGGTGCTGGAGACGCGAAAGTCGCGACGTTCCCCCAGGCCGTATCCGGCTGATAGGCCGGGTTCTTCTCGTGTTCTTCCGTGAGTGGGTCTCCTGATGAAGCGATTACTGATTGGCAATAAGGACCAGATTTCGTTCTTCTCCGGGGAGCAGCGAGAGTTCCTCGGGAGCGAGCAGGCGTTGGTCATCCTTAAGGGCGTCGACACTCCGATAAGCGGTCATTCGGTACGGGCCCGGCGCGAGCGGGCCCGTCAGAAACTCGCCTTGGTCGTCCGCCACGAACAGGAGCATCGCCCGCCTCAGTCCCCCCTCGGCGGGGGCGAGAGGCGCAAGGACTATCGCCGCGGCGGGAAGGGGGAGGGACTCGGATCCGACGATCCGTCCCCGGATGATGGCCGGTTCGCGAGGAACGACCAGGCGAACCTCGGCGTCGAGCATCGGTAGCAGGGTGGCGTTCGTCGACGCGAGCCCGGGCGCTCCCGCCGGAAGGATCGTGTAGTCACCGGGCACTGCGAAGCAAATCGCCATGCCGTCCTCGTCGCTGACGAGCTCGACACCCCTCTGATCGCCGACGCGCCGGACTTCGAGGAACAAACCTGCGACGGGCAAGCCCGCGGAGTCCTCGCAGCGCATGTGGATCCGCTGCGTGGGTGGCACCTGCCAACGACCGTCGACGACGCCGGGAGCGTCGGCGCCGCGGCCCTCTAGCATGAGCGGCAGAAAGGCCTTCGACGGGGCCAGCCGACCGCCGATCCGGAGCTCCCACGATCGTTCGGCGCTGCACTCCAGCGTAAGCGGATCCGACGCCAGGATCGCACTCCGGCGCACGCCTGTGCGCCCGTTCTCGCGATAGGTCACCGAGAGCGCTGCACGATACCGAGCGCCCGGATCGGGAACGAGAGTGACCCGCGCCGCTTCGGCCGCCGCTCCCGGTGGTAGCACGTGAACCGCGCCCGGGTGCACAAGGAGCGTCTGGCCGAAGCTCGGCCCCTCGATCTCGTAAAGCCCCGGGTGCACGAAGACGCTCTCACCTTCAGGAAGGGTGCGAGGACTGCCGACTGGGAGCTCGAGTGGCCCCAGAGTCGTGCAAGTGATCTTCCCGGCCCGCGGCGCAATCCGGAGCTCCCCGTACTCGCTCGAGTTGCGCGACGATGTCCGCCCTAGCGTGACGGTCGCGGCGCCGGACTCGTCGTACTGAACGAAGCGAACGCTCTCGCCGAGCTCAGCGTGTCGAAATCGGAAGCACATCCCGAGCCCGAGATCGCGCATGGACCCCGGCCGGGCGAGGCGAACGAATCCGCGTCTTCCGGTCTCGACGGCCAAATCCCTCGAGAGCTCCAGTTGGCCGAGGGTCAGCGCCGGCACGATCTCCACTCCCGCGAGCGCACTCCCAGCGCTACCGAACACGTTGAGAGTGACGTACTCCTTCGCGGGAGCGAGCGCGTGATCGAGCACAACCGACTCCCCGTCGTCGATCTGGAGCGCGCGCACACCTCCGCTGGCCTCGTCGGCGACCCACTCCGGCAGCCGCCCCGGCACGGTGAGCAGCACGTAGTACGTCCCCACCGGAAGCGTTAGCTCGGCGTGACCGTGCTCGCCACGGAAGCTCATGTCCTCTCGGAGCTCGCGAGTGCGGAGGTCAACGCGCAGTGCGGTGGCGACGAACGCGGGCACCGCAGCGCCGTCGCCATCGAAGACGTTCAAGCGCACGCAGCCCGGCGTCCGGACCCGAACCAGGACCTCGCCCGACGGGGAGCCGAGGAAACGCTCGACGACCCACTCGGGCGACAACGAGCGGGCCGACACCAGCCTCCGCCGCTCCTCGGCGGGCATGTATTTGCGGACGAAGCGCCCGTCGCCATCGGAGACGACCTCGAGCCAGCCGCCGTGTGCGTCGACGAGCACGAGCGCGAGGTCGGGCACGGGTACTCCGGTCGCATCAACGACGCGACCGGACATCCACGCCGAATCCCCCCCGGGCGCGTCACCGCTCGTGCCATCCTCGGTCTCGATCAGGACCCGAGCGGACGCCGTCCTCCCGCCGAGGCGCAACGATGAGTCGGATATCTCCTCCGGTGCTTGGAGACTGCCCGAGCCAACCCTCGTGGCCGGTCCAGCCCCGGCGACTGCCGCCCCTGACGACGAGCGGGTACGGTCGACGGCGAGAGCGACGAGACCCACGCCGAGCGCCAGCGCTCCGATCGAAAGGAGGGCCTTCTTAATGGCCGCGTCCGCTAGGAGCCGCATGTCTCGTCCGGCCGAGTGGAGCACGGCGGCCTGGTCGGCCCGTCCTTCCCGAGGATGGCGTCGGCGTCGGCGTTCACGATCCGCGCGAACGCTTCGGGATGGCGTTCGAGAAGGATCGAGTAGAGGGCCATCGAGCCCTGGTAGCCCGCGCGGAGCTCTCTACACCCCGCCTCGTCCGGGACGCGGATCTTCCCCTCCCCGCCCGGGAGGTACCACGGACACTGGCCCCCGCAGATGACACGGGCCCAGCACCCGCGGCACTTCTGCTCGAATGCCTCGTGCAGCGCGCCGTAATACTGGAGCACGGCTTCGGGGTCCGGTCCCCCGTCGTTTATGTTCCCGATCTTGTAGTCGGGGTCCCCGACGTAGCGGTGGCATGGATAGAGGTCGCCCGTCTGCGTGACCGCCTTCATGTTGCGACAGACTCCGCAGAGCTGTGCCTGCGGGCGCGTTGCCACCGCGGTCCGCTGAACCTCGCCATGTACCTTACGTAGCCCGTCGGTCAGGTACCTCTCCATCCTTGCCCTCTCGGGCCAGTCCGCCCCGGCTTCGAGCCTAGCGACGTAGTCGCGAACCGCATCATTGAACTTGTCGCGGGAGTCTTGCGCGGCATCGCTCACTACGTCCCATTCCGACTTGCCCATCGCCGTTCCGTTACTCTCCCCCACCATAACGGAGGACGTCCGCGGCTGTGTGAGATTTGGTCGGGGGCTCAACCCCTTGGTAGAAGAAGAGTTAGGACAACCCCTACCGCAAGGAGAGCCCCGTGAAGAAGTCTACGAAGTCGAGTCGCCGTCGTC
>JALWOY010000199.1 GCA_027083355.1 Phycisphaerales bacterium | reverse complement strand
GCCCCCGGCCGCGTCGAACGCCAACCCCGGCACCAGCACCAGATCCAGCCGATCGGGGTCGATCGCGGGCAGATCAGCCCTCGGCTCGCGGACGCCGTGCCGCCGGACGACGGTTTCGGTTTGCGGGTCCGCGATGGGCACGGGTTGCATCGTGCCGGCGTCCCAGTCGACGCGCGGGGCGCAGATCGCCGGGGCGGGGGCGCCTGACCACAGCCCGTCGAGATCGACCTCGGTGGGGGTGGCCAGATATGCCATGATCGTCGACGAACGACCCCACTCGGCCGACTTTTTCAGGTGTTCGATGATCGCGTCGGAGACGTCGTCGCGGATGGGCCGGAGCCGTTCGAGGTGCCGGCGCGCACACCGCCGGGCGCTGCGTTTGCGTCGCTCGGTGTCGTTCACGATCCGTCCCCGCGTCTGGCGCGCCGGCGTCGGCGGACCTCGTCGAGGCGCTCGCGCATCGCCCGCTCGGCCCCCTCGCCCGACGGCTCGTAGTAGACCTTCTCGACGCCGAGATAGTCCTGCCCGGTCAGCCCGCCTTCGACGCCGTGGCTGTATTCGTATTTTTCGTTCTCGACGAGCCGGACGCGGTTGCCCGCGCCGCTGCCGGCGTCGACGGGCGAGGTGTTTTTGTCGCGCAGATAGAGCGGCACGGGCAGCACGCGCCCCTCGCGGACATCCTTCAGGGCGGCGTCGATGGCGCGGTACGCCGCGTTGGACTTGGGCGCACAGGCGAGGTAGGTCGCGCACTGGCTCAGCGTGATGCGCGCCTCCGGCATCCCGATCCGCTCGACCAGATCCCAGCACGACTGGGCGATGACGACGCCCCGCGGGTCGGCGTTGCCGATGTCTTCCGATGCGAGGATCGCCAGCCGGCGAGCGATGAACCGCGGGTCTTCGCCGGCGTCGAGCATGCGGGCGATCCAGTAGACCGCCGCGTCGGGGTCGGACCCGCGCACGGACTTGATCATCGCGCTGATCGCGTCGTAGTGCCCGTCGTCGCCGTAGACGGCGACCTTCTGCTGGATGGAGTCTTCCGCGATCTGTTTGTCGATTTCGATTGACGCCGACGCTGAGCGCCGCGAAGCGTCGGATCGATCCGAGCCTCCGCTTTGCTCAGACTCGGCGTCCACAGTGCTCAATACCGCGACCTCGAGCGCGTTGAGCGCGCGCCTCGCGTCGCCCTCGCTCTTGACCGCCCAGACGCGCAGGGCGTCGTCGGTGACGTTCAGGTTCAACCCGCCGAAGCCGCGCGGGTCGCGGATTGCCCGTCGCACCACCTCGACGATCTCGTCCTCGGTCAGGGGTTCGAGACGGAAGAGGGTCGAACGCGAGATCAGCGCGCTGTTGACGCTGAACAGGGGGTTCTCCGTCGTCGCCCCGATCAGGGTGATCAGCCCGCGCTCGACGTCGCCCAGCAGCACGTCCTGCTGCGCCTTGGTGAACCGGTGGATCTCGTCGAGGAAAAGGATCGTCCGCCGGCCCGTGTCGCCCAAGTTCCGGTCGGCCTCGTCGATCAGCTCGCGGATGCGTTTGACCCCAACACTCGCCGCGTTCTCGCGCACGAACCGCCGGCCGGTCGCGCCCGCGATGACGCACGCGAGCGTTGTCTTGCCCGTGCCGGGGGGGCCGTGGAGGATGAGGCTTGTGATGGTGTCGGCGTCGATCATCCGGCGGAGGAGTTTGCCGGGGCCGAGCAGGTGGGTCTGACCGACGACCTCGTCGATCGAGCGTGGGCGCATCCGCACCGCGAGCGGCTCGACGCCGCGGCGGGCGTCCTCGCGACGGGCTGCCCAGAGATCGTTCATCGGCACAGTGTAGGCAGGCGGAAATGCCGGGTGTTCGATGTTCGATAGGGCTGGGCGATGCAGCCTGGGTGGAGGTGTGCCGGTCTTGGCATCGTGACCGGGCGGGTTTTGTTTCGTTCCTTCCCACAATGGGGGAGTCTTTCCGGGGAACCGAGGAGGAGCCGCGAGAAGATCGCGCGTGGAAGGCGCGGGGATCGATGAAAAACCGTCCCGATCGACGATGAAGTCTGCCCGCGACCCGACTTCCTGCTTTGCGACCGCTAACATCCAATCAACGTGACCCACGCCCTGCCTGTCATCCTGTGGATTTTGCTTTGTCTGGCGGCATTGACGCTGGTGGGTTTGTTCGGTCGTGCGATTTTCAAAAACCCTCGTGGTGACTTTGAAACCGGCTTTGCATTCGTGATCGGCCGGTTATATGTTCGGTATATTCATGCCCTCCGTATCCGGGGGCGTGAGAGAATTCCCGCCGGTCCATCGCCGGGGCCGCTGATTGTGGCGTGCAACCACACGGCCGGGGTGGACCCGATGCTGGTGCAGGCGGCGTGCCCGTTCATGATCCGGTGGGTGATGGCCGAGGACATGCGCGTGCCCAGCCTCGAATGGTTCTGGAAATGGTGGGACGTGATCTTCGTCGACCGCTCCCGGCCCGAGTCGCTCGGTTTCCGGGCGGCGTTGCGGCACCTGAAACGGGGCGGGGTGATCGGGATCTTTCCCGAGGGCGGGCTGGAGCGTCCGCCCAGACGCATCCTGCCGTTCCAGAAGGGGATCGGGCTGTTGGTGCGTCGGACGGGGGCGCGGGTGCTGGTTGTGACGATCGACGGCACGCCGCAGGTGGACCCGGCGTGGGCGAGCCTGTGGCACATGAGCCGATCGGTGGTGCATGTGCGCGAGATGGTGGATTATCGGGATCGCGAGATGACCCCGGCCGAGATCACCGAGGACCTGCGGCATCGGTTTCTGGTGCTCACGGGTTGGCCGGCGAACGACACGATGCCGGGGCTGGACGAGATCCCGGGCCCGGGCAAGAAGGGGCGGCCGGTGCCCATTGCGCACGATTCGGCGGCATAGATCGTTCATCGTCACTCGGCCCGGTGCGTGCATCGATACGAACGTGGTGCACCCGGCACGGTGAACGCGGATTCAAAAAATCGCGTGTGTATAGACCAGACCGGGATGCAAGGACGGGCGTTGGGTGATCGTGAGAAGACCGCATGGTCGCGGCTCGTTGTGGGATGAGGGATGGAGAGACGGGCTGGAAGCCCGTCCCACCGAGGAGGAGGAGATGAGATAGAGACGGGCTGGAAGCCCGTCCCACTGTTCAGACTTGGGACATAGGTAACACCCGTTCGTACAGATGGGTGACGGTTGGT
>JALWOY010000198.1 GCA_027083355.1 Phycisphaerales bacterium | reverse complement strand
CCCAAGCCGAAACCCAAGAAGAACCAGTTCAAGGCCGCGACCACGAAGGCGAAGGTCAGCAGTGATCTGCCCAAAATCCCGCACCCCGATCTGTGGGAGTTCTGCGGCACCGAGGACCCCGAGGTCGACGAGGTCTGCACGTTCAACGACAACCTTCACTATGTCGCGTTGCGGCCCAACCCGACGATCTCGCCCGGCATGGTCCCCAAGATCCAGCCGATCATCGTCGCCCGCCGCGCCCGGCTCGAGCAGATGGTGATCGATCATCTCGACGTCATGATCGACGTCGACAGCGGGCTGATCGAGAAGGTCTCGATCTCCGACCCCGAGACACTCTCGGAGCTGCTCGAGACGATCCAGCCCCTGACCCCCCCGACGAATCTGACGCAGGAGCTCGAGAACCGCGGCATCCTGACCAAGACGATGGCGAAGTTCAACAACCAGATCATCGGCGATTACCAGCGGGCATACGGCAAGTATCTCCGCCGGGCATACCCGGAGGACGCGACCGACCGGTTCATGCGGGCGATGTTCCGTGACTCGCTGATCGAGGCGACGCAGGCCTACGAGGGGTTGCTCAACGAGAGCAGGATGAACGTCGACAAGATCGTCGAGAAGATCGACGGCATCCCGTCGGACGCGGCCGATGCACTGAAGGCGCTCAAGATCGACGATATCAAGTCGATCCCGCCGGACAAGATCCACGAGAGCGCCGAGGAAGTCAAAATGGCCTGGCGTCCGCTCTCGCTCGAGCAGAAGAAGCAGTATCTCTCGCTCGTGCGCACGTTCCGCGCCAACGAGAATGTCCCGCCGGTGCCCGTGATCGACGTGATGTGGGCGGGCAAGAAGATCTCCACCGGTCATGAGGGCGCCAAGCCGATCGGCTCGGCCAACGTGAAGATCAAGGACAAGAGCAAGGACTGATCGGCCGACGAGGCCACGGCGAACCCGGCCCGATCGGGCCGGGTTTTTTCGTGCCCGCTCGACGGCGTACCCGACCCGACGCGGTGCGGTAGGATGACTGTCGATCAGTGACGGGAGCGACGATGACAGAGCAGACGGGCAACCCCGAGCAAACGCTCCGGCGGGTACACGAGACCTACGCATCGCTCCGGCGAGAGATCTCCAAGGTCATCGTCGGGCAGGACGAAGTGGTCGAGCAGATCCTGATGTGTGTCTTCTGCCGCGGCCACGCGCTTGTGGTGGGGGTTCCCGGGCTGGCCAAGACGCTGCTGATCTCCACGATTGCGCGCACGATGAGCCTCGATTTCAGCCGGATCCAGTTCACCCCCGACCTGATGCCGAGCGACATCACGGGGACCGAGGTCATCGAGGAGGACCGCACGACGGGCCATCGATCGCTGCGGTTCGTGCGCGGGCCGATCTTCGCCAATGTCGTGCTGGCCGACGAGATCAACCGGACACCGCCCAAGACGCAGGCGGCCCTGCTCGAATCGATGCAGGAGCGGCAGGTGACCGCGGGCGGTGTGCGGCACGAGCTGCCCAGGCCGTTCTTCGTGCTCGCCACGCAGAACCCGCTCGAACAGGAGGGGACGTACCCGCTGCCGGAGGCGCAGCTGGACCGGTTCATGTTCCAGATCCTGATCAGGTATCCGTCGGCGGACGAGGAGCTCGAGGTCATCCGGCGGAGTGCGCACAAGGGGGAGGTCGAGGTCGGGGAGGTGATCCACGCCGACGACATCGACCGGATCGCCGCGGTGATCCGGCACATGCCCGTGGCCGACCATGTGATGCGGTATGCGCTGCGGATCGTTCGCGCGACACGGGTGGGTGAGACCGCCGAGGAGATCCCGAAGATCGTGCGAGACTATGTTTCGTGGGGCGCCGGGCCGCGAGCGAGCGAGAACCTGGTGCTGGCGGCCAAGGCGAGTGCGCTGCTGTCCGGCTCGATGCACGTGACGCCCGAGCACATCCGTCGGGTGGCGCCGCCGGTGCTCCGTCACCGCGTGCTGCTGAACTTCAACGCGGAGGCGGACCAGGTTTCAACCGAACAAGTGATCACCGGGCTTCTCGATGCGATCCCGGTCGAGGATTCGGACGGGCCGCTGCGTTCGCAGATGGACGAGGCGTTCAAAGATTCGGTTTCTTCTTGAGATTTTATAGGTCTTTATTTGCTATTGTTGAAAAATCTCTGGTTTTCTCGGATAATGAGGACATTATAAGCCATATATTCGTCTTTGTGTGTGGTCGTTTCCGGCTGACCCGTGCAGCGGAACGCGCGGGTCGGGCCCGGGTTCGGCCGATCCCGGATCTTTGTATCCGTCGTCGGAGAAAGGAACCCGCATGCTCTCTCAAACCACTGAATATGCCCTCCGGGCGATGGCCTGTCTGGCGTACGCCCCGGATGAGCTGACCCCGACGCCGAGGCTCGCCGAACAGACGCTCGTCCCCCCGAACTACCTTGCCAAGGTGCTCCAGTCGCTCGCCCAGGCCGACCTGATTACGGGCCGGCGGGGTGTCGGCGGGGGGTATCGTTTGGCGCGTCCGGCCGACGAGATCACGCTGCTGGACGTGGTCAACGCGATCGATCCCGTCTCGCCGATCGAGCAGTGCCCGCTCGGTCTGAAGAGTCACTCGTCCGAGTTGTGCGCCCTGCACCGCTGCGTCGACCGGGCGGCGAGGCAGTTCATCGACTCGTTCAAGGGGATCAAGCTGAGCGATCTGATCGCCGAGTCGGACGGCAGCCGGCTGCGGCCCCTCTGCGAAACGAGCAGCCCGGGCGATACCACGGTCACGATCGACAGGCCGAACGATACCACCTCCACAACACCCTGATTCGGTCCCGCTACGATGGCCCCGTGAACAGCCAGAACCGGGCCGCGACACCGGCTCAAGATATCCATCACCTCGAACGTCAGCGCCGCGAGAACCGGGGCAAGATCCCGGCGGGGCTCGACCCTTACGGCTCGCGCCTCGACGGCATCATCCCGCTCGCCGAGGCGGTCGACCGCTACGACGAGCAGGCGGATCAGGCCTATCAGGCGAGCGCCGCGGCCCGCAAAGCCGCCGAGAAAAGCGGCGACGGCGGCGTGCCCGAGGTCGTGGACGAGCGGCCCCGGGTCCGCGTGGCGGGGCGGGTGGTGCTGCACCGCGACAACGGCAAACTGGTGTGGATCAACCTGCGCGACGAGAGCCGGGATTCGTTCCAGATCGCGGTGAGCAAGCGCGACTGCGACGAGGCGGGGTTCGCGGTCGCCAAGGCGACGGATCTGGGCGACGTGATCGCGGCCGAGGGCCCGCTGATGCGGACCAGGGCGGGCGAGATCACGGTGTGGGCGGATTCGGTGCTGCCGATGGCCAAGTGTCTGGTGCCCCCGCCGGAGAAGCGGGCCGGGCTGAGCGATGTCGAGCTGCGGTATCGGCAGCGGTACGTCGACCTGTGGGCGACGCCCGAGTCGATGCGGGTGTTCCGGCTGCGGTCGGAACTCGTCTCGGCGGCGCGGCGGCACCTCGACGGGCTGGGGTTTATGGAGGTCGAGACGCCGATGCTCCAGGCGCAGGCCGGTGGGGCGGCGGCGAGGCCGTTCATCACGCACATGAACGCGCTGGACATCGACCTGTACCTGCGCATCGCGCCCGAGCTGTACCTCAAGCGGCTGCTCGTCGGCGGGATGCGGCGGGTCTACGAGATCAACCGCAACTTCCGCAACGAGGGCCTCGACAAGCAGCACAACCCCGAGTTCACCATGCTCGAGCTATACGAGGCGTTCGGCGACATGGAATCGGTGATGCGGATCACCGAGGACCTCGTCCGGGCGCTGGCGCGCGTCGCGGCCGAGCACCTCGGCGCCCCGGGCGCCCGGCTCCCGTTCGGCGATCTGGAGATCGATTACGAAAAACCCTTCGACCGCGTGCGGTACGGCGACCTGTTCGAGCGGGCGCTCGGCTTCCCGATGTCGGATATCGACAAGGTGCGCGCTAAAGCCGAGGCGTTGGGGCTGCGGGTGCGCGACGAGAAGGGCGAGCCGCTCGACGACGTGTTCATCGTCAATGAGGTGTTCGAGGAGGCCGCCGAGCCGGCGCTCGACCCGGCCCGCCCAACATTCATCACGCACTACCCGGCGAAGCTCAGCCCGCTGACGCGGCCCAACCGCGACGACCCGACCCTGGCCGACCGGGCGGACCTGTTCATCGGCGGCATGGAGATCGCCCCGCACTACACCGAGCTGAACAACCCGGACGTGCAGGCGGAGAAGTTCCGCGAGCAGCTGTCGGGCATCGACGACGAGGAATCGACCTTCCGCACCTTCGACGAGGACTTCGTCCGTGCGCTCAAGGTGGGCATGCCCCCGGCGGGCGGGATGGGTCTTGGCATCGATCGGCTCGTGATGCTGCTGACCGACCAGCGGTCGATCCGCGACGTCGTGCTCTTCCCGCTGATGCGGCCCGAGGGCTTGAATGCAGGTGAGCCGGGGGACGGCCGGGAATCCTCGGAATAAAAAACGGCCGCGCGGGATCTCGACACGCGGCCGTTGTGCGGGTGATCTTCAAAGACCGCCCGCGAGGGGATGTTCACTTTGCGGACACGTCCCGGGTTCAGTCGTCGTCCTGATCGTCGTCGTATTCGTCGCGCCGCTCATGGTCGTTGATTACCTCGTCGAGGCGGCTCAGGAGGCGATCGAACATTTTTTCCATGTCGCCCCATCGGTTTTCGAGCCGTTCGAGACGGTCGCTGAATTCCTCTTCGAGATCGTCGAGGCGCTGCTCGAATTTGTCGGCCATCTCGTCGCGCCTGTTGTTTCCGGGGTAGTTGGGCCTGACAAGCCGGCCGTGGTCGTCAAAGGTCCAGCGCAACCCCGAGAACCAGTTGTCGCCGCTCAACAGGTCGCGCTTTGCTTCTTCGATCTGTCTGCGGGCGTTTTCGATCTGTTTGCGAGCCTCTTCGATCTGCCGGCGGGCCTCGGGGGTGTTCACTTTGCTCAACTGTTTTTCGAGTTGCTGAATCAACGGTTGCGGATCGAAGAAACCCGTGCGGTCTCCGAACCAGCCCGGGCTTTCGATCTCATGCTTTTCCAACGCCTCGGCGTCGTAGGCCTCGAGCTTGATCGTCAGTTTCTGCCGTTCGGCGTGGCGGATCACGACCACACCCAGGTCATCGCCCGGCTTGCTCTGCATCAGGATCTTGTGCAGTTCGCCCGGCTCGTCGAGCGGTTCACCGTCGACTTCAACAATAATGTCCCACGGCTCGAGCCCGGCCTTCGACGCGGGCAGATCGTCCATCACCTTCTCGATCAGCGCGGCGTTTTCGTTGACGCCGAGCTGCGACCGGAGCGCCTCGTCCGGGGCATCCATCAGGATGCCGAGCATCACCGGCGGGCGATCGGCCGACACGACCTTCATGTTCATCGGGGAGTTGTCGGTGCCGGGAACGTGGGGAACCTCGGGCGGCACCCCGATGACGATGTGCTCCATGGGTTCGCCGTCTTTGTCGAGCAGGACGATCCTGTTGCCCTCGCGGCGTACATGGTCGGGCGAGATCTTCAACCCGTCGACCTTCGCGACGACCTTGTCGCCGTGGATGGTGATTTCGATGTTCTTGCCGTCTTCTTCCACGACGATGCTGGTCTTCTCGTTGTGTTGGCTGTCGGGCGCCGCGAACGCGGGGGCGGCCGCGACAACGGAAAGAATCAGGCTTGTCCAGATGCCGGTGCGTTTCATCTCGAATGCTCCTTTGGTATTTCCCACAGTGCTTCGATGCCCCGCCCGTGGTGCGTGCGGGCGTACCGGTTCACAGGGATGCGCAACCAGAGCCGTCCAGTCGTTGTTCTTTGTGAAAAACGCGCCCGCGGTTCTCAGTAGGACACCTTCACCTGCAGGGGGTCGGGGTCGGGGATGAGGGCCGCTTTGCCGAACTCGTCGCGCCCCATCCGGTACAACCGATCACGGGGCACGATCTCGCGTTCGACGATCTGGCGGAGGTACGTCACCTCGAGCCCGCCCGGTACGGGTTTCGTGTCGAGCACGATCCGCCGGGGCATCTCGCCCAGCACCCGGCCGTTCTGCCTGCCGACGTCCAGGTACCGATCGAGGATCGATTCGGGCGAGGGATCGGTGCCGGTCTGAACAATGCCCGCCTGCTGGCCCTGTTGCATGAACGACTTTTCGGAAACCGGCACGCCCGTGAACCAGACGAGCAGGATCGCCGCCGCCGCCGCCCAGCCGCCCCACGCCCGCACGAACGACATCCGGCGTTCAAACCGCTCGCCGGGCGTAAGGAGTTCACCCTCGGGGATCTCGACCCCGTCGGCGAGCACGCCGGCATTCTGAACGATCTCCGACAGCGCCCGGTGCTGACGCTGTATGTCCGTCAGATCGGTCCAGACCGAGGGGTCCGCCTCGGCCATGACGCGGAGATCGGCCCAGTCCTGTTCGCTCGCTTCGCCGTCGATCACCCGGCTGATGAGCATGTCACGCCGGGCAGAAGTGTTCTTCGTGTCATCCATCGTCCACCTCCGCGGGCCTCTCAGGCCCCGGTTTGCTGGGTTATCCCGGTCGGTGTCGCCGCGGTTTCACGCAACGCCAGTTCGCGGAGCATCCGGCGTCCCCGGGCGATCCGCGTTTCGATCGTCGTCTCGGGCAGATCGAGAACGGCCCCGATCTGTCGGTAACTCATCCCCCGCACGCACTGCAGCAGCAACGGCTCGCGGTACCCCTCAGGGAGTGTGCGGGCCAGGTCCATGAGCCGGCGGGCCTCGTCGCCGCACTCGGCGAGCCCGTCGCACGAATACTCTTGCGGCTCCCGGGGTGCTTGTTCACGGACGAGCCGGAGGTGTTTTCGGGTCCGGCTGACATCACGCCCCGATGCTCGGGCCGCGTTGATGGCGACCGTCCGGAGCCACGGGCGCAACGCCGCCGGGTCGCGCAGTTCGCCGATTTTGCGGACGACCGCGACAGCGACGACCTGCAGCAGATCCTCGACGTCCGCCTCTCGCGGCTTGTACGCCAACAGGATGGCCGCGATCCACCGGCGGTTTTCGCACCAGATCCGGCGGATCTCGTCCGCACCGATCGCGCCCGCCGACGGCGGTTTGACCACCGACAACCCCGGGTTCTCACTGCCGGCTTCCGCCGTGGTCCGTTCGTCCATAGGCGACCTCGTCCCAGTTTATGGATGCCCCTCGGGGTCTCCCCCGTCATAAATTCGGGCATTGGTGAGCCGGTAGGGTCCGGAAACAACCCGGAGCGTGCCGGATGCACTATCGTCCGTGTGGATGACTGCCAACGACCCGTCCCAGCGGCACGAGATGACACTGGGCGACCATCTCGAAGAACTCCGGATGCGGCTCATCCTCGCGTTGGCTGGGGTGCTGCCGGTGCTGATCGCGGCGCTGGCGTTCGGGCGTCCCCTGCTGGCGTTCCTGATCGAGCCGCTGCGGACCCAACTGCACCGGGCGAGCCAGCCCTCGGGGTTGCTAGCGACGGGACCCTTCGAGACGTTCGCGGTCTATTTCCAGATCTCGTTGATCGCGACGGTGCTGATCTGCAGCCCGTGGATCATCTACCAGCTCTGGAAGTTCGTCGCGCCGGGGCTGTACGCCAACGAGCGGCGTTTCGTGCACATCCTCGTCCCGCTCTCGAGCGTGTTGACCATCACCAGCGCCCTGTTCCTGTATTTCGTCGTCCTCCCGGTGATCCTCGCGTTCCTGATCAACTTCGGCACACAACTGGGGCTGAACAAGACGCCGACCGTCGAGCCGCCGGCGGGGGCCGTCTTCCCGCAGATCCCCGTGCTCGGGGGCGACCCACCCGACCCGAAGCCGGGGGACCTCTGGGTGAACACGGACACGATGCAGCTGCGGACGGCGGTGCCGATGCCCAACGGCAAGACCGCGCGGGTGGGGGCCGAGCTTGTCGCGGGCGCGGGGATCACGCAGCAGTACCGCGTCAGCGAATACATCAAGACGGTGCTGAACCTCGCGTTGGCGTTCGGTGTGGGGTTCCAGACGCCCGTCGTCGTGCTGCTGCTGGGGTGGGCGCGGATCATCGAGCGGGCGTGGCTGGCGAAGTACCGCCGGTATGCCTTCGCGGTGTGCGCGGTGCTGGGTGCGGTGCTGACGCCCGCGGACCCGCTCTCGATGATCCTGCTGATGATCCCGCTGTATCTGTTGTACGAGTTGGGGATGTTCCTGCTGGTCGTCTTCCCCCCCGGGAAAATGACCCCGGGGCACGAATCGGCCGACGCGGGCGATGAATCCCCGGCTGGGACAACCGCGGAGACCCCCGACGCTCCGCCCGCGGACAAACCGGCCGAGCCGGACGGCGGCACCCCCGAGGCGAACGGTGGCAGCGATGACGGCGACACCTGACGGGCACGACGAGGCGATGATGCGCCGCGCCCTGGACCTGGCCCGCCGGGCGGCGTCGCTGGGCGAGGTGCCCGTCGGGGCCGTGGTCTATGAGACAGACTCGGGCCGGGTGCTCGGCGAGGCGTTCAACCGGCGCGAGCAGGACCGTGACCCGAGCGCCCACGCCGAGTTTCTCGCGATCCGCGAGGCCTGCCGGGCTGTTAGTGATTGGCGGTTGAACCACTGCTCGCTGGCGGTGACACTGGAGCCGTGCCCGATGTGCGCGGGGCTGATCGTCAACGCGCGCGTGGGGCGGGTGGTGTACGGGACGGACGACCCGAAGGCGGGGGCCGTGCGCACGCTGTATGCCCTGCTGAACGACGATCGGCTGAATCATGCGTGCGCTGTGGTGCCCGGCGTGCTGGCCGAGGAGAGCGCCGGGCTGCTCCGTGCTTTCTTCCGGTCGCTGCGGGAGAAGTGACGTGCCCGAGTTGCCCGAGGTCGAGTGTCTGCGGCGATCCCTCGAACCGGGCCTTGTCGGGCGGACGGTCCGGCGGGTGATCATCCGCCGGCGGGACATCGTCTCATCGCCCGGTACCACCGGCCTGCCGGTGGGCGTAACGATCGAGTTGCTCCAACGCCACGGGAAACAGCTGGCGATTATCGATCAGCTCGGCGGGGCCGTGATCGTGCAACTCGGGATGACCGGGGGGCTTTTTTTGTCCGATGCGGTTCGTCATCCGCCGCACACGCATGTCGTATGGGTGCTTGATTCGGGGATGCGGCTGCGGTTCATCGACGCGCGTCGGTTCGGCGGGATTGCCTATGCCCCGGAAGGCCCCGGAGCGTTGTGGGCCCGCCTCGGGCCGGACGCGCTGCATATCCGGGCCGACGTGCTCCGGCGGCGTCTGAATGGATCTCGCCGGGCGATCAAGGCGGCGCTGCTCGATCAGCACATCCTGGCGGGTGTCGGGAATATCTACGCCGATGAGGCATTGCACGCCGCGGGTGTGCACCCGGCCCGACCCGCGGGCGGTCTGGGGCATGCTGAGTCGAGGGCGTTGGCCGGGGCGATCAGAACAATTCTGCGTTCCGCGGTTGAAGCCGGGGGTTCGACGATCCGCGATTATCGTGATGGGGCCGGCCGGGCGGGTTTTTTTCAGCGTCGCCACTCGGTTTATGGCCGGGGTGGGTTGCCGTGTCTTCGGTGTGGTCGTGCGCTTGAAAAGTGTCTGATCGCCCAGAGAACGACCGTGTGGTGTCCGTCATGTCAGCCGCCGGTGGATTCTGGTTGAATCCGCGTTGATCTGTGCGCATCGCTCGCGTTCATCCACATTCGCGGGTCGACGTTCGACAGCCGGGCTGGTCGGGGTTGGTGGCTTCTCTCCCTTCATAGAGATGAAATGATGAAGAAGGTATTAACCCCTGACGATTTGTGGACGCGGCAGGACAATATGACGTAACTGGCTACTGATAAATGACTTGTGTAATTTGACGCAGCGGGCATAATCTGTCGATTGTTTGTCGGCTCGGGATGGTCGGGGTCGGATGCGGTGACATCCGACGGTGAATCGGGCGATGACAACTGACATCGGCGGGGATGATCAGACGACGGATGACGAGTTTTCCACCGGTTGCTCACAAACGCTCTCGATTAGCGAGCGGTTTTCAGGAGACTGGACTCCAGTTTTTCGAAGGTCGTGTTGAATACGGGGTCTTGTTTGCGTTTTTGTTTGATTGTTTTCACGGCATGCATGACGGTGGTGTGATCCCGCCCGCCGAACTGTGCCCCGATTTCTTCGAGTGAAAGCCCTGTGTGCATGCGTGTGAGGGTCATGCCGATCTGGCGTGGAAGGCTGATGGACTTGTGCCGGCGTTTGCCCAGCAGGTCGATCCGTTTGACGTCGTAGAAACGACAGACGATCGTGATGATCTCGTCGATCGTGGGCTGGGGGCCGGCTTCGTGGTCGTCGTCGAACACCTCGCGGGCGAGGTCAAGATTGATGGGCCGACCCTCGACCGTGGCACGGATCTGGAGTCGTTTGATTGCGCCCTCGAGTTCACGGATGTTCGTGTCGAATTTCGCGGCGACGTGTTCGGCGACACCCTGCTGGAGTTCGATGCCCATGAGGCGGGCTTTGGTGAAGAGGATGGCGACGCGGGTTTCGAAGGTGGGTTTTTCGACCTCGGTGACGAGGCCGGACCGGAAGCGGGAGACGAGCCGTTTTTCGAGGTGGGGGATCTGCTCGGGTGGGGCATCCGAGCTGAGGATGATCTGTTTTTGCTGTTGGTGCAGGGTGTTGAACGTGTGGAAGAATTCTTCCTGGGATCGTTCGCGTTTGTTCAGGAAGTGGATGTCGTCGATCACGAGGACATCGACATCGCGGAAACGGTGGCGGAACCCGTCCATTTCGTTGGTTTGGACTGCCTGCATGAAGGCGTTGATGAAGCCTTCACAGGAGACATAGTGCATCACCAGGTCCGGGAAGTGCTCGCGGATGTGCAGGCAGATGGCCTGGAGCAGGTGGGTTTTGCCGAGCCCGACATCGCCGTGGATGAACAGGGGGTTGTATGACCTGCCGGGGTTTTGAGCGACGGCGACGGCGGCGGCGTGCGCCCAGCGGTTGCCCGGCCCGATGATGAAGTTCTCGAAGACGTGATCCGGGTTGAGCAGAATGGTGTCGCTGGCGCCGGGCTGCTCGGTGTGGACGCGGTGCGTGGTCGTCGCGGCGGACTGGGCGTCTCTCGGCCGGGTATTGGCCGGATGTTTGTGCTCGACGATCGAGGCGTCGCGGCCCGGGGTTCTGGGCGTGAGCATGGGTTCATCGCCGGGGCCGAGGAACCGGACGGCGAGGAGGTTGTTGGTCGTGGTCTGGGCGGCGTCGATGAATGCGTCGAGGCACTGGCGTTTGAGATAATCGCGGTGGATATCCGAGCTTGCGCGGAGATAGACCGATCCGTCGGTCACCCCGACCGGCTGGAGATCGTCGAACCAGTGTCGGCAGACATCGGGATGCTGCGACCGCAGGTGCGCAAGCATCCCATCCCAGATCCGGCGATCGGGATCGCTCATCGTGCAACAACCTCGGGTTGTGTCGGGCGAGTCGCGTGCGGCCGGCCCGGCTGGGAATCTTTGCGTGTCGACCGAAGGCTCCCTCCCTCCGGCGACGATCTACCAAAGTAGTTTCCAACGGTAATGGTGTCAACCGCTCATCGCCGCGTTGGAAAAAATCTCTCACCCGCCCCGGGCGCGGAGTTCCTGTTCCCGTTTGTGGGCGGCCTCGGCCTGGGCTTCGTAGCGGTTCCGGTTGGTTCGGTGATCCATCAGCAGGTGGACGTTTGCGGCGAGGTCGCCCGCGGTTTTTTCGAGCGCTTCGCGGGCGTACTGGAGGTGGGTGCGCCTGGAGATGTGCGTAAGCACCATCGCCTCGCACTCGACGACGCGGAGCCACTCGGCGATGTCCTTGACGTGCATGTGCTGGCCCACCTTGGCGCGTTCGACGTGGCCCGGCTCGAAGAACGTGCATTCGGAGATGATGATCTTCGCGGTGCGGACCGAATCGTGGATGAGGTGGGGCCCGGGCAGGGTGTCGCCGAGATAGGCGATGAGAGGGACCTCGAGGTGCCGGACGATTTCCGTGCCGCGGTCCTTGAGCTCGCGGAGTTTCTCCTGCGGGAGCTCGCGGAACTCCTCCTTGAGCTTGGTGCGTTTCTCGATGACGACATAGCCGACGGCGGGGCAGGTGTGCTCGACCTCGAAGAGACGCAGGGCGATGTTGTTCTTGATTTTGAGTTCTTCGCCCGGCTTGAGGGTGGTCAGTGTGTAGGGGGTTTTCTGGCGTTCGAGGTTGATGAACCCGTTCATCATCCCGCGGATGTCGTCGGCGATGCGCTCATCGCAGACGATGGTGCCCGGGCCCATGCCCTGGAAGTTGCGCTGGCTGCACCAATACGCGAGGGCGCCGATGTGGTCCATGTGGCCGTGGCTGATGCACGCGAACTTGCTGGCCAGCGCGGCTCGTGGGCATGATCCCATATCGAAGCAGACGTCGAGCTCGGGGATCTGGATGCAGGTCGCCTCGCCGGCGACCGAGACGCCCTGGACGCGGTAGGGGGGGAAAT
>JALWOY010000197.1 GCA_027083355.1 Phycisphaerales bacterium | reverse complement strand
CATGGCTCTGATCGCGTGCAACCTCAAACGCAGCGTGCACCTGGCCGGCGACGGGTGACGGGTGACGGGTGACGGGGCGGGCGCCGGCGACGTGCCCGCCGATCGCCCGAACAACCAGCCGATCAGGACAGAGCGAGCCGCCGACAGCCGAACACATCGGCAGCGGGGAGTATCGCCCAGCCCACAATCCTCGACAATGCAAAGAAAATCCGCTCGCTCAGGACGAAAATCCGCGATGAGGGGGTAGTTCAGAGGTTTCGAAGATCGTTCTCGGCCTGCTTGTCTTCGATCTCATTCTTGAGTGGGCCGAGTTCTCGATCCCGATGTGGTACGGCGTCGGCCCGGAGCACGACCTGCTGAACGAGGTGCTCTTCGGGCAATACTGGTACGTTTTCTGGGTCTTCCATATCCTGCTGGGCTCGCTCATCCCGATCGTGCTGCTCATCCGCAAGCCCGCCGCCCCCGCATGGGCGGCGCTGGCCGGCGGGCTTATCGCCGTGACTTTCCTGGCGGTGAGGCTCAACCTCGTCATCCCGGGGCTGGTGACCCCGCAGCTGAAGGGGCTCGAGACCGCGTACGTCGACCCCCGTCTCCATTTCGAATATGTCCCGAGCATGTTCGAGTGGTCCGTCGTGGCGTTCATCGTGGCGCTGGCGGTCGGTCTGTTTCTTCTTGGCAACCGCATCCTCCCGCTGCGTACGCACGACGCGGTTCGTGACTGAAGTAGAAAGGAATTGACCATGTCACACGATCCCCACACACTGACCGTCCTGCCGACGGATACCGGCCCGGACGAACAAGGGCTGACGAGGCGTGGATTCCTCGCGACAAGCGCACTCGTCGGCGGCGCCGGGATTCTGGCGCTGGAAAGCCCCAGGCTGTTGCAGATGGCGGCCGGGCACGCCGGCGCCGGGCCGGACGGCGCGTTCCCCGAATACGTGATGGCCAAACCGGAAAGCGTCATCTACACCACCTGCCTGCAGTGCCACGTGGACTGCCAGGTGAAGGCCAAGCACTGGGACGGTGTGCTGGCCAAGCTTTCGGGCAACCCCTACAGCCCGCAGAACTACCTGCCCCATCTCCCGTACGAGACAGAACCCGCAAAGGCGGTCAAGGCGGACGGCAAGCTGTGCGCCAAGGGGCAGTCCGGCATCCAGACCTACGCCGATCCGTACCGCGTGCGGCGGGTCCTCAAGCGGGCCGGGCCGCGGGGGTCGAACAAGTGGAGGGCGATCCCGTTCGACCAGTTCATCGACGAGGTGGTCCGGGGCGGACAGCTGTTCAAGGACATCGGCGAGACCCGGCACTTCCCCGGGTTCGACGAGGTGTACGCCCTGCGCGATCGGAAGGTCGCGGCGGCCATGGCGGCGGACGCCAAGAAGGTCGCCAAGGGCGAGATGTCGGTGGCGGAGTTCAAGAAAACCCACGCGGCACATCTCGACACGCTCATCGATCCCGACCACCCCGATCTCGGCCCGAAGAACAACGGGTTCGTCTTCGACGCGGGGCGGATCGAGCACGGGCGAAAAGAGCTGATGAAGCGGTTCACCCACGACAGCTTCGGCTCCATCAACGCCTACGAACACACCACGATCTGCGAGCAATCGCACCACATCGCCTACAGCGAGCTCACCGGACACGCCACCCACCACATGAAGCCCGACCTCTCCTTCTGCGAGTTCGTGCTTTTCTGGGGGACCGGTGCCTACACGGCGAACTTCGGCCTCACCCCCATGTCGGAGAAGGTGACGAGCGGGCGGGTCGAGCGCGGCCTCAAGGTCGCGGTCGTCGATCCGCGCCTGTCCAACGACGCGGGCAAGGCCGACTGGTGGCTCCCGGTCAAGCCCGGCGCCGATGGTGCCTTGGCGCACATGTTCATGCGGTGGATGTTCGAGAAGGGGCGGTACGACGCCCGATTCCTGGCCAACGCCAACCGAGCCGCGGCCGACGCCGACGGCGAGCCCTCCTTCTCGAACGCCACGCATCTTGTCGTCATCGAAGACGGCCGGGGCGCCCGGCTTCTGACCGCGAAGGAAGCCGGTCTGGGTGAGAGCGATCAACCCGTGGTGCTCCGCGACGGGGTTCCCGTCGCCTTCGATCCATACAGCCGGGACAACCCCGTCGAGGGTGATCTGTTCGTGGACACCACGCTCAACGGCCACCGGGTCATGACGCCGCTGAAGATGCTGCGTGACGAGGCGATGAGCCGATCGTGGGACGAGTACGAGGAAATCACGGGCATCAGCCTCGACATGCTCGAACCGGTGGTCAATGAGCTGACCAGCCACGGCAAGAAAGCCGCGGTCGATATGTACCGCGGGCCCGTGCAGCACACGGACGGGTTCTACGCGGGCGCCAGTGTCGTCACGCTCAACGTCCTTCTCGGGAACATCGACTGGAAGGGCGGCCTGAGCAAAGGCGGCGGGCACTGGCACGAATCGGGCGGCAAGGAGGCCAGCGTCTACAACATCGGCGGCATGCACCCGTCGAAGCTGAAAACGTTCGGCGTCCGCATTACCCGCGAGAAGGCGCGGTACGAGGACTCGACGCTCTTCCGCGAGAACGGGTACCCCGCACGCAGGCCGTGGTTCCCGTTCACGAGCAACGTGTACCAGGAGATCATCCCCTCGTTCGCGATGGGTTATCCGTATCCGGGCAAGATCCTGCTGCTGCACAAGGGCACGCCCGCCTTGGCGGCTCCCGCGGGCCACCTGCTCATCGACATGCTCAAGGACCCCGACCGCGTGCCCCTGTTCATCGCCAGCGACATCGTCATCGGTGAGACGAGCATGTACGCGGACTACATCCTGCCCGATCTGAGTTACCTCGAGCGGTGGGGGACCCCCCACGTCACGCCCGACGTGACGTCCAAGACGAGCAAGATCCGCCAGCCCGCCGCCAAACCGCTGACCGAGGAAGTCGTGGTGAACGGGGAAACGATGCCGATCTGCCTCGAGGCATTCTTCCTGGCGGTCGCCGACAAGCTGAACCTGCCCGGTTTCGGCAAGGACGCTTTCGGCCCCGGGATGGATTTCAAGCGCATGGAGGACTGGTATCTCAAGCTCGTCGCGAACATCGCCGTGGGCGATAAGCACGGCGAAGCCGTCCCCGATGCCACCGACGAGGAACTCCGGGTGTTCCGTGAAGCGCGGTCGTTCCTGCCCGAGAGCATCTTCGACGAGGCCAAGTGGCAAAGCGCGGTCAAGCCCGAGCTGTGGCGGAAGGTCGTGTATGTGCTCAACCGCGGCGGGCGGTTTGCGCCGCCCTCGAGCGCACACGACGGGCCGTACATGAAATCGAAACTCGGCAAGATGTTCCACCTGTTCATGGAGGATGTCGCGGCGCAGCGCAACAGCATGAGCGGGGAGTATTTCCCCGGTATCCCGACGTACAGAGGGCAGTTCGACTCGTCCGGCAAGCCGCTCGACCGCTCGGGGACCTATCCCTTCAGGCTCATCACCTACAAGGACCCGTTCGGCGGCCAGAGCCGCACGATCGGCAACTACTGGTCCAACATCGCGCTGCAGAACCAGAACTACGTCGTCATGCACAAACGCGACGTCGAACGGCTGGGGCTTGCCGACGGCCAGCGCGTGCGGCTCACCTCGGCATCGAATCACGAGGGGAACATCCGCGTCGACGACTCGAGGGTGATCGACATCGTGGGCCCGGTCAAGGCCGTCGAAGGGATCCGCCCGGGAGTCATCGGCGTGTCCTGGCACTACGGGCACTGGGCCTACGGGTCGAACGATGTCGAGATCGACGGCACGACGATCCGGGGCGACCGGCGGCGGGCCGCGGGCATGTGCCCGAACCCGGTCATGCTCGCCGACCCCGTGCTCGGGGATGTCTCCCTGACCGATCCGATCGGCGGCAGCGCCTCGTACTACGACACGATGGTCGCGGTGCAGCCGGCGTGATTCATAACTCACACCCCTTCGAACCGGTGCAGCCGGAGGGCCGAGATTCGATCGGCCCGGCTGCCCGGCGGGAAGGGTGAAACTCGACGAAGCGTGCTCCAGCGATCGGAAGCGAAACACGGCGCCGCTCATCAATCGCTGAATCGTCAATCCGGGATCTGCGCCGACACACACGATTCACAGGAGACAAAGAAATGAAGACCAGGCTTTCCATCATGCTGATGACCGCGGCCGCCACCGGGGCGTCGGTCTACGGGGCCGCCCCGATGAGCAGCGCCCTCGATATCGAACGCGCCTATTCCGCCGAGCTGCTCGCCGACGCCCAGGCGAGGTCCAGCCTGCTCGGGAATGACGCCGCCGGGCACGGCTCGCACTTCGTTCTGACCTCGGGCGACGGGCAGGCCGATCTCAAGATCGAGGGCCAGATCCAGTTCCGGTACATGGTCAACCACCGCAACAACGTTCCCAACGACGACGACTACACCATCGGGTTCCAGGCGAGGCGCACCAAGATCGGGTTCTCGGGGCATATCCACGACAAGTTCTTCTACAAAATCAAGGGCGCCTTCGACAAGTCGGGCGGTGCCTTTGATCTCGAAGACGCCTACGCCGGGTACAAGATCAACGACAACTGGAAGATCCGTTGGGGACAGTTCAAAGAGGGCTTCCTCCGCGAAGAACTCGTCTCCAGCTCGAAGCAGCTGCTCATCGACCGTTCCATGGTGAACGAGGAATTCAACCAGGGCCATTCGCAGGCCGTCGAGGTCGACTACAAGAACGACAACATCCACATCACCGGCTCCTTCTCCGACGGGTTCAACTCGAAGAACACGAACTTCGGGGCCTCGCCGGCGGACTGGTCGCTCACCGCGCGCGGGGAACTCCTCATCGCCGGCGACTGGAAGCAATTCAAGGACTTCACCTCGCCCCGCGGCTCGGAACGCGCCATGATGCTCGGCGCCGCGGTCCACTACGAAAAGGCCCCCGACATGCCCAGCGCCGCCGAGCAGGGGACCTTCTCGTACACCGTCGATTTCTCATACGAGGACGACGGCTGGAACGCCTACGCCGCCTTCGTCGGACGCGATGTCACCGATGCCGGCGGCGTCTCGGGCGTCGACATCGACACCTACGGCGTCGTCGTCCAGGGCGGTGTCCACATCACCGAAAACTGGGAGCTCTTCGGCCGATTCGATGATTTCTTCAACGACAACGGCATCGGCGATGACTTCGCCACCGTTTCCGTCGGCGTCAACAACTACATCATCGGGCACGCCGCGAAGTTCTCGCTCGATGCCCAGTGGTACCTCGACGACATCGCGGGAACGGGCGGGCAGATCTCCGCGAACAGCGGCATCGGCTACCTGGGCAACGGCACCAACGACGACGAGTTCGCGGTCCGGGCGCAGTTCCAGTTGCTGTTCTGAACCTCGCCGAATCTTTTCGCGAACCCGGCCCGATCGTTGCGGCGATCATGGCTGGACCACAACACGCCGGCGGTTTCCCCGGAATCCGCCGGCTCTTTGTGCGCCTTCTCTCGGCCCCCAGACATCCCCGGCCCTTGGTGTCGCACGGATTCAAGGCCAAAACGATGCATCTTGGCATCAAACGCGGCGTGTCCGTGCCGTGCGCGTGGGATCATGCCGTGTTCGAAACAGGGGCCGAGATAAACACGAGAATCGCGATTCGGCCGCGATCACACCGGCAAGTGCGGA
The DNA here is from genome assembly GCA_027083355.1 of Phycisphaerales bacterium. Taxonomy (GTDB): domain Bacteria; phylum Planctomycetota; class Phycisphaerae; order Phycisphaerales; family UBA1924; genus UBA1926. Next base: position 35,853 of record JALWOY010000197.1, on the reverse strand, counting down.
TATTCCGCGGATCGTCCCTGGAAAGACAGGATCTTCGGGTTCTGGATCACGCCCTCGCGGATCTCGATGCAACGCCGGATCGTCTCGTCCCGGGCCCACGCCTCGGGCCCCTCCATCACAGTCCGCAGGAAAGTCAACACGACGCGCGACAGCTCCCAGGAAGCGCTGCGCCAGTGCCAGCTCGGCGAGTGGTTCACGGCGTAATAAATCGCCGGGCCGGCCTCGAACACCGGCTCCTCGAACGACGTCGGCCTCGCGAACGGGAACCCCATCCCCTCGTCGCAGCTCACGTCCACGATCAGCGCCCCGCGCTTCAGCAGGTTCTCCTCGCCTTCACGCAGGTACATCAGCGGCGCGTCGGTGTCCTGAAGAATCCCGTTGACGACGATGTCCGATTCGGCGATCGCGTCACGCAGCGGCCGACTCGTCCCGTCCTCTTCGATCACCGTGATCGCGGCGTCGCCCACGACCATCCGCCCGTGCCGGGCGCCCGGGATCATGTTCGCCACCCGCTCCGGGGGCCTCTGCGTGTACACCGTGATGTCGCGCACACCCTTGGCCAGCAACGCCTGCACCGCGCCCCGGCTGACCGACCCGAAACTCAACACCACCGCTTTCATCGGCGGGCCGAAGAAACCGTCGATCCCCGCCAGCGTCATCGCGTGATCGACCCCGCAGTACCCGGCCATCTCGTTGTTCCGGGCGAACAGGTGGATGTCGCGCACCTCGCCCCGCCACGCGAACATCGCCTCCCACGCCAGCAGCGTCAGCTTCCGGTCGATCGCCGCCTGCGTGATCCCGCGCTGCTGCACGCAGTGCGGCCAGCCCCAGTGGATCATGCCCTCGCGCATGTCGCGCAGGTCCGATTCCAGCGGCTTCGGGAGCAGCACGATGTCGGGGTCGTTCAGCAGCGCGTCCCGCGACGCCACCGGGCCGAACCGCGACGCGATCTCGTCGTCCGAGATCCCGAACCGCTCGCCGTACCCCGCTTCGAAGGTCAGCCGCTCGGCGATTTCGGGCGGGATCTGATCGAAATGATCGGGATGCAGCGGCACCCGGTTCTCGTTTTCCATTCTCGACGAGCCGACAACACCCAGCGTCAACATCCGACACCTCCTCGATCCGGTTCATTGCCGATGGTGGGGCAGGCCCCACGCCTGTCTCCCCATCCCCAGGTGGGACAGGCGTCCCGCCTGTCTATCCCCTCTCTCCCCGGTGGGGCAGGTGCCACGCCTGTCTCTGTGAGTGGCCCGGGCGCCCCGCGTGCCCTACCCGAGCACCTCCACCTTTTCCTTGAACTTCAGACCTTCCTTCTCGAGCTCCTTCAGGATCGGCTCATAGATCTCGGGGTCCGTCGGGATCTGCGAACCCCGCAGCGTCAGCCGGCCGTCCAGCAACAGACGCACCGCCAACGCCGTCGGCAGACCAACCGAGATCGCCATCGCCGTGAACCCCTCGGCCTGCCCCTCCGAAGTGAATGTCGAGGTCACCCGCTCGGCCGGCCGATCCGGATATTCCACATCCATCGAATGCAGCAGGATCACAAGGTCACGCACACCCTCGCCCAGCGGCAGCTTCTTTTCCAGCAGTTCCACCATCATCGCCGCGGCCGTGTCCCCCCGGCACCCGGTCGGTTCATCGCTCAGCAGCCCGAGCCATTTCAGGTTCTGCATGATCCGCCCCGTCGGGCTGATCCCCAGGTACCGCGCCAGACGCGACTCGATCGGCGGGCCCGCGTGGTTCAGCGGCAGGAACATCTCGATCACTTCCCGGTACGTCCGCTCGGCGAGACCCGTGATCCGCAGGTGCTCGTTCGGCAGCCCGAGCCGGACGATCTGTGCCCATGTTTCCGACCACCCCGGGTACCGCAGCGTCCCCCGGATCATCGTCGTGACGTCCTCGAGCCCGAAAGACTGCATGTACGACAGCGAATCACGGTTGGGGTACGCCTCCATCTCACCGACCCCGTCCACGTCCACGTGCCAGGTGTGATGGAAGACGTGGTGCCACGGCACGCACTTGATCGACCCGTCCTCCATGTACTGTGCGCCGTTCTCGGCCGCCATCACCACGTTGCGGGGGTTCCACGTGATGACGTACTGAAGCGGGTTCGTCTCCTGCCCCGGCGCGGGGACACCGCTGCCGTACGAGCGGAACGCCGTGATCTTGCCGCCCTCGCGTCGCACGTTGTCGATGATCTGCATCGCCGACATGTGGTCGATCCCGGGGTCCAGACCCAGCTCGCAGAGCAGCAGCACGCCCTTGCGCTCGGCGTCCGCGGCCAGATCCCGCACCGCCTGATCCCGGTACGACACGCTGAGCATGTGCCGACCGTGCGACACACAGTCCCACGCCACCAGATCCTGATACATCGGCCCGAGCATGTTCACCACGACGTCCGCCGATTCAATCAGCGATGAACGCGTCGCCTCGTTGTTCACGTCGAACCGGGTCGCCTCGCCGCGGGGATGATCGCCCACACGCTCGCGGGCCAGCCCCTCGTCCACGTCGCCCACCGTCACCCGCCAGCCGCCCGCCTCGGCGTTCTGCAGCAGATGATGAATCAGATAAGGCGACGACTTCCCGGCCCCGAGAACGAGTACATGCTTCACGAATGGCTCCCCGTCAGGATTTCGGTTTCAGACCCGCCGGCGCGCTCCTGCCGGGTCACGAATGGTATGGCGGACGCGGGATCGGCAACGACCCGTGAAGCCCCGCCCGTGCGCAATAATGCGTCTCCGCCCGGGACGATCGTAAAAAAACCGGCCCCAGGAAGGCCGGCACTTTTCGCCCGGTTTGGATCGCGGATCAGCCGGTTTTCGCCGCCCGGGCCGCCCGGATGCGCTGCAACGGCACGGGCCGCACCGCGTCGTCCTCGATCGGATCGACGTGCACCTTCCGCCCTTGGAACACCACCCGCCCGGTGCCGACGCTGAACAGCGTGTCGTCCTTGCCGCGGCGGACATTGAACCCGGGGTGGAACTTTGTCCCGCATTGCCGGATGATGATCGCCCCCGGCTTGGCGAACTCGCCGCCGTAGAGCTTCACCCCGCGGTACTGCGGGTTCGAATCACGCCCGTTCTTCGACGAGCCCTGTCCCTTTTTATGCGCCATGGCTGTATCTTCCGTCGTCGTTTGTTCGGTTCAGCCCGTTGCCGGGCCGCAACGATAGGCCCGCGGACGCGCCCGTGTCCACCAAGCCCCGGTGCCCCGATCCTTTATCGGAGCACCCAGCGGGCCTCGATCAGCTCCGGCGTCGGCGGGCTGTGCCGCGTCAACGCCCCCGGCAGGGCATACCGGAGCATCCGCGTCTTACGGAGCACATGCCGCACACGCTCGCCCGTTTCGGGGTCTTCCGTATAGAACGCTTCGCTCTCCCCGCTGAACCCGGACGCGAACACGGTCAGCTCGTCGCTCGCCCCTGTGTCGGGCACCCGCCAGATCACAACCCCGCGACGGGTGTTCTCCACACCCTGAAGCAGGGTGCTGACGATATTCAGCTGATCCTGCAGCAGCGGGTCGTCCAGCATCGCCATGATCCGCCGGGTGACATCCATCGGCACCCCGCGGCCCGACCGGACCACGGCCCCGTGATCCGTCGTCAATTCGAACAGCGGCGCCAGAATCCGGTCCTCGCCGGAATGGTTCGACACCCGGTACGTCATGAACGCGAACCACACCGGGCCCTCGCCCTCGACGTCCAGCCGGACGAACCGGAGGGGCTCAGGGCGGAAATCGAACTCCCAGCGGACCGGCACGGGCTTCGGCTCCGGGACCGCCGATGCGGTCGGCACGAGGGCCGACCCGATCAGCAAGGCAAGGGCGAAGCACGCTCGGATTCCGGTAAAAACGTCTCTGCTCATCATGGCCCCGTCCAGAATTCCCCGACACGCTTTCCGCGAGAGTTTAGCGCCGATATGCCCGAACGCCGCTCGGCCTCCGCTCCGGGCGACGCGCAGCAGGATAGTCTAAGGCGCTGCAGATGCCAAGCCACGATCGGACCGCGATGAACCCTCAACCCGGCCATACCGAGATCGTCAGGGTCCCCCCCCGGATGCGCCTCGCCGCCGCGGGTCGGCTCGTGGATGCTCAACTCAACGACCGCGACGCCGGCAAACGCTTCCTCGACCGCGCCGCCGACCACGGGATCGATCTCGATTACTTCTGGGCCGCCGTCGGGCCATCGCGGCAGGTCCGACAGGTCGCCCTTATCGTCCCACAGCCCGGACGCACCGCCATGATCTTCCTCTCCGGCGTCGGGCCGACCCCGCGCTGCGGCGACCGCGACCGGCAGCACGCCGACCGCGTCGCCCTGCTCAGGCGGGCGTTCGACGACGTCCGGGCCACCCTCGGCGACCGCCTGCATCTGCTCCAGGCCCTCCCGGCCCCCGAGGAATGGTGGGCCACGGAGGCGTTCGCGGGTGCCGGCATGACCCGCCTCGGGGAGCTCGCCTATCTCAAACGCCCCCTCTCGATGCCCGGAACGGGTCGGGCCGACGAACCCTGGCCCGAGGGGGTCCACGTTCGGCAGGTCCGCGGGCTTGAAGAGCATCTCGACGCCCCGGCCCTCCGCACCGCGCTGTCCCGCTCGTACATCGACACCCTGGACTGCCCCGGTTTGTGCGACCTGCGCGACCTCGACGATGTCATCGAGTCCCACCGCTCCGCGGGACAGTTCGACCCGTCGCTCTGGTGGATCGTCGAGCACGAGGGACGCCCCGAAGGGTGCGTCCTGCTCTCGCCCAGCCCCGAGCAGGACAGCCTCGAACTGGTCTATATGGGGCTTGGTCCCGACCTCCGCGGCCGGGGGTTGGGCGCGAAGATCCTGCGCGCCGCCATCGCGCGCGCGCAGCGGTGCCGTCTGCGGGATATTTCCTGCGCCGTCGACGACCGCAACGAGCCCGCCCGCGCGCTCTACGCCGGGCTCGGCTTTTCCGAGTTCGCAAGGCGGATCGCGTTCGTTTATTCCACGCGTACGCCCACCGCATGAGCCGGGTCAAGAGCGCGTTTTCCACGAAGTTGTTCACAACTTCTCTGCATCGCCGCAAAGAATGTGCACGCTTTTTTTCAAGTCGCGATAACCCCTTGTTTTTCAGGGGGAAATGAGCGATCGGCACGCGTTTCGAAACGCCCGTCCTGTTGCCCGATGTGACGCGGTCGTGTATGCTCTTGCCTGCGCGGCGCGGGAGCCGCGACGGGGAGGTTGGACGCCCCGCGGGCGACGCCCGCGACGATTCATCCGAGCCGTTCTGGGATTCGCAAAAACACCCATCGCGGAGGATGTGCGATGCTTGTGCTGGACAAAGAAGTGTGCGAATATCCGGTTCTTCGGATCACCAATGCCGATCGCGAACACACTATGTCCGGCCGCACGACCGACGCAGACTTTGGGCTTGCCCCGACCGACCGTCTCCTGCTGCTCCGCGGCTGAGACCCCCGGCGACAACGGAACCTCCTTTCTGATCTGCCCGGTTTTCCGGGCGGGGCGCGGCTAGGCCGCGCCGGGCGGATATCACTCGCGCACACCCAGACCCACCGAGAATCGAATGCAGGGACGGACAGAGACAACACAGGCAAGAGTCGGCGGACGCGACGCCGATACCCACGCCGAACGACGCGTCTGCCCCGGCCCCCAGGGCGGACCCCCGGGCGGACCCCGCAATCAACCCCCGAACACGGGGCCGTTCATCTCATCGCTCCGCGCCGAGATCGGCGATGATGTTTTCAACCGCTACCTCGGACGCTCCGGCGGGCTGCATCTCGACGACGACGGCGTCCGCATGACCGTCCCCAATCGTTTCATCGCCGACATGATCGAGGATCGGTTCGCCGGGGCGATCCGCCGGGCACTCTCGGCGTGCGGGCGATCGGAAACCGAGCCGCTCCGCATCGAGATCGCCCCGTCCGGTCGTGAGGCCCCGCGCCCGGGGGGGCGGTCCGAGCCTGTGTCCGCCGGGCCCGCTGTGCCCGCCGCCGCCCCGCGGCGCCCATCGCGTCGGCCTGTGCACACCTTCGAATCCTTCATCGTGGGACGCTGCAACCGCCTCGCGTTCGAGACGGCCAGGCGGTTCGCCCGGGCCGACGCGGGATTCCAGGGCCCGCTGTTCCTGTTCGGCACCAGCGGTGTCGGCAAATCACACCTGCTCGCCGCGATCGCCGCCAGATTCAGCGAACACCACCCCGGCGCGCGCACACGCCGTCTCACCGCCGAGTCTTTCACAAACGAGTATTTCGCCGCGATTCGTTCGAACACCATCGAATCGTTCCACCGGAAATACCGGCGCATCAAGCTTCTGTGCATCGACGATGTCCACTATCTCACGAAAAAGACCGCGACCCAGAACGAGCTGCTGCACACCTTCGACGCGCTCGACCTCGGGGGTGCCCGCATCGTCCTCGCTTCCGATGCACACCCCCGGCAGATCAAGCAGCTCAATGCCGCCCTCGTGTCGAGATTCATCTCCGGATCGCTCGTGGAGATCGAGCCCCCGGACAGGGCGACCGCGGCCCGCCTCGTGGCCCATTTCGCGTCCCGTCACGGCGTTGTCCTCGATGATGAAGCCGTCCGCATCGTCGCCGAGTCGGCCTGCCCGGACGCCGCGGCACCCTCGGTGCGGGATCTGCTCGGCGCGGTGAACCGTCTGCTGGCCTACATCCGCATCACCCGTCCCGATTGCGGGGGGGCCGTCGATGCCGCCACGGCGTCGGCCGCTCTCCGACTGGGTGATCCCGACATGGAAGTGCCGGCCAGGCCCGTGCCGATCGATCACATCATCGCGGCGGTCTGCGAAGCGGTGGGGGTGACGAGGCCCGATCTGGGCGGTCGCGGTCGGCACAAGGCCGTTGTCTTGGGGCGCTCTCTGATCGCCCTGCTCGCCCGGCGTCTCACCAAACGGAGTTACCCCGAGATCGCCGAGGCGATCGGCCTCAAGAGCCATTCCGCGGTCATCGCCGGGCACAACCGGCTGAAGGCCGGGATCGAACGCGGCGATATGGTCGATGCGGGTCTCCAGATCGACGGCACCCCGTTGTCCATTCTCGTCAATCGCCTCGATCGTGCGCTCAGATCCCGCGGATGACGGCTATGCTGCCGTGTCAGGGGAGACCCCCGCCTCGGGAGCCACGATGGACGGTCTCGAAATCCCATTGAGCAGGCCCGATCTTTCGACACTCGAGGAACGCCTCGTGTGTGAAGCCGTCCGCAACGAGCGTCTGGCGATGGGCCCGATGATCGAGGAGTTCGAGTCTCTCGTTGCGGCGCGGGTGGGCTTGCCGCACGCCATTGCCGTCAGCTCCGGCACCGCGGGCCTGTTCAGTGTGCTGACAGCCCTCGGGATCGGGCCGGGCGACGAGGTGATCACGACCCCGTTCTCGTTCGTGGCCTCGACGAACGTCATCCTGCACGCGGGGGCGAGGCCCGTTTTCGTGGACATCGAGCCGGTGAGCCTGAACATGGACCCGGCCCTGGTCGAGCGGGCGATCACGCCGCGGACACGGGCGATTCTGGCCGTCGAGACCTTCGGCAACCCGATGCACATGGATACCTACGCGGCGATCGCCGCCCGGCACGGGCTGCTGATGATCGAGGATAGCTGCGAGGCGCTCGGCACCCGGCACCGGGGCCGTCCCGCCGGCTCGTTCGGCATCGCGGGGGTCTTCGGGTTTTACCCCAACAAGCAGATCACGACTGGGGAGGGGGGCATGATCGTCACCGCGGACGATCGCCTCGCGTCCCTGTGCCGGTCCATCCGCAATCAGGGTCGCCCGGTTGATCCCACGGGGGCGCAGCGTTGGCTGGGGCACGAACGCCTCGGGTACAACTTCCGTCTCAGCGAGCTGCAGGCCGCCGTCGGGGTGGGGCAGATGCGTCGTCTCGAGATCATCCTCGAACGGCGTGCCATGGTCGCGTCGCGCTACATCGCCCGCCTCAGCGCCATTACGGACCTCGTGCTCCCGACGGTCGACCGCGACACCGAGATGTCGTGGTTCGTGTTCGTCCCCCGTCTCGGGGTGGATTACGGCCGGGAGGAGCGAGACGAGATCATCCGGGGCCTCAAGACGCACGAGATCGGGGCCGCGGACTATTTCCCGTGTATTCACCTGATGCCGTTCATCCGCGAGCGTCTGGGGACCCACCCGGGGATGTTCCCGATCGCCGAGTCGATCTCGAGTCGGACCATCGCCCTGCCTTTCCACGGGCAGCTGACCGAGCGTGAGATCGATCTCGTGGCCCAGACGATCGAGTTGCTGCTCGACCGGAACACGTTTTCGCGGCGGTGAGTATGGATTTCCGCGCCCGGTCGGGATGACGGGGGGCGGTTGGGGGCCTATGCTTGCGGCCCGGGATCGGTGTGCCACGAGGTGAACACATGCCAAACGTCTGCTATTTCACAGGGAAGAAAACGACCTTCGGCAAGCGCCGCGCCTGGCGTGGTCAGAAGATCACCAAGGGCGGTTTCGGCCTCAAGCCCACCGGGATCACCCGCCGGACCTTCAAGCCGAATCTGCAGAAGGTCAACGCCGTGATCGAGGACGCGAAGGGCAACAAGACGACCAAGCGGATCAAGGTCTCGACTCGGGCGATCCGCAGCGGTCTTGTCGTCAAGCCGCTGAAGCGCAAATACGGCTATACCCGTCAGCAGAAGCAGGGCTGAAGCGCCGGTTGTCTCTTCTTGGCGCGAACCCCGTTCGGGTCGCGGCGTCTCTACAATAAGATGAAGCCGATACGTGTCTGGTCGGGCGGGGACGCCGGAGGTGCCGATGCTGTGTGATCGCTGCGGAGAGCGTGAGGCGACCGTGCATGACACGGGCGTCAGCGGTGGCCAGGTCCACGAGACGCATCTCTGCGAGCAGTGCGCACAGGAGTTGGGCGTCTCCGCGGCCAACGGGGGGGTGATCAGCGGGCTGATCACGCCGGGTGTCCTGTTCGCCCCGGTGCAGGGCGCGGCGAGGGCTGCCTCGCTGCGATGCGAGCACTGCGGGCTGACTTTCGCCGAGTTCCGTAGGAGCGGGCTGATGGGGTGCGCCGGGTGCTACGAGGCGTTCGAGCATCGGCTCATTCCGCTGTTGGAGCGTGCGCACGAGGGCGGCATCCAGCATCGGGGCAAGGTCCCCCGGCGGGCGCTTTCGAGCAGCCGGATGCGCCGGGCCGGGCACGATATCGATGAAGGGCCTTCGCTCGCCGAGCGGATCGAGGCGCTCCGGCGTGCGCTCGACGAAGCGGTGCGGGCGGAGGCGTATGAGAAGGCGGCCAGGATCCGCGACGAGTTGTACCACTTGTCGGATCCGGAGGCAGGCCGGGAGGATGAGCCTTGAAGCCCGGCGACGATATCCCGGATCAGAGTGCCGGCACGAGACCCCAGGACCTGTGCGCCAACCGCACGGAATGGCTTCGCGGGGCGGGCGGTTCGAGCGACGTGGTGATGTCGTCGCGCGTCCGGCTCGCGAGGAATCTGGCGGGGTTCCCGTTCATGCCCAAGGCGGACCGCACGGCCCGGGAACAGATCCTCCGGCTGTGCCGGCGTCAGATCGAATCCGCCCGCATCGCCCCGCGGCTGATGTGGATCGATCTGCATACCGCGTCCAAGGCCGAGCGGAATCTGCTCGTCGAGCGGCAGCTGATCAGCCGGCCGCACGCGAAGGGGAGGCTCTCGAACGGGAGTGGCTCGTCGGGTGAGCCGAGGGCGGTCGCGGTGGGGTTGCCCGATGAGCAGATCGCGATCTCGGTCAACGAGGAGGATCATCTCCGCATCCAGGTCATCAGGTCGGGTCTCGATCTGTCCGAGGCATACCGCATCGCCGACCGCACCGACGACGCGATCGAGGCCGGGATCGAATACGCCTACAGCCCGCGGTTCGGTTATCTGACGGCCTGCCCGACGAACGTGGGGACGGGCGCCCGTTTCAGCGTGATGCTGCACCTGCCGGGGCTGGTGATGACGGGTGAGTTCGAGAAGGTGAAGAACGCCGCCGACGACATGGGGTTGGCCGTGCGTGGGTTCTACGGCGAGGGTTCCGAGGCCGTTGGCGATTTCTTCCAACTGAGCAACCAGGTGACGCTGGGCCGGACCGAGCAGCAGCTGCTTGAAGAGATGCAGGACGAGGTCGTGCCCCGGGTGGTCGAGTATGAGCGGGGGGCACGCGACATCCTGCTCGGGAAACGTCGGCGACGGGCCGAGGACGAGATCTTCCGGGCGCTCGGCACGCTGCGCTCTGCGAGGCTCCTGTCGGTCGAAGAAGCGATGAACCTTCTCAGCCGCGTGCGGCTCGGGGTGACGCTTCGGCTGATCGACGATGTGGAGCTCGAAGCCGTGGGGCGGCTGCTGTTGATGATCCAGAACGCGCATCTGGAGCAGATCCGGCCGGCAGGGCCGGCCGAGCGGCACGCCGCGAGGGCGGATCTTGTCAGAGAGGCGCTGGCCGGCGGGGGCGAGTAGGCCGTGCCGGGCGCCCAAGGCCGACCATTCAAGTGGCCCCCCGGCCCGTTGCAGGACGGCCCGGTCGTCATCGACCTTGGGCCCGCGGGTGTTCCCGCGGCAGAAGACACGAGCATGTCCCCCCTGCGGGGTGGAATCGATCCTGAAAACGTTTCCCGGCAGGGATACCCGCTCGGGTTCTGGGCTGCGCTCGAAGCGGCGCTGCTCGGCGGGGGTGGGGGTGTGGATCTGAAGGGCTGGGAGCCGGACCCTGTGGATCGGATCTGTTCCCGGTGCGGCGGGCCGGTCGGCCCCGGCGAATCGGACGGCTCGGGGTGTGCAAACTGCCGCGGCAAGCGGTTGGCCTGGACGCAGACGGTCAGGCTCGGCGTGTACGACGGCGACCTCCGCCGGGCGATCATGGCCTGTAAATACCACCGGGATCGGGGTGCGGGGCGGGCGTTGGGTCGGTTGCTCGCCGAGCGTGCGGCCGATCGCCTGGGTGCGTGCGGGGTCCGGGGCGGGGGAGTGATGGTGGTGCCGGTCCCGACGACGACCCGGCGTCGGCTCATGAACGGCGGGTTGGACCACACGATGATCCTGGCGGAACGGGTGGCCAAGGCTATGGGCACGGTACCCGTCCGGTTGCTCGAACGCCGGCACACCCCTCATCAGGCGGGTCTGTCGGCGGCGGCCCGGGCGAGGAATGTCGCCGGGACGATCCGTGTGCGTGGTGGACGTCGCCCGCCTCGGGCCGGGCATGTCGTGCTGGTCGATGACGTGCGGACGACGGGTGCGACGGCGTCGGCGTGTTTCCGGGCGATTCGGTCGTGTTTGGGCGAGCGGGGGGCGGGCGATCCCCCCTGTTTCTGGTTGGTGTTGCGGCGGTTTCGACCCGTCGGCGTGGGGTGAACGGGGCGGGCGGTCCGCGGTCGGCCGGGGCGGGTGAAAAATTGAAGGAGAATGAGAAAAACGACACACTTTCTTGGTGAAGAGACTTGACCATGAACGGGTGCGCGCTATTCTCTCCCTTGCCGCTGAACGCGGCTCGCTTCGTCTCTGGAGGCGTCAACGCACCCGGAGACGGACCGGCATCAGGCGAGAGGCCGTGCCGGTCGAGCACCTTGACAAGTGAACAGTTGGGTCCACCGCGAGAACGTGCGGAGACATCATCGGTGCATGACCGAGGCCCTGCCCGGGCCGGATGTTTCCGATCAAGAGGCCGTTGGGGGTCACTTCCCCCCGGCGTCTGGCGTTCTCGTGCAAGATCAGCCCCCGGCGGGCGGTCCGGCAGCGATGCCGGGTTGTTCGTCGGAAGATCTTTGAACAGCCAGAAATGCACACCACAAGGGCTTCGGTCTTTTGTGGTGTTGTCCCGGGATTGATTCATTCCGGGGCAGACCGATCCCGCAGTGCCCTCGACGAGAGGCCGCTGCGGGGGCAAGTCGGATCGCTTCATTGACACGATCCGTCGCATCGCGAGGTGCGTCGGTCGACGAAAATCAATTGAAGAGTTTGATCCTGGCTCAGATTGAACGCTGGCGGCATGGCTAAAACATGCAAGTCGAACGACACAGTGGCGAAAGGGCGAGTAATGCGATCGAACGTACCCCGAGGTGGGGGATAGCCTCTGGAAACGGAGGGTAATACCCCATGTCCTCTCAGGAGAAAAGCTCCGGCGCCTTGGGAGCGGCGATCGTCCTATCAGGTAGTTGGTGAGGTAACGGCTCACCAAGCCGAAGACGGGTAGCGGGTGTGAGAGCATGACCCGCCGCATCGGGACTGAGACACTGCCCGGACTCCTACGGGAGGCTGCAGTAACGAATCTTCCGCAATGGGCGCAAGCCTGACGGAGCAATGCCGCGTGCGGGATGAAGCTTCTTCGAAGTGTAAACCGCTGTCAGGGTCTCGCAACCACGAGCAGACCCAGAGGAAGGGCCGGCTAATTCCGTGCCAGCAGCCGCGGTAATACGGAAGGCCCGAGCGTTAATCGGAATCACTGGGCTTAAAGCGTGCGCAGGCGGATCGGCAGGCATCCTGTGAAATCCCACGGCTCAACCGTGGAACTGCAGGGTGAACCGCCGGTCTCGAGGCAGGTAGGGGTGAGTGGAACTATGGGTGGAACGGTGGAATGTGTAGATATCCATGGGAACGCCGATGGCGAAGGCAACTCACTGGGCCTGTCCTGACGCTCAGGCACGAAAGCGTGGGGAGCGAACGGGATTAGATACCCCGGTAGTCCACGCCGTAAACGATGCACACTAGGTCGGGGAGGTTTTCACGCCGTCCCGGCCGAAGGAAAACTGTTAAGTGTGCCGCCTGGGGAGTACGGTCGCAAGGCTAAAACTCAAAGGAATTGACGGGGGCTCACACAAGCGGTGGAGCATGTTGCTTAATTCGAGGCAACGCGAAGAACCTTACCTGGGCTTGACATGCACGGATTAGCCGTTGGAAACATCGGTGACGCCCTTTGGGTGGAACGTGCACAGGTGCTGCATGGCTGTCGTCAGCTCGTGCTGTGAAGTGTCGGGTTAAGTCCCTTAACGAGCGCAACCCCTATCGTTAGTTACTAACGCGTTATGGCGAGGACTCTAGCGAGACTGCCGGTGTCAAACCGGAGGAAGGTGGGGATGACGTCAAGTCCTCATGGCCCTTACGCCCAGGGATGCAAACGTGCTACAATGGCGTGGACAGAGCGACGCGAGACCGCGAGGTGGAGCAAATCGCAAAAACCACGCCCCAGTTCGGATTGCAGGCTGCAATTCGCCTGCATGAAGCCGGAATCGCTAGTAATCGCGTATCAGCTACGACGCGGTGAATACGTTCCTGAGCCTTGTACACACCGCCCGTCACGTCATGGAAGCTGGCAGCGCCCGAAGTCACCTCACCTCAGGGGTGCCTACGGCGAGGCTGGTAACTGGGACGAAGTCGTAACAAGGTAGCCGTAGGAGAACCTGCGGCTGGATCACCTCCTTTCTAAGGGATTTCCTTAGACCGGGATGGCCCTGGCTCCGCGAAGGAGATAACCACAGGGCCGCAGAGAGATCTGCACCCGGCGAGTGAACTCGTTCTCGCCCGCCACGGACGCCCGTTTTTCTCGCGAGAAACGGTCGTCGGCGGATAGCCGTGCGGCGACGCACGGCAAAGGCTGGACCCAACTGTTCATCTGCCAAGGGCTCACGAACCACCCTCCGATCGGAGGGTGGTTGTGTTTTTGCAACCCCCTTGCCCCCGATTCCATCGACTTCATACGAATCACGGTCATTTCACGGACGTGTTTTTTTCGTGGAGATCGTGGCGTGTAGTTTCAGAATTCACCGCTGAGGTCGCGGAGGGCCGCGGAGTCGATTCTGTTTGATTCGAATTCCAAGAAAAAGTCGTGCGTGTTGGCCAGTCCGGGTGCGAGGTGCGGGTCTTTTTCTTGATCGACGTTCTTTCCTTGTCCGGATTTCGTGGGAGTAAGCGGCTCAACTCATTTCATCCCGGATTTTCAACAGCAGTCGTTTCGTCGCCATGATCCCGTCGTGCTCACTCATGCTGGCGCCTTCCCACTCGATGCCGATGTAGTCGTGGTAGCCCGCGTCGAGCACGATCTTCATCATCCGGCGGTAATCGGTCTGCACCTCGTCGCCCGCGTCGTTGAACTCGCGTGACTTGGCGCTGACCGCTTTGGCGTAGGGCATCATTTCCGCGACACCCTTGTAACGGTCGTACCACGCGTCGGGGTCGTCCGCTCGGCTCCAGTCGAAACAGAAGTTGCCGAAATCGGGCAGTGTCCCGCAGCGCGGGTGATCGACCAGCTTCATGACCCCCGCGAGCCAGGCCCCGTTCGAGGAAAGCCCGCCGTGGTTTTCCACGAGCACGTTCAGCCCCATCGGATCGGCGAGGGCGACGAGCCGGGCGAGGCCGTCGGCGGCGAGCCTTTGCTGTTCTTGATATCCGCCCTCGCTCTGGGCGTTGACACGGATCGAGGCGCAGCCCAGTTCCTTGGCGGCGTGCAGCCATTTTCGGTGGTTTTCGACGGTCTTGGCCCGCTCGGCCGGGTCGGGGTGGCCGATCGCACCTTCGCCGTCGACCATGATCAGCCGGCTCGTCACGCCGTGGTCGTCGGCCCGTTTTTTCATCTCGGCGATGTACGGCCCGTCCTTGTCCTTGAAGAAGCCGGAGACATATTCCGCTGCGTCCAGGCCGTACTTTTCGCGTGTCACCCGTGCGAAGTCGAGGTGATCGAGATCGCCGGCGCGGATGGCCCGGTGCAGCGACCACTCGGCCAGTGAGATGTTGAACAATGGCGTTTTCCTTTTCTGGCGGAGCGGGGCGGCGATTGCCGGGGTGGGGAACATGATCGCGGCTCCGCCGGCAAGCCCTCCCACGATTCCGGCGGCGATGATCGATCGACGTGAATACGTCCGGCATTGGGTGTCGAGCATGGATCGCCCCTCCTCGGCTGTTGCGTCGGGAACAGTCTACAAGGCGTGGCGGCCTGTACGATACATGCGAACAACACATGAATAAACAGGCTGGGAAGAATTGAATCACGAGCCGATTTGTGGTATGCTGAACCGAGAGAAAACCCACGGGCCGGTGGAGATCGGAGGGCCCGCGACGATGGGGTTTTCGCCCCGATCGGCAGGGCATCATGCCTTGTATCGGGGCATGGGTGGGAGAGAGAGCACGGCGTCGAGCGGCTGGCCGATCATCGGGCCGCGATCGAACGAAAGGCCGGGGGCGACCACCGCTCACGTGTCAGGATATTTTTCTCGGCCCGATTCGCCGCATCGGGCTCGGGGAGGCCACGGCAGAAGGAGAATGGATGATCCAGAGGGCGACGAGCATCACGAAGTACCGGGCGATCATGAGGTCGAACGTGGAGTCGATGCCGTGGTGGGGGGCGTTGGATTCGTCTCTGCGGGAGGCGGTCCGCGTGGTGTCGCTGGTGCTCCCCTTCAGGACGAATGAATATGTCTGTGAATCTTTGATCGACTGGGATCGGGTGCCGGATGATCCGATGTTCCAGTTGACATTCCCGCAGCGTGGGATGCTCGCGGAAGAAGATTACACCCGGGTGCGCGATCTGATGGGGCGTGCCGAGGCCGACCCGGCACATCGGGCGGTGCTGGAGGCGGAGGTCGCGCGTATCCGTGCCCGGCTGAACCCGCACCCGGCGGGCCAGATGACGCACAACGTACCGATGCTGGACGGCGAGCCGGTCCGGGGGATGCAGCACAAGTACCGGGAGACGGTGCTGTTTTTCCCGAGCCAGGGCCAGACGTGCCACGCGTATTGCACGTTCTGTTTCCGCTGGGCGCAGTTCATCGGGGAGGGTGATCTGAAGTTCGCCAGCCGGGAGGCGGATCGGTTGGCCGGGTATGTGCGCGCCAACAGGCGTGTGACGGACGTGCTGCTGACGGGCGGCGACCCGATGGTGATGAATACGAAACTGCTCGAACGGTATATCGAGCCGTTGCTTTCGGTCGAATCGCTGCGGACGATCAGGATCGGGACGAAATCCATCGCGTACTGGCCGCAGCGGTATGTGACCGACCGGGACGCGGACGATCTGCTCCGTCTGTTCGAGCGTGTGGTGGGTGCGGGCAAGCACCTCGCGTTGATGGGGCATTTCTCGCACGCCGTGGAGCTTTCGACGCCGATCGCGAGGCACGCGGTGAGCCGGATCCGCTCGGCCGGCGCGGTGATCCGGATGCAGAGCCCGGTGATCCGTCATGTGAACGACGACGCGGGGGTATGGGTTGATCTGTGGACGCGGGGTACGCAGCTTGGGTGTGTGCCGTACTACATGTTCGTCGAGCGGGACACGGGGGCGAAGGGGTATTTCCAGATGCCTCTGGTCCGTTGCTGGAACATCTTCCGCAACGCGTACCAGCAGATCCCAGGGACGGCTCGGACGGTTCGTGGGCCGAGCATGTCGTGTTTCCCGGGCAAGTGTCTGATCCTCGGTGTTTCGGACATCGGGCGTGAACAGGTGTTCGTGCTCGAATTTCTGCAGGCCCGGGAGCCGGACCTGGTGCGTCGGCCGTTTTTCGCGAAATACGACCCGAAGGCGTCGTGGTACGACGATCTGTGCCCGCTGGGGCCGGCGGATGAGCCTTTCTTTGTGCACGAACAATCCGCGACCGGCCGGGGGGCTGAGTCTGTGCCGGGCTCATCCGGTACCGTCCCGGTCAGGATCGACGCGTCGTCGCGTGGCCGCTGAGCGGGCGCGGGGTTGAACCATCGAGGACAACTTCGGGGGGCGCCGGGGGAGTGTTTGCACCGTCTTCCGGGGGTCCTTTGTTCATTTTGACCCTCAGGGGTCATATGATCGATGATCGGCCCGATACGACGTTTCTTCGGAGGTCATCATGACCACAACGCACGAGACCCATCAGCCCGAACCGACCGAGATCGATTCGGTGGTCATCCGATTCTGCGGCGATTCCGGCGACGGGATGCAGCTCGCCGGCGGTCAGTTCGCCGCGACCAGCGCGATCCTCGGCAACGACATCGCCACGTTCCCCGATTTCCCGGCGGAGATCCGGGCGCCGCGCGGCACGACGTTCGGCGTTTCGGGGTTCCAGCTCCAGTTCTCGTCGACGGACATCAACACGCCCGGCGATATGGTCAACGCGTTGATCGCGATGAACCCCGCGGGGTTGAAGGTGAATATCGACGATGTCGTCGCCGGCGGCATCGTCATCGCCAACGCCGACGAGTTCACCGAAGTGAACCTCCGCAAGTGCGGCTATCCGGAGGGGTACAACCCGCTCGAAGACGCGAAGCTCGCGTCTCAATACCAGATCGTCGGCGTGCCGATGAGCCGGCTGACACGTGAGGCGCTCGAGGGCGCCGATATGACCGTCAAAGAGATCGACCGATGCCGGAACATGTTCGCGCTCGGGATCGCCTATTGGCTTTTCGATCGCGATCTCGGCCCGACGATCGACCACATCAACGAGTACTACGGCAGAATCAAGAACCGCCCCGAGGTGGCCGAGGCGAACGTCAAGGCGCTCAAGGCGGGTTACTACTTCGGCGAGAACGCCGAGTTGTTCCCCGCGCGGTATCACGTTTCGCCGGCGAAGCTGGAGCCGGGGGTGTACCGCCAGATCAGCGGGAATCAGGCGGTGGTCAAGGCGTTGGCGACGGTTGCCAACAAGTCCGGGGTGAACCTGTTGTACGCGAGTTACCCGATCACGCCCGCTTCGGACATCCTGCACGATCTCTCGGGCCTGAAGCATCTCGGCGTTCGCACGTTCCAGGCCGAGGACGAGATCGCCGCGATCTGCGCCGCGGTGGGGGCGTCGTTCGCGGGGCAGATCGGCGTGACGGGCACGTCCGGTCCGGGGCTCGCTCTGAAGACCGAGGCGTTGGGCATGGCGATCATCTATGAGTTGCCGTTGATCGTGATCGACGTGCAGCGGGCCGGGCCTTCCACGGGCATGCCGACGAAAACGGAGCAGGCGGATCTGTTCCAGGCGCTCTGGGGCCGGCCCGGGGAGAGCCCGTGCCTCGTTCTGGCCGCCCGCAGCCCCGCGGACTGTTTCGACACGACCCTCGAGGCCGCGAGGCTCTCGATCAAGCACATGTGCCCGGCGGTGGTGCTCTCCGACGGGTATATCGCCAACGGGGCCGAGCCGTGGAAGATCCCGGATCTGTCTGAGATCGAGCCGATCGAGGTGTCGTTCGCGAAGCCGGGCGATAACGGCGAAGTGTTCATGGGCTACAAGCGTGACCCGGAGACTCTGGCCCGTCCTTGGGCGCTACCCGGGACGCCGGGGCTGGAGCACCGCATCGGGAGTCTCGAAAAACAGGACCTGACGGGGAACGTCTCGTACGACCCGATGAACCACGAGAAGATGGTGAAGATCCGTGCGGAGAAGGTGCAGCGTGCCGCCGCCGACATCGGCCCGACCCCGATCCGTGGTTCCGAATCAGGCGAGACGCTGCTGCTCGGTTGGGGGAGCACGTACGGCGCGATCGCGACGGCGACGGATCGGCTCCGTGGGATGGGCAAGGACGTGAGCAGCGCACACATCCGGCACATCGCGCCGCTGCCGCCCGATCTGGGCGACATCCTCGCGCGTTTCGACCGTGTGATCATCCCGGAGATCAACATGGGGCAGTTGCTCACCCTGATCCGGGCGCGTTACCTCGTCGACGCGAAGGGCATCAATCACATCAGGGGCCGCGCCTTCAAGGTCGACGACCTCGTCCGCAGCGTGCTGGACATCATCGAAAGCAAGGAGTGAGCCCGAGATGACCGCGACACAGACCAACGACGTTCCGCTGCCGACCTACAAGCCGAAGGATTTCGCGTCCGATCAGGAGGTGCGTTGGTGCCCTGGCTGCGGCGATTACGCGGTGCTCAAGGGTGTCCAGAAGGCCGCCGCGAAGCTGGGTCGGCGCAAGGAAGACTTCGTGTTCATCTCCGGCATCGGGTGCGCCGCGAGGTTCCCCTATTACATGAACACCTACGGGATGCACACCATCCACGGGCGTGCGCCCGCGGTGGCGACGGGTGTGAAGCTGGCCAACCCGGACCTGACTGTCTGCGTGGTCTCGGGCGACGGCGACCTGCTCTCGATCGGGGGCAACCACACGATGCACGCCATCCGCAGGAACATGGACATCACGATTCTCCTGCTGAACAACCGTATCTACGGGCTGACGAAGGGGCAGTATTCACCGACGAGCGAGCCGGGGAAGAAGACGAAGTCCACGCCGCTGGGTTCGCTCGATTTCCCGATCAACCCGCTGGGGCTCGCGCTGGGCGCGGGGTGCAAGTTCATCGCGCGCACGCTGGACGTCGATCTGAAACTTTTCGACGAGGTCTACACCCGCGGGCTGAAGTTCGAGGGCTGCGCGTTCATCGAGGTCTACCAGGACTGCAACATTTTCAACCACGGGACCTATTTCTACGCCTCTCAGAAGGACACCAAGCCGGAGAACACCGTGATGCTCCGCCACGGCGAGCCCATGATCTTCGGCAAGAACATGGACAAGGGCCTCCGCCGCAAGTGCGAGCGGATCGAGGTTGTGGAGCTGGGCGGCGGCGTCACCGAGGACGAGTTGCTGGTGCACGACGAGACGAACCCGCTGTTGGCGCACATGCTCGCCGAGATGACCTACCCCGAGTTCCCCGAGCCGATGGGCGTGATCTACGCCAACCCCGACGTGCCGTCGTACGACGAGCTGTTCGCCGAGCAGATCGATCAGGCCGAGCGGATCAACGAGGGTAAGACGCTCGAAGACCTGCTTCTCGGCGAGAAGACGTGGCGTGTCGAGGGGTGATCGAGATCGGCTTCCGGTAGCCTCTCGTGCGGTTGGGGATGAGGCTCGGGGGGGACCCGGGTGTTTCCTCTGCGGTTGTTCGTGAAAAGATCGCTCCCCGATGATCGCGGCTCGTTGCGACTGTTGCGACCGGCGTAAACGTTCCCACGGGATGAAGAGCCCGCACCCGGATCGGGTCGATGCACGCGGCGTTCTCTTGAGATCTGCCCCGGTGTTCAGTTTTCGAGTTCGCCCATGGCTTCGAGTTCCTTGCCCTTGGTCTCGGGGATAAGGAAGATGACGAACAGCATGCTGAGCAGGGCGCTGACGGCGTAGAAGCCGTAGGCGAAGCCGAGGCTGATGCCGAGCATGAGCGGGAAGGTGGCGCTGATGAGGTAGTTGGCGCCCCATTGGGCCGACGCCGCCACGGCCAGCCCCGCGCCGCGGATCTGGTTGGAGAACATCTCGCCGAGCATGACCCAGACGATGGGTCCCCACGAGGCGCCGAAGGAAACGATGAACAGGTTGAGGGCGACGAGGGCGATCTTGCCCTTGACCGCGTTGTCGCCGGTGAGATCGAGCACGCCGTTGGGATCGACGGATGTCTGGAAGACATAAGCCATGATGCCGAGCGAGATCATCATGCCGAGCGATCCGAAGATGAGCAGGGGCTTGCGGCCGATTTTGTCGACGAGCGCGATGGCGATGAAGGTGGTGAGGACGTTCGTGGCGCCGCCGATGGCGGTGTTGATGAACGCGTCCTCCTCGGTCAGCCCGACGGCCTGCCAGAGCAGGTTGGAGTAGTAGAAGACGACATTGATGCCGACGAACTGCTGGAAGACGGACAGACCGATGCCGAGCCAGACGATTTTCTTGAAGACGGCCGGGCCGAGGATGTCAGCGAGTTTCGGCTTGTGCTCGCTGGAGAGGCTCTCGTGGATCTCCTTGATCTTGGTATCGGCGGCGTCCGAACCGAGGACCTTGTCGAGCACGCGTCTGGCGTCGGCGTCGCGGTCCTGGATCACGAGGTAGCGGGGCGATTCGGGGATCATTAGCGCGAGGATGCCGTAGAGGGCGGCGGGGAAGGCCTCGATCCAGAACATCCACTTCCATGCCGCGAACCCGCCGAGCCAGGGCTCGGAGGCCCCGCCCGCGTTTTTCGCGATGAGCAGGTTGCTCATCAGGGCGACGAAGATCCCGATGACGATGGCGAGCTGCTGCATGGACGCGAGCCGGCCCCGGTATTTCGCGGGCGAAACCTCGGCGATGTAGGCCGGGGCGATGACGCTGGCGGCGCCGAACGCCATGCCGCCCAGGAAACGCCAGAAGGTGAAATCGAAGATCGTGAAGGGGAGGCCGGACCCGACGGCCGACGCGAAGAACATCACCGCGGCGATGACCATCGACTTTTTCCGGCCGATGTGGTTGGTGACGGGGCCGGCGAGGAAGGCGCCGATGGCGGCGCCGATGAGGGCGAGGGCAACGGATTGACCCACCCACAGATCACGAGAGGTCTCGCTGATCGTGAGCCCGGCGGCGAAGCCGGAGTCCGGGTCCATGAACATCTCGTTGAGCACGGGGACGGCGCCGTTGATCACGGCGGTGTCGAACCCGAAGAGGAAGCCGCCGAGCGCCGCGACGGTGACGATCCCGAGAGTGAAGCCGAGGTGTGCGCCTGATGATTCGTTGCTCACGGACTGCTCCAGATTGCGCCGCCGAGGCGGCGGGCGTGGGTGCGTGCAGAAGGTCGGCCATGATATCAAATCACCCGCCTTGTCGCATGGGTGAATCTCGAACACGCCGCTTCGGCACGGCTTGTTGTGGCGCACAGAATGCGTGGTCGGTCTCCCGCACCCATCTGTTTCATGCGGTCGGGGTGTGGTGTTGGACACCGACACCGAGGCTTTGCGCCCGGATGAAGTGTCGGATCGAGTGCGTCCAGAATCCCGCAACACGATCCGGCGCTTGACGTGCTCAGCGTCGGCGTCTGGAAGAAATCGATGCAAGTTTGATTACAGGCACAGGTCCGCGATCGCAGGAAAAAAACCGGCCGGCGGTTCCCCGCCGACCGGTTCGAAGAATCAGATGACGCCTCTGCGGGTTACTCGTAGAGGTTCGTCGACTCGGTCTCGCGGATCGGCCGCGAGAACGAATCGCTGGTCATCTCGACGGCGAAGCGGACGTCGTTCTCGCCGGTGGCCTTGACGACCAGATCCCACGAGGCCTGCGCGCCCGGGGCGAGCGAGGCGACGGGGCTGAAGGTGATCTCCTGGCCGTTGACGCGTTCGCTCGTGGCACCCGAGGCGCTGACGAACTGCTCCTCGTCGGGCAGGATGCAGGTGACCCTGATGTTGGTGTCGGCGGCCGAGCCCTGGTTGGTGACGGTGATGCGGTAGGTGGTCTGCTGGCCGACCTCGACCGGGTCGACGAGGTCGACGACCTCGAGGAGGATGGCCGGGATGCCGCGGTAGAGCGTCTCGCACTGGGTGCTGACCGGATCGGCGCAGGCCCCGGTGGCGGTGGCCGAGACGCCGATGGTGCCGGCGACGCGGGACTTGAGCGTGACGGAGACGTCACGGCTGGCGCCCGGGGCGAGGTCGCCGAGCTGGAAGGCCATGCCGCCCTGGCTCGGGACACCACCGGCGGATGCGCTGACCACCTCGGCGCCGGCCGGGAGGTTGAGGCTGACGACCGTGTTGGCGGCGACGCCGTCGCCCGCGTTCGACACGGTGAAGTCATACTGCGCGTTGCGGTTGATGTACTGCTTGTCGCGGGCGTTGCACGCGATTTCGAGGTCCGGCGCCACGACGACGGTGCAGGGTGTGCCGGATTCGGCGGTCAGCCCGCCGGCCGAGGCGGCGCTGGCGGGGCTGCAATACTCGCCGGTCCCGGAGGCCATCGCGACGACGCTGACGTCGCGGCATTCGCCCGCGGCGAGGTCGCCGACGGGCAGCTCGACGTTGCGGCTGCCGTTGACGGTCAGGCCCGCGGGCAGGGTGTCACGCACGACGACGCCGGAGGCGACGCCCGTGCCCGGGTTGCACACGTTGTAGGTGATCGTGATCGGGTCGCACTTGAGCACCTTCGGCGTGACCTGCTTCTCGATCGTCAGCTCGGGGTCGACGACGTTCAGCACGGCGCACAGCGAGTTGTTGTACGACACGCTGACGCAGTCGCCGGCGCTGCCGACCGAATCGGCCACGGCGGTGACGTCGATCACGCGGGTCTCGCACGGGCCGAGTTCGCCGATGGACCAGACGGTCCCGCCCTGGCCGGTCATCGGGGCCGGGTTGGCGCTGATCACGTCGAGGTTGCTCTGGCTCTCGAGCGTCAGTGCGACGTTCTGGAGCGTGCCCCGCGTGATGTTCGTGACGTGGTACTGATAGTTGAACTCGGCGCCCCGGCGGACCTGCTTGGGCATCACCTGATGCAGCATCAGGGCGCTGGTGGCGCGGTCGCCCGTCGGGAACGGCAGCCCGACGACGGTCATCCCCGGGCCGGGGTTGGGCTCATAGCCGCAATCGTTCTTGTAGACCACCTTCTCAACCGGGCCGGTCGCGATCTTGACAGCCGGTTTGCGCTCGGGCGTGCGCTCGGCCTTGGGCGCCCGCTGCGAGGGCTTGTAGAGGAAGCTCGGCGACCCCGAGCCGGCCCCGGTGGGCAGATTGCTCGAACCGCCGGACGAGGTTGTTTCGCAGGCCCCCATGGCGCCGGCGATCCCCGCGAGAAGGATCGCCGCGGCCATCCTCGCACCTTTCATGGACGAGATCATCTTTTTTTCTCCTTGTGTCGTTCTGACATCCTGTTGACTGGGGTTTCTCGACCCCGGATGTGTGTCTTCCCGCGGAGCGTCCAGCTCCGGTCGGACACTATTTTAGCATGCACTATCCATGCTTGCCACTTCTCGGACGATCCGATGTCACCCGGTTTGTCGTTCCGGGTGCGCACCGATGTTGGTCATTTGGCAACGGAGCCGGGCGACGCGACTCACGCGGAATGGTCCTGTTCGCGTGAAATTCTTTCGATTTCGTCGTCGCCGTGATCGACCAGGATGACGTCGGCTTCGTCGAGGAACAGCCCGTGTTCGACGACGCCCGGGATCCGGTGCAGCTCCACCGAGATCTCGTCGAGGTCCATGCTCTCGGCGAGCGAAACGTCGAGGATCAGATTCGCGTTGTCCGTGACATACAGCTCGCCCGCGAGCCCGCGCCGGAGCACGCCGTTGAGCCCGAGTCGGCGGATCGAGGCCCGGGTCGAGGCCAACCCGAACGGCATGACGGCGATGGACAGGCTGCTGTTGGTGCCGAGGTAGGGACTGACTTTTTCTTCGACGACCATATAGATCCGTCGTCCGCTGGCCCAGGCGAGCATCCGCTCGCGGGTCACGGCTCCCCGGCCGCCCTTGAGCATCTTCATGTCGCGGGTGATCTCGTCGGCCCCGTCGATGAGCAGATCCAGCTGCTCGACGGTGGCGAAATCCTCGACGGTCAGCCCGACCTCCCGGCAGAGGGCCTCGGTCGCCTCGCTGGCGGCGACGACCCGGACGGGAAAATCCTCCTGGCGGACCTTCAGCCCGAGAGCCTGGATGACCCGGGACGAGGTCCGCCCGGTCCCGAACCCGACGAACATGCCGGGCCTGATTTCCTCGATCGCGGTTCTGGCGAGCGCGTCGCCCGCCGCTCGCTCACTCAAAGCGGATTCCTTGTGCCAGAGCAAAGCTGTCTCCGAAATGCAGGGTGCAGGTCTGTCGCCTCATGTACGCCTTCCATGCGTCCGAGCCGCTCTCGCGGCCCCCGCCGGTGTCCTTTTCGCCGCCGAACGCCCCGCCGATCTCGGCCCCGCTGGTCCCGAGGTTGACGTATGCCAGCCCGCAGTCGCTGCCGGCGCCGCTCGGGTCGAGGAAGCGTCCCATCGCCGAGACGCTGTCGGTGAAGATCGCGCTGGACAGGCCCTGGTCGACCTCGTTGTGCAGCTCGATGGCTTCTTCGAGCGTTTTGTATGTCGTGACATAAAGGATGGGCGCGAAAGTTTCGTTGAGCGCGACGGGCAGGTGTTCGCCGTCGGGCATGCGGATGATCGTGGGTTCGACGTAGTAGCCCCCGGCCAGCGGGCCGTCGGCACCACCGGCCAGCGCCGCCGGGTCGAGCCGCTTCCCGCCCACGAGCAGTTTGCCGCCCTGTTCGACGGCCGACTCGACCGCGTTCTCGAAAGCTTCGGCGGCGTTGTCGTTGATGAGTGGCCCGACGAGTGTTTTCTCGTCGAGCGGGTCGCCGATTCGCCCGCCCTCGATCACCTGCTTGTACGCGTTGACGAGGCTGCCGATGAACCCGTCGGCGATCGACTCGTGGATGATCGCCCGGCGGGTGCTCGTGCACCGCTGCCCGCAGGTGCCGATCGCGCCGAACACGATGCTCTTGAGGGCGAGGTCGATATTCGCG
Source organism: Phycisphaerales bacterium (assembly GCA_027083355.1). GTDB lineage: Bacteria > Planctomycetota > Phycisphaerae > Phycisphaerales > UBA1924 > UBA1926. The sequence goes on along the minus strand of JALWOY010000197.1, from coordinate 10,730 downwards.
TCCGGCTCGACGATGATGGCGTTGTTCCCGCCCAGCTCGAGCAGGCTCTTGCCGAGGCGGGAGGCCACCGCCGCCCCGACATGCCGGCCCATCCGGCACGACCCGGTGGCGCTGATGAGCGGCAGCCGGCGGTCGTTGATCATGGGCTCGCCGACTTCGGCATCCGTCCCGATGACGAGCCGGAAGATGTCGTGATGGCCCATGGATTCGGCGACCTCGGCGGCCAGCCGGTTCGTGGCGATCGCGGTCAGCGGGGAGAGGAGGCTGGGCTTCCAGAGCATCGTGTCGCCGCAGACCGCGGCGATCATCGCGTTCCAGGCCCAGACCGCGTTGGGGAAGTTGAACGCGGTGATGATGCCGATGGGGCCGAGCGGGAGCCATTGCTCTTTCATGATGTGCTCGGCCCGTTCGCTCGGCATCGTGATCCCGTGCAGCTGCCGCGACAGGCCGACGGCGAAGTCTGCGATATCCACGGATTCCTGCACCTCGCCGACGCCCTCGGCCTTGATCTTGCCCATCTCCAGGGCGATCAGTTCGCCGAGCGGTTCGCGGTTTTCGCGCAGCGCGTCGCCGATGGCGCGGACGACCTGCCCCCGCTTGGGCGCGGGCACGCGGCGCCACGCCTTGAACGACTCGGTCAGTGCTTCGAGATGCGATTCGAGATCGTCCCGAGTGTCGAGTTTGATCTGCGCGATCGGTGTCCCCGTGGCCGGGTTCTCGACGACGCAGACACCCTCGGAAGGGGCGCCGTCGGTGGGCTTGGAAACACGGGGATCATCCCAGATGCCGAGTCGGTCGAGGAGTTGTGTGCTCATGGGCGATTCTAGGCCGACCTCTCCGCCGCTTCGGTCCGATGGGTATCGGGAAAGGCCTACAAGCGTGCCCGGCGCACTGTTATGTCTCCAACGCATCGCCCATCGCCTCGACGAACGGCGCGAGCTGCTTCTCGTACCGTTTCCATCGCGCGATCGAGGTGTTGTAGACCCCCCGGCCTGCCTGATCGGGTTCGAGAGTGGGGGCCATCTTCCCGTCGCGACCGAACGCGAGACAGGCGGGGTCCCAGGGAAGACGCATGCCCTCGACCACCTTCTTCGAGTTCGGCTCGGGATCGGCGGAGACCGCCTCGTAATCGACCTCGACGAACGGCATGCCGGGGCACGCCTCGGGCAGCACCGCCCGCCAGTGCCGCATCAGCCGCAGGTAAGCCTTGATATACCGGGCAATCGAGACGAGATCGCCTGCGAAGGCGTTGCCCGTGACGAAATTCCTGAAATAACACGACAACGCCGTGTCGCGCACGTCGCGCCGGCAGTGCACCACGGCCGCCCCGGGCAGGATCGCGGGCACCAGCCCGAGGTGGACGAAGTTGTTGGGCATCTTGTCCGTCACACGGTCGGCTGTGGTCGAGACGGCGTCGAGCGCGTCGAGGTACGCCCGCCGGGCACGCCGCAACGACGCCCCGCGGACGCGGTTGAGCGGCGGGTGGATCTCGCCTGACTTCCTGCCCGGGATGCCGGAGATGGCCGTGTTGAGCGCCGCGAGTTCGCCGCCGGACGCGACCGCCGGGTGGGCCGCGATGATCTGCTCGACCAGCGTGGTGCCCGAGCGGGGCATGCCGACGATGAGGATCGCGCGTTTGCCCTCCTCGCCGTCCTCGGCCAACGCACGGAGCGTCTCGGGCGTGTACCGCTCGATGAGGGCGTCGATGACCGCGTCGTGCCGGTCGGCGTCGAAGGGCCGGCGGGTCAGGGCGTTGCCCTGTTCATACGCCGACCACGCCCGGTCGAACTCGCCCGTCGCGTCGAGCAGCCGCCCGAGCGAAAAGAGCATCTCGCCGCGGACGTCTGGCGCGAGCGTCTGATCCTCGGCGTGGGGGGTGAGCAGGTCGATCGCGTCGGCCGCCCGGCCGTGCTTGATGGCGAACGACGCGAAGGCGTGTGCGATCTCGCGACCGGTCAGGCCCCGCCTGATCGCGTCGTTGATGAGCGCCACCGCCTCGTCGCCCCGCCCGATGTATTGATAGAGCGCCGCGGTGCGGGCGATCGCGGGTTGATGGTCGGGGTCGTCGTCGAGCACCCCGGCCAGCAGCGAGCAGGCTTCTTCCTGCCGGCCCGCGAAGGCGTGGGCCTGGGCCAGTCGATACCGGTTCTCCGCGGACGGGTCCGAGCGGCAGACGCGTTCGAGTTCGCCCGTGGCCTCGTCGAAACGTCCGAGCCGGAGCAGCACCAGCCCGAGCCGGGCCCGGACCTTGTCCGCCGATGGATGTTTGCCGAGGGCGGCGATGGTCTCGCGATACTTCGGCGCCGCGAGGTCGGGCCGGCCTTTCCGCAGCAGAGCCTCGGCCTCGTCGAGCAGTTCCTTGGCGGTCTTCTTGGCCATGGGCTATTGTCCGCACGCAACCGGCCCGAGTCCCCCCGCATCCCGTCTGATCCCCCCGATTCCCACGGAACCGACCCATGACCGCACTCCTGATCGCCAGCGGCAACCCGCACAAGGTCGAAGAAATCGCAACCGTGCTCGGCGAGTTGGGGCTGGATTGCTTCGGGCTGGACCAACTCGACTCGGGTTTCGATGAGCCGGAGGAGGACGGCGCGACATTCGAGGAAAACGCGGCGATCAAAGCCGTGGCCTATGCCCGGATGACCGGCCGGCTCTGTCTCGCGGATGATTCGGGGCTGGAGGTCGACGCGCTCGACGGTCGGCCCGGCGTCCGCAGCGCCCGATACGCCGGCACACACGACGATCTCCCCCGGTTCGAGCGAGACCGCCTCAACAACGAACGTCTGCTCGGTGAACTGGACGGTGTGCCGTCCGAGAACCGGTCGGCCCGGTTCGTGTGCTCGCTGTGTCTAGCCCGGCCCAATGGGCAGATTGTCGAGCAGGTCCGCGGCGCGTTCGAGGGCCGCATCGGTGAGCCCCCGCGGGTGCCCGCGGGGAGCAACGGGTTCGGCTACGACCCCTTGTTCCTCGTCGCGCCCCATTTCGAGCGGACGAGCGCGGAACTGGCCCCGTCCGAGAAAAACGCGATGAGCCATCGAGGCGAAGCCCTCCGTCGGCTTGTGGATCGGCTTCGACGACACCCTGTTTGATTGCAAAATGGACGGGTTCTCCGCCCGGCGCGGAATCCCCAAAACGAAACCACGGGCACCGGAGTGCCCGAGGTTTCGTGGAGGAGAGAGAACATGTCATCAGAGAGACTGCTGAAGGCTCGTCGTCGCCATCGAGTCGCCTTCATCACTCCATACGACGCCGGCCCGGCCTGCGTTCGTAATCCGGTGACAGAATCGTCATTTTTTTGAACGATTCTTTTTCTCTTCCGGCGTGTGTCGGGTGTCGGTGCGTTGTCAGTTTGCCGCGGAACTTTTCAGATCGCCCTATACAATCTGGATCGGTCGATGTAGAATGCACCAGATCGCCATCGATGGCCGGGTTTTCATGGGAAAGAGTACCGGTCCGGGGCGAGCGTTCATAGAGGATGGATGCCAGTCTGTTTGTGGACTGGATCGAGACAAGACGGGACGGATGCCGCGCGAGTTGCCCCGTCCCCTGAGAGATCAAGGGAGAAGAATCATGAAGAGTGTGATCAGTGCCGCTGCTATCGCTTTGACCGCGGGGTTCGCCGCCGCCGCGACGCATACCTCGACCATCCAGATCGACCACGGCCGGGCCACGGTGAGCAATTTCACGGGCCCTGGCCCGCTCTCGGTGAACCTGAACATGGCCACCGACACGCTGACCCCCGCCTCGGGCACGTACAGCCTCGATATCCCTGCGGCCGGGACGGTCTGGCAAGTCTTCGCGAACGGCTCGATCGACGTCGATTTCGATGGTGATGATGTTTTCGAGACCAGCCTCTCGGTCGACAATGTGCTCGTCGACAGCAGCTGGACCTCTCCCGGCTTCTTCACTTCGTGGACCGGGATGTACGTCCTGCCGATCGCCGACTTCTCTTTCGACACCACGCCCTACGGCGGCAGCGGGAGCATCCTGTTCACCGGCGTCAGCGCCACCGTCACCGGGGTTGACCTTGACAACACCGCCGCGGCCGGCGCGTTGGGTGCCAACGCCTACGCCGACCTCAGCATCGACGCCGCCACCGGGCTCGACGAGGTCAAGACTCTGTTGACCGCCGCCGACATGCTCGGCAACGGCGACGGCATCCTGAACTTCCGTTTCAACAGCAACCTGGCGTTCACCCTTGTTCCCGCGCCGGGGGCCGCCTCGGTGCTCGCCCTGGGCGGGCTGCTCGCCACGCGTCGCCGCCGCTGATCCGGTCCGCGGACGCGCGACAGAACAAACCGATACGCATCAATGGCCCGTTCACCGCGGGCCTTTTTCGTGGGCGCACAGAAAAGCGGCCCCGTCCGGGGCCGCTCGGTATCGCGTATCGCTGAGCCGATCAGTCCTTGACCTCGTACTCGGCGTCGATGACGTCGTCCTGTTCACCGCCGGTGTTGCCGCCGGAGTCGCCGCTCTGGCCCGCGTCGGCGGGTGCCGCCTGAGCCGCGGCCTTGGCGGCCTCGGCCTCGTAGACGGCCTTGCCGAGCTCCATGCTCGCTTTGCTCAGCTCGTCGATCGCGGCATCGATCGCGGCCTTGTCCTCGCCCTTGAGCTTCGACTCGAGGTTCGAGATCGCGCTCTCGATGTTGCTCCGCGTCTCGGGGCTGACCTTGTCGCCGTGTTCTTCGAGGCTCTGACGCGTCTGGCTGACCAGCGCATCGCCGCGGTTCTTCGTGTCGATCAGTTCGCGGCGTTTGCGGTCTTCCTCGGCGTGGGCGGCGGCGTCGGCCTTCATCTTCTCGATTTCTTCCTTGCTCAGCCCGCCCGAGTTCTCGATGCGGATGTCGGCCTTCTTGCCTGTGGCCTTGTCGGTCGCGGTGACCTGAAGAATGCCGTTGGCATCGATCGCGAACTCGACCTCGATCTGCGGCACACCCCTGGGCGCGGGGGCGATCCCCGTCAGCTCGAACATCCCGAGCGTCCGGTTGTCCTTGGCGAACTCCCGCTCACCCTGCAGGACGTGGATCTGGACGCTGGGCTGGTTGTCGGCGGCGGTCGAGAAGATCTCCTTCTTGCTGGTGGGGATGGTGGTGTTCTTCTCAATGAGCTTGGTCATCACGCCGCCGAGCGTCTCGACCCCGAGGCTGAGCGGGGTGACATCCAGCAGGAGCACGTCCTTGACGTCGCCGGCCAGCACGCCGCCCTGGATCGCGGCACCGATCGCGACGACCTCGTCGGGGTTGACGCTCTTGTTGGGTTCCTTGCCGAAGATCTCCTTGCAGATCTGCTGGACCTTGGGGATACGCGTCGACCCGCCGACGAGCACGACCTCGTCGATCTTGCTCGCGTCGAGACCCGCGTCCTTCAGGGCCGTCTCGCAGGGGCCGCGGAGCCTCTTGAACAGCGGCTCGCACAGCGCCTCGAACTTGCTGCGGGTGATCTCGACCTGCAGGTGTTTGGGCCCGTTCTGGTCGGCCGTGATGAACGGCAGGTTGACCGTGGTCTGCTGGCCCTGGCTGAGCTCCTTCTTGGCGTTCTCGGCGGCCTCCTTGAGCCGCTGCATCGCCATCGGATCGGTCGAGAGGTCGATGCCCTCCTTGTTCTTGAACTCGCTCACGAGGTAGTCGATCAGGGCCTGGTCCCAGTCGTCGCCACCGAGGTGGGTGTCGCCGTTGGTGCTGAGCACCTCGAAGACCCCGTCGCCGACGTCGAGGATGGAGATGTCGAACGTCCCGCCGCCGAGGTCGAAGACGGCGATCTTCTCGTTCTTGCCCTTGTCGAGCCCGTAGGCGAGGGCGGCCGCGGTCGGCTCGTTGATGATCCGCTCGACCTTGAGGCCCGCGATCTCGCCGGCGTCCTTGGTCGCCTGACGCTGGGCGTCGTTGAAGTAGGCCGGCACGGTGATGACCGCGCGGTCGACCTTCTCACCGAGATAATCCTCGGCGGTCTTCTTCAATTCCTGGAGGATAAAGGCGGAGATCTGCTGCGGGGTGTATGTCTTGTCGCGGACCTTGACGGAGACGAACTCGTCCGGCCCCCCGGTGATCTCGTAAGGGACGAGTTTTTCTTCCGAACTCACCTCGCTGTGACGCCGGCCCATGAACCGCTTGATCGAGAAGATCGTGTTCTTGGGGTTGGTCACCTGCTGGTGCCGGGCCGCCTGGCCGACGAGCCGCTCACCCTTGTCGGTGAAGGCGACGACGGACGGGGTGGTCCGGTTGCCGGAGGAGTTGATCAGAACCTTGGGCTCGTCGCCCTCCATGACGGCGACGCACGAGTTGGTCGTGCCGAGGTCGATGCCGATGATCTTTGACATGATTGGGTTTCCTTTCTGTGGCGACCGCCTGTGGGCGATCGACGCGGGAAAGTCGTTGCAACGCGCGTGCCAAAACCGGAAGGCCGGTTCTCCGGGGATAACGGGCGTGGGATCAATCCCGGGCTGTCAACTTGGCAGTCTGGGCCCTCGTGCACGTCGAGCCCGGAATGGGTGGGACCGGCATCCCGCCTGTCTTGACTTGCTGCAAGAGGGGCGAGAGGGAAGCAGAAACAACCCAGGGGGCCGTTTCGCCGGGTGACCTCGCTTCCGCTCGGGCCTCTTCAGGGGGAGAATTCCGGGATAGAAGCGGGGCGGCCGGGGTGTCTGACCGACCGGGCTTCGGCCCCCCGTGCCCGTGCTGCACCGATACACTCCCCCATGCCCACTTGCGCCCCTCCCCGTGCCGACGCCCGCCTCGACGCCATCCGCGAGAAAGTCCTCGCCGGCGAGCGGCTCTCCATCGACGACGGCATGCTGCTCTACGAGACGCCCGATCTCTGGGGGGTCTTCGAGCTGGCCGGAATCGTCCGCAACCGCCTCCACCCCGGCGTCGCGTACTACAACATCAACCGGCACCTCAACTACTCGAACATCTGCGCCCTGTCGTGCAAGTTCTGCGAGTTCTACCGCAAGAAGGGCGACGACGGGGCCTACACCCACGACATGGATTCGATCGCCGACGAGGCCCGAAAGGCCTGCGAATCCGGCGCCACCGAGATCCACGTCGTCGGCGGGCTCCAGCCATACCTCCCGTTCGACTATTACACCGACCTCATCCGCACCATCAAGCGCGTTGCCGCCGAGCACGGCACCGATCTGCACGTCAAGGCGTTCACCGCTGTCGAGATCGTGCACCTCGCCAAGATCGCGAAGAAGTACAAGCGAGACAACCGCCGCGAGAGCATCCGGCTCATCCTGACCGAGCTGAAGGAAGCGGGCCTCGGTTCGCTGCCCGGCGGCGGGGCGGAGGTCTTCGACGACCGCGTGCACGACGAGACGCACAAGGGCAAGATTCGCTCCGACGAGTGGCTCGATGTCCACATGGTTGCGCACGAACTGGGGCTGAACACCAACTCGACTATTCTCTATGGGCATGTCGACAACCGCCGCGAACGGCTCGTGCATATGGAGATCCTCAGAAGGGCACAGGACCAGGCCCTGGCGAGGTTGGGCTATGCGGGGCAAGAGGCGGGGGAAGAAACGGAAGGGATCACGGCGATCGCCGGGATCGACGCCCCTGTCATCACGCTGACGCGACCGGGAACACCGCAGACGCCGACGGTGAGCCCGAGGACGAACGGCCGGATTCCGGAGCCCCCGAAGCAATCCGACGCGTCGACGTCCTCAACTCATTCCGGCTATTTCCAGACCATCACCCCGCTGCCGTTCATCCCGGACGGGTCCGAGCTGGAGCACTTGCCGGGGCCTTCGGGGCTGGAAAATATGCGCACGATCGCCATCGCCCGGCTGATGCTGGACAACTTCCCGCACGTCAAGGCGTTCTGGATCATGCAGACGCTGCCGATGGCCCAGATCATGCTCGACGCCGGCGCCGACGACATCGACGGCACCGTGGTCTGGTACGACATCACCAAGGTCGGCGGGAGCGACACCCACCAGGAGGTCACCGTCCCGGTGCTGCGTCGGGCGATCCGCGAGGCGGGCTATGAACCCGTCGAGCGCGACACGCTGTATCGGCGTGTGGAACGCGACGGGAACCGCTGGCGGGTGCGTTCAGAACCGTGAGCCGCTGCCGGTCTGCTGCGGGCGGCCCGTTGCCGGTGCCGGTCGGCTGAATGCGTCGGGATATCGTGCGCGTTCCCGCGGCACCTGTCGATCCGGGTGAAGAAATGAGCCCCAAGCGTGAGCGCGGGGCCGAGGTCCGGGCGGTTTGCAAAGGCACCGCCCCGGCGCGATCCGACGCTTCGCGGGCTCAGCGTCGGCGTCCGGCACATACAAGATGCTCTGATTCAGAACCGTGAACCGCTGCCGCCGCCGCTGAGGCTCGCCTCGGGCAGGCCGTTGGGCCGGATGTAGATGCCGAGGGTGGTTTCGCCGGAGATGTTGTTGTAGGTGACGCGTCCACCGAGCAGGCCGTTGGGGAAGCGTCGCAGGAGGGAGAACGTGAAGGACTGGAAATCGTCGACACGGAAGTTGTAGGTGCCGACGACGGAATAAAGGTATTTGTCGCCGAAGCTGCCTCGGAGCGAGCCGCTGCCGAAAGTGTCGTCCTGTGCGTCGAGGCGGCGCAGCTCGAAACGGGTGGAGAGGTCCTCGCTGTGGCGGAGGATCATGCCCAGCGAGTTGCGGTCCTCGCGCTGGGTGTCCGCGTCCCAGATCGTCTCGCCGGCGAGGCCCAGCACCTCCGTGACCTGCCACGTGCCGGCGACGCGGACGAACTCGTCCGGGGCGCTCAGCTCGGGTCGGCTCGAGAAGAACCGGCCGATCGGTGTGCTGCGGTTGGCGTCATCCGAGAACCAGACATACTCGGCGTCGAGCGTGAACACGTCGACCGTGCGCCACCGGCCCGGGGCCCCGCGTTTGGTCTGCCACGTCTGGTTGATCCCCGCGCGGATGCCCGTGCCCTGGGCGAGTGATTCGACATCGTCGTCGAACACGGGCAGGTTGGCCTCGTCGATCGTGCTGCCGGCGTGCCAGATGGTCACGCCCGGCTCGATGATGTGCCGCATCCGGTTCAGGTCGAACATGCGCGAAGACACCGAATCGTCGACGCGGTAGATCGAGGTCGTGAGGTTCACCCCGGCCGACCCCCACAGGCGCAACCGGTCGCTCTCGTCGGGGCTGAAGTTCTCGAAGCGCGAGTCGTACGCGGTGGCCCGCCCGACGATGAACGGGTTGACGTGCACCGGGCCCACGTCGAACGTGGTGGACAACTCCTGCCGGGTGTCGAGCCGGGTGACGAAGGATTCATCCAGACCCGCGGCCCGGAACCCGTCGCCGATCGTGACGTCGGGCTCGAGCCCGAACCCGCGCTGCGATCGGCTCGAACGGTTCAGACCGAGGTCGCGGGGGGTGATCTCGGGCAGTCGGAAGCGGACCCGGCTGAGGGTGGCGTTCCACGTGTGCGTGAGCCAACCGGGGGCCCATCGGTCGAGCAGGTCGTCGCCGATCCGGCCGACACTGATTTCGGGGAGTTTGTCCACCATGTAGCCGGGGGCTTGGGCGATGTTGTCGTTGGGGACGAAATCGGTGGCGGCGGCCTTGGCTTCGAGGGTCAGGAATGAGTTGCCCTTGAGTCGGCGGAAGTACGCGCGGTTGGTGAATTCCTCGCTGTTTTCGCCCATCCGGCGGAACAGGGCGGGCATGACCGATTCGTCCGAGGCGGTGAACCCGTTGAGCCAGAGGGTCCAGTCGGGGCGGAAGTTCCAGCGGTGTTTGAAGGCGGCGATGCCGCGGAACTCGCCGTCGCGGGCGACCTTGACGCCGTTGCGGAGGACGTCGGTGCCGGTGTCTTCGGGGAGCATGTAGGCGAACAGGCCCCCGGTCATGGTGGGGGTGTTCCAGTCGAGCCGGGTGCCGAGTCCGATGCCGCGGTCGGCGTAATAGTCGAGGTCGACATCCGCGCCGAGGCCGTCGGGTCGTTTGATGCCGAGCAGGGTGAACGGGTCCCACGAGGTTCTGAAGACGGTGCCGGTGCGGTTCGTGTCGGTCAGGCCGACGGAGCGGAGGGGGAACCGCTCGGGGTCGCCCTTGAGCCAGGGCCACCAGAAGAACGGGACGCGTCCGCCGCGGAGCGTGATGCCGCGGGCGTCGACGATGCGCGATGTTTCGCCGTCGGGGTTTGTGCGCTCGGTGATGGTCATCTTCGACGTGCCGATGGACAGGTGGGGCGTGGCGAATGCGGAGTTGGCGTAGACGGCCTTCTCGGACGAGAACCGGTCGGCGGCCTCCTGGCGGATGACCTTGGCACGCATGTAGAGCGGCATCCTGTGCCGGGCGTCGTAGGCGCGGAAGACCGCGTCGAGCAGGATCGCCCGATCGGCGCGCACGTCGTAGTACACCCGCGGGCTGCGGAGGGTGTATTCACCGTCCGAGACGCGCACACCCCCTTCGAGATAGATCCCCCGGACCTCGGCGACATCGAAACGCCCGATGGATTCGGACAGCGGGCCGGGGTCGAGGAAGATCACGGCCCGGCGGGCGGTCATCTCCATCACGCGGTCGACACCCTCGTACTGCAGCACGACGCCGCCGGTGAGTGTGACGGCGTTGGCGTCGTCGCCGCGCTGGACAGCGACGCGGTCGCCCGCGGAGATAAAGAACACGCCGTCGGTTGAAAAGATCCGATCGAGCGACGCGGCAGAAGCCGCGGTGCCCTCGCCTGTCGGCTCGTTTTCGTCGGGAAGCGATTGCCCCTGTGCGTCACCCAGTTCCGGTGGGGGGTGTTCGACCG
>JALWOY010000196.1 GCA_027083355.1 Phycisphaerales bacterium | reverse complement strand
CAGCGGAACCCCGCCAGCCCCCATGAGATCACACCGGCCAACCCCCCGATCGAGAGCAGCGCCCCCAGCACGATCACCCCAAGCACCGCGACCGTCGAGCGACTCAGCCGGAACCGCGTGGCGTCGCTGATCGCGTCGACGAACCGCGTATAAACCCCCGTCGCCACGAGCATCGTCCCGCCGCTGATCCCGGGGACGAGGTTCGCAAGCCCCATCAGCATCCCGCCCACGGCGCAACGCGCCAGCACGGCGGGCGAGACGGCTTCAGACTCTCGGTAGTGTTCGGTGTTCACATGGACCCCCAACCACGCCGCCCATACCATCCGCGGACACTCAGGATAGGACACGGCATGCAGATACTCGTTACCGGCGGCGCAGGGTATATCGGCTCACACGCCGCCCTCCTCCTCCTCGAAAAGGGCCACCGGGTCCTCGTCGTGGACAATCTCTTCCGCGGCAACCCCGGCGCCATCGACCGGCTGCGCGGGACACTCGACGACCCCGACTGCCTCGCCTTTATCGAGGCCGACTGCACAGACCCGAAAACGATGGCCGACACCATGCGCACGCACGGCGTCGAGGCCGTGATGCACTTCGCGGGGCTGACCTACGTCGGCGAATCCGTCGAGCAACCGCTCGAATACCACCGCGTCAACACGGGGGGCATGATCGCGATGCTCGACGCGTGCGCCCGGGCGGGCGTCTCCCGATTCATCTTCAGTTCGACCGCAGCGACCTACGGCGAACCCGCCGAGCAGCCGATCGTCGAGACGACCCCGCAGCACCCGATCAACCCTTACGGGGCTTCGAAGTTGCACGCCGAGCGCGTGCTCTCGGACTTTGTCGCCTCGCAACGGGGCTCGTCCTTCGCGGCCGCCGCGCTCCGATATTTCAACGTCGCGGGCGCCGACCCCTCTGGGGTGATCGGGGAATGGCACGTCCCCGAGACGCACCTCGTGCCGATCATCCTCCAGGCGGCCGCGGGACAACGCGACGCGATCACGATCTTCGGGGAGGATTACCCGACCCCGGACGGCACCTGCATCCGGGACTATGTCCACGTCCGTGATCTCGTCGAGGCTCACGCGATGGTGCTGGACGCCCTGCAGCCGGGTGATGATCGACGCTACAACATCGGGACCGGCAAGGGGCTGTCCGTCCGGGAGGTCATCGACGCGGTAAAACGCGTCACGGGCCGCGATTTTCCCGTGCGCAAAGGGGAACGCCGGGCCGGCGACCCCCCCGTCCTGTACGCCGACCCGGCCAAGATCAACCGTGAGATCGGGTGGACCGCCCGGCTCTCGGGCATCGACGAGATCGTGCGCACGGCATGGGACTGGATGACCAACAACCCCGAGGGCTACGCATGATCCGGCGATTCCGTGCCCTGCTCTTTTTCGCCGCCGTCCTCTCGTGTCTGCCCGCCGGTTGCGTCATTGTTCAGCAGGCATCGGTCACATCTGAAAAAGGCACCCCACGCCCCGCGACGGCACGGACGGCCAAACGCCCGGCTCACGCCGACGCGCAGGAATCGAACGCCGAACGCTCGATCTGGCCCGCTCGCTGGGGCGACGACAAACCCGGCCTGGGCAAGGGCATCGTCGTCCCCATCGACGGCCCGCTCTCCGCGTGGGAGGGGGTCCGGCTCGGGCCGTGGCACCATCGGCTCCCCCGGCGGAATGACGAGCCTGTCATACGTGCGCTTGCGAAAGGACGCGCCGATGCCGGCGGGTATCGATACCGCATGGAGGGCGCCGGGGCGTATATCTTCGACCGCAAGTTCGACGCACCGGACCCCGACGACACCCGGATCGGACGGAACGACCCGTCGTTCATGTTCGTGTTCGCTTCGGGGCAGGTCGAGCCGGCCGGGGGCGGGATGCCCGATGAGCCTCGAGTCGATATCGAGCGGACGTGGTTCGCGTTCTACGACCACCGACGCGGCGGCCGACACGCCGAACCGAACGACCCCGGCAAAGGCACCGTCGTGCTGATGCCGGGCCTGTTCGGCATCCCCGTGCAGGTCATGGACACCATGGTCGCGACCATGCGCACGGACGGGTGGAACGTCGTGCGGATGCTCGCCCCGCCCGCGCGTTTCGTCGAATCGAAGCAGTTCGTCCTCGACCCCGGCGACAGCGATTCGCCACGAAAGGCCGCGGCGTACCTCATGAATCACATCGCCGAGACGGCCTACGCGGCGGAGGCGGCGGTCGAGTATGCCACCGAACGCCGGCCCGCCCTCGCCGACCTGCCCACCGTTCTCATCGGGGGCAGCGCGGGTGCGCTCGCCCTGCCCGCCGCCATGCGGCGCGCCCCGGATCGTTACGACGCGGCCGTGATCATCGCAGGCGGCGCAAATCTCCTCGACATCGTCCTGAGAAGCAGCTACTCCGAACCGATCGACGCGCTGCGGTTCTCATGGAAGGACAACACCGAGCCGACCCCCGAGACTCGCGAGCGTTTCTTCTCTGCTTATCTGAAGAACGCACCGCTCGACGGCGCCAACGCGGCACCCGCGTTCGCGGGCAAACCCGTACTGATGATCCAGGGAATGACCGACGAGGCCGTCCCCTCAGATGCCGGCGATCGGCTCTGGAAAACCCTCGGCGAACCCGAGCGGTGGATGGTCCAGGGAAACCACATGACCGTCTTCATGAGCCTCTGGCTCTATACCCCGAAGATCATGGCATGGCTCGACCAACGTTTCTACGGTGACCGGCCGTGACCGACCGACCCGTTCAAAACGCCCCGCTCGCGACACCCGGCTTCGGAACCGGCACGATCGTCGTCAGCCCGTACCACATCACAACCCGAGAGCCGGCTTCGATGGTCCCCTTCCAGCTCGCCGACCGCGTCACGACGCTCCTGCTGGCGCCCATCGCGGACCGGGTCGGCGTCGCCGTCAACCCGGAAACATTCCGCCGGGCGTTCGCCCGCAACGATCTGTACCGTCGGTACCTCGATTCGTGGGAGTGGGCCAGACCGTTGTTCGACGAGGGGATCGTGGGCAGCGTGCTGGGCGAGGATGATCCGGTCGACGACGTGCTCGGCGTGTGTAATCGGATCGCGTCGGACGCCTCTTTCGACGCCCTGACGAGGTTCATGCGCCCGGGCATGTTCGAGGACGACCGAGCCTACCTCCGGGCCGCCTCGGCGGACATCCTGAAGGCCGGGCCGGACCCGGGCGTGTCCATCCCGATCGCCGCCGGTCTGGACGCCTTCGCCGCCGCACGGGGGCTGATCGTCGCCAGATCCGCCCCGGCGTCGGTCGCGCAGAAAGCCGAATCGAGGCTCGGGCGGCGTGTCTTCAGGATGACGATCCCCGCAATGCTCCAGGGCTCCGCCGACCGCCTGCTGCTCACCCGCGTGCTGCTGGACGGAGCACGCCGGGATCTCCTCGCCGCGATCGCCGGGGCGTTCGAGGCCGGCACGGACCCGCGACCCGCGGCGGCCCGTTACGCGGCCCGTTTCGAGAACGAGCGGGAAGATATTTGCACACCCCCCGCGCCGCACGAAGACGACGAGGTGCGTGTGATTATCGGCGAGGTGTCGATCGAGGGCGTCACGCTGCCCGTCGACGCGGTGCTGACATCGAGCGTGTCGGCCGCGGGCGGGCGGGCCGCGCCGACACCGGTCGACGAGGGCCGCGGGGTGCATACGCTGATCGTGCGGATCGTCGGGGGCGAACCCGGGGGCATGTGAATGATGAAACGGAACTTCGCGCTTCTCGCGCTCGGCGTGCTGATGACGGCGTCGCGCGGTGCTGTCGGCCAGGAGGTGCTGATGCCGAACCATCTGATCAACGAAGCAAGCCCTTACCTGCTCCAGCACGCGTACAACCCCGTGGACTGGTACCCGTGGGGACCCGAGGCGTTCGCCGAAGCGAGACGGCGCGATGTCCCCATCTTCCTCAGCATCGGCTACTCGACCTGCTACTGGTGCCACGTCATGGAGCGCGAGAGTTTCGAGGACCCCGAAACCGCCGCTCTGATGAACGCCAACTTCGTCTGCATCAAGGTCGACCGAGAAGAACGCCCCGACGTCGACGATATCTACATGACCGCCACCCAGATTATGACCGGCGGCGGGGGCTGGCCCATGAGCGTCTTCCTCGAACCAAAGACGCTCGAACCGTTCTGGTGCGGGACATACTTCCCCGCCGAATCCCGCGGCGGTCGACCCTCCTTCAAGGAAGTCCTGGCCGGGATGGCCGATATCTGGAAGAACAAACGCGACGAGGTGCGACATCAGGCCGACAAACTCGCCCAGGCCGTCCGCCGGAACCTCGCCGCAGGCGGCAAACCCGTCTCCGTCGGCGAGGATCAGGTGCTGTCGGCGGTGCGTTCACTGCTGACGATGTACGACCGGGCCGAGGGCGGTTTCGGACGCGCCCCGAAGTTCCCGCAGCCCGTGTACGCGGCATTCCTGCTCGACGCACGCGACGCCGTCGATGAACAGACACGCGACGCGATCGACGCCGCGGTCCGACACACCCTCGACCGGATGGCCGTGGGCGGTCTGTTCGATCAGGTCGGGGGCGGGTTTCATCGGTATTGCGTCGACGGGACGTGGACGGTGCCGCACTTCGAGAAGATGCTGTACGACAACGCCCTGCTGGTGTCGCTGTACGCACGCGCCGCAACGGTCTACGACGACGCGTTCAACCGCAGGATCGCCGGACGAACGCTGGACTACATCGCCCGCGAGATGACCTCGCCCGAGGGCGGGTTCTACAGCGCCCAGGACGCCGAGGCGGACGGACGCGAAGGATCGAACTACCTGTGGACACCCGCACAGATCCGCGCGGTGCTCAGCCCACCCGACGCGACACTGGCCATCGATGTCTACGGGCTGGATCAGCCCGCGAACTTCAGCGACCCGCACCACCCAAACGACCCGCCCGCGTACGTCCTGAGAATGGAGGCCAGGCCCGAGGTGATCGCACGGCGTCAGGGCATGACCCTCGACGCGTTCTACGACAGAATCGACGCGATCAACAAAGCCCTCTACGAGGCCAGGATGCAACGCCCCCAGCCCCGACGCGACGACAAGATCATCGCCGCGTGGAACGGCATGATGATCACCGCGATGGCCCGGGCGGGGGCCACGCTGGGCGACCAGAACGTGATCGACCGGGCCGAACACGCGGCCCGCTTCGTCCTCGACTCGATGCGCTCCCCGGACGGATTGCTCTACAGAACCTGGCGAAAGGGCGAGACGGGCAAGGACGGCGTGCTCGAAGATTACGCCTGGATGATCACCGGTCTGCTCGCCCTCCGCGACGCCGGAAGGAACGGCACACTGCTGGAAGAGGCGCAATCGCTCGGCGAGCTGATGCAGGACCGCTTCGCCGACGCGGACGGTGTGTACGCCGATGTCCCGGGCGACCGCGAGGACCTGTTCGTCCGCGCGAGGCCGACCTACGACGGCGCGACCCCCAGCGGCATCAGCACCGCGATCAACGCGCTGCTCGACCTGGCCGAAGCCGATCCCGACGGGCCGTGGCTCGACCGCGCGATCACCCAGATCAAAAGCGTCAGCGGCGATATCTCCACCCGACCCGTCGCCGCGGTCAACAGCACACGCGCCGTGCTGCGGGTCCTGCGCATGGGCAAGCCCGCCTCGTCGAGGCTCGATTTCGGCACACCGCCCCCGACGCCGGCAAACGCGGCGTCGTCGGCGTCGGCGGTCGAGGTCTTCGCGGACCGCGATCGGGTGATCGTGCGAGACGACGAACCGGCCGAACTCACGCTCGGGCTGAAGATCAAGCCCGGCTACCACATCCTCGCGGCCGATCCGGTGGTCGAGGGGGCGGACGCGGGGGGTCTTGTGCCGCTGCGCGTGGGGCTTGTCAGCGGACAGGGCGTCGCGGTGTACGCCGACTACCCCCGGGGCAAGCCGTACGGAGCCGCCATCGTCGGCAAGGACGAATTGCTCGTCCACACCGGAGAAATCCACCTCCGCGTCGCAATCGAAAAAGCCGACGGCGTGGGCGCGGGACCCGGCAAGCCGGTGCTCGGGATCACCTTTCAGGCCTGCGACGACGCGTCGTGCCTCGAACCGGTGACGATCCGGCTCGGTGTAGAAGTTGTCGTCGAATAAATCAGGGCTTGCCGCCCCCCCGATTGATCGAGCCAACACGCCGGGCACGATCATCTGCTGCCCGCCCTTCTCCCGCTTTCGCCGCCGGGACATATTCGATACGCTGCATGCATGCCGCGATTCCCCGACACCCACCCGTACCCGTCACAGCGTGAACCCGTCTACGCCCGGAACTGCGTCGCCACGAGTCAGCCGCTCGCGGCGCAGGCGGGGCTGGAGATGCTCCGCCTCGGCGGCAACGCGTTCGACGCGGTCGTCGCGACGGCGATGTGTTTGACGGTGGTCGAGCCGACGAGCAACGGGATCGGGGCCGACGGGTTCTGTATCGCGTGGGCCGGCGGCGGGCTGCACGGGCTGAATGCCTCGGGCCGGTCGCCGGCGCTGCTGACGGCCGACGAGGTACGGTCGCGTTTCGCGGGGCAGGACTCGATCCCGTATTACGGCTGGGGCGGGGTGACGACCCCCGGCGCCGTGTCGGCGTGGGTGACGCTCGCGCGCGAGCACGGGACGCTGCCCATGACCACGCTGGCGGGGCCGGCGATCAGGTATGCACGCGAGGGCTACCTGCTCAGCCCGCAGACGGCGTACTACTGGGGCCGGGGGGCGATGCGGTACAAGGGCGATCTGTTTAAGGCGTGGCGCGACACGTTTACGCCGGGGGGGCGCGTGCCGCGCACAGGCGACGTGGTCCGTCTGCCCGACCACGCCGACACGCTGCAATCCATCGCCGAGACGGAAGGCCGGTCGTTCTATCAGGGCGATCTGGCCGCGAAGATCGACGCCGCCGCCCGGGCACAGAACGGCCTGCTGCGGGCGAGCGACCTGGCGGCCCACCGGCCGGAGTGGGTCCGCCCCGTGAGCCTTGATTATCACGGGCATACGCTGCATGAGATCCCGCCCAACGGCCAGGGCATCACGGCCTGCATCGCGCTGGGCATCCTGAAACACTTCGACCTGACGAAATACGAGCCGGATTCGGTCCAGTGCCAGCACCTCCAGATCGAGGCGATGAAACTTGCATTCCGCGACGCCCACCGGTTCATCGCCGACCCGGCGTACATGGACACGACGCCGGCGGCGCTGCTCGACCCGGACTACCTCGCGAGCCGGGCAAAACTGATCGACCCGGACCACGCCACCGACTTCAAGCACGGCACCCCCAAGCTCGGCGGCACGGTCTACCTCACCGCGGCCGACGCGGAAGGAAACATGGTGTCGTACATCCAGTCGAACTACACGGGATTCGGCTCCGGGATCGTGGTGCCGGGGACGGGGATCGGGCTGCAGAACCGGGGCTGCTGTTTCACGCTCGAAGAGGGGCACCCGAACGCCGCGGGCCCGTCGAAGAAGCCGTATCACACGATCATCCCGGGCTTCGTGACGCGGAAGGGCACCGATGGCAACGACGAGCCGTTGATGTCGTTCGGCGTCATGGGCGGGTACATGCAGCCGCAGGGGCACGCGCAGGTGCTGGTGCGGATCGCGGACTTCAACCAGAACCCGCAGGCCGCGCTGGACGCGCCGCGTTGGCGTGTGGACACGGGCCTGACGCTGAACATCGAGCCGGGGTTTGATGGATCGCTCTACGAGGGTCTGTCGGCGATGGGGCACGAGGTCGTGCGGGCCGGGGGGCGGACGGTGGCGCACGGCCGCGGGCAGATCATCTATCGTCTCGACGACGGCTACCTCGCGGCGAGCGACCAGCGCAGCGACGGGCAGGCGGTTGGGTTCTGAGCCGGCTCCCGATCGATCATCTCGCATCTTGACGAGCCACGGGCGCGAGCCCGTGGAGTCTTCACACAACCGCTCCCCCGAGCCGAGCTCTCTCCCTCTCTTCGAAACCCGGTGCACCCATCCAACTCCGCCGAGTTGTACTCCTGTCTCGAACAGACGCCGACGCTAAGCCTGTGTCGGATTCTCTCCTGATCCACACAACCTCCCGATACCTCCCTCCCTCTCCCCGCCCTGCGGGGAGAGGGCCGGGGTGAGGGGCTTTCTCTTCTACTCCACCTCGGTGGGACGGGCTTCCAGCCCGTCACTCCATCTCTCTCTTCTCTTCTCGTGTCACGCGCATACCCGCCCGTGCCCCCCGCCTTCCATCCCTTCCATCCAGCATCACACACAAAGAGCCGCGACTGTGAGGGAGCGGTCTTCTCACGAGCAACCGGGATCGTGGAAAAGATTCGGCGTCGCTCATGTCGAACAGTGACTCCCGGGTTGGTTGGTGAGTGTGATGACGAGACAGGCGGGATACCTGCCCCACCGGAAAAGAACACACACGGGCTTGTGCCCGTGCCTTGCTGATGCACACGGGCTTTTTCGGGATCCGCACGAGTCTCCCGAAACCCGGCTCGGAGAACCGGGCTACCCATTTCGGCTCGGAACGCCGAGGTACCCGATTCGGCTACCCGGCGGCGGTGCTCCCCAGGTCCGCGTGCGTCGCACGCGGCACCTCGGGCACGCCGCCGAAGGGGATGCGCAGCGGCACCGCCATGCCGTGCATGCTGCCGAAGTAGACCGCGTTGGGCCCGTGGCGTTCGTTGATGGTGTCCACCGCGCGCGACAGCTCGACGCGGCGCCGCTCGCCCGGGAAGAGCGGCCGGGTGGCCGAGCGGTCAGGGATCAGCCCGGTCAGGCTGACGCCCACGATCATCGGCCGGCGTGGCGGCCGTTGCGCCCAGAGCGTGCGCAGTTTCTCGACGATCGCGGGTGTGTCCTGCACCGACCCGAGGCGGGCCTTGCCCTCCCAGAGCGGGGGGAACACACCGTTTTCTTTCATGGGACGCACGAACAGGTGCAGGTGCGTCGCCCAGTACCGGAGTTTGCGCATCCGCATCGCCGCCCGGCAGGCGAGGTGGAGCGCGACGCCCCACGCGCCGTGGTCGGTGCGGAGGTGGGGGGGCAGCACGTGCTCGTGCCCGACGCACCGCCGGCGGGTCGGGGCGAGATATGTCTCGTCGCCGCGGAGCCAGTGCCACCACCGCTCGCCCACGATCCCGCCCCAGATCCGGCGGAGGTCCGCCTTCGGGCGCGCGCACAAATCGGCGACGGTCTCAACCCCGGCGGCGCGCAGCCGGGCCTCCATGCGCCGGGCGATCCCGGGCAGATCCCGCAGCGCCAGGTGGTGCAGTGCCCCGGGCAAGTCGCCGTGGTCGATCACGGTCAGCCCGTCCGGCTTGTGCATCTCGCACGCGACCTTGGCCAGCAGCACGTTGGGGGCGAGGCCCACCGAGCAGCGCAGGTGCCCGCCGACCCCGTCGTAGATCGCCTGTTTCATGCGCCGGGCGATGGCGACCGCGTCGGCCGGCTCGCGCTCGTTACGCATCAGCCGGCACGACATCTCGTCGACGGAATGCACGGTCTCGACGGGCAGGTGCTTCTCGACGGTCGCGACGATCCGGTGATGGATCTCGATGTACCGCTCGGGGCGCGCCCGGACCAGCGCGATCCCCGGGCAGCGCCGGCGGGCCTCCGAGACGCGGGTGCCGGTCCTGACCCCCGCGGCCCGGGCCTCGTAGGAACAGGCGATGCAGCAGGAGCTGTCGACATCGACGGGCACGACGCCGACGGGCCGCCCGCGGAGATCGGGGTTGTCCTGCTGCTCGACGGAGGCGAAATAGGCGTTCATGTCGAGAAACAGCAGCCGGAGCGCCATGGTGGGCCTCCGGATACAATGTACGGGATATAAACGGTATATCAAGCAATATGTACGGATATTGATTGTATATTTGGTCGTGCCGGGGGCCGACCGTCAGCCGTGGACAGATTCAGAGGGGAAAGGCCGACCCGGGAGACGGATGGCCGACGGAAATATGTAGCCTACGCTACAAGCAGTCAGCACCGACAATGGCGGCCGATCTGTTGGGGGCACGATGCAGCACGATGCCGAGATACACGACACGAGGCCCGAGCCTTCGCTGAAAGACGTGCACCGGACGGTCAACGTCGGGCACGGCTCGCTGTTGCGGCGGTTGTTCGCCTTCGCGGGGCCGGCGTACATGGTCTCCGTCGGGTACATGGACCCCGGCAACTGGGCCACGGATCTCGAAGGCGGGGCGCGTTTCGGCTACCGGCTGATCTGGGTCCTGCTGATGACCAACCTGATGGCCGTCCTGCTGCAGACCCTCGCGGCCCGGCTCGGGTTGGTCACGGGTCGGGATCTCGCTCAGGCCTGCCGCGATAACTACCCGCGTTCGGTCAACTGGGTTCTCTATGTGCTGTGCCAGTTCGCGATCGGGGCGATGGACCTCGCCGAGCTGCTCGGCACCGCGATCGGGCTGAATCTGCTTTTTGGGATTCCCCTGATCTGGGCCGTGCTGATCACGGCGGTGGATGTGTTGATCCTGCTCGGTCTGCAACGTCTCGGCATCCGCAAGATGGAGGCGTTCATTCTCGGGCTGGTGTTCACCATCGGGATGTGCTTTGTGGTCGAGATGTTCATCGCCGAGCCCTCGCTTTCGGGGATCGCGTCGGGGTTCATCCCGCGTCCGCTCAGCGACGGGCAGTTATATATCGCGATCGGGATTCTGGGCGCGACGGTGATGCCGCACAATCTGTATTTGCATTCATCGCTCGTGCAGACACGGAGCATCGATCGGACACGCGCGGGGATCACCCGGGCCTGCCGGTTCAACCTGATCGACACGGTGGTGGCGCTCAACGCGGCGTTCTTCGTCAACGGCGCGATTCTTGTGTTGGCGGCGGCTGTATTCTGGAAGAACGGGATTGTGGTCAACGAGTTGCAGCAGGCGCACAGCCTGCTCAAGGACCTGCTCGGGACGAAGATCGCGCCCATCGCGTTCGGGCTGGCGCTGCTGTGCGCCGGGCAGTCGTCCACGCTGACCGGGACGCTCGCCGGGCAGATCACCATGACCGGGTTCCTGCGGCTCAGGATGCGGGCCTGGCTTCAGCGGCTGACCACCCGGCTGATCGCCATCGTGCCCGCGGTGGCGGTGATCGCGGCGATGGGGGATACAGGCTCGTATCGGCTGCTGATCCTGAGCCAGGTGATCCTGAGTCTTCAGTTGCCGTTCGCGGTGGTGCCGTTGATCCGGTTCACGTCGAGCCGGCAGAAGATGGGGCCGTTCGCCAATCGGGCGTGGGTCAAGGCTCTGGCGTGGGTGATCGCGGGGGCGATCATTGTGCTCAACATCCTGTTGGTCGTGCAGGAGATCGCCGCCTGGGCGGAGGCCGCGGGGCGGTTCGCGTGGCTCGTGCTGCTCGTGACCGTCCCGATCGGGGCGGGGTTGCTGGGGTTGTTGTGTTGGATGATTTTTCGCCCCGAGGACAAGGGGCGGGACGAGACATCGGTGAGCGCTGGGGAGGTGATCGAGAAGGTGCGTGGTGTGTCCCCGGAGATCCGCCGGGTGGGTGTTGCCCTCGAAGCGAAGCGCACGGACGCGGGGATGCTCGCCGGCGCGATCGATCTGGCCGAGACGCACGGGGCGGAGCTGGTGCTGATCCACATCGTCGAGGGCGTGGGCGGGCAGTGGTACGGCCAGCAGACGGGCGACCTGGAGGCCCGCGAGGACGAGCGGTATCTGCTGGATCTTGCCGATCGGCTGCGGGATGAAGCGGGCGACGGCGGGCGTCGGATCGAAAAGATCCGCCCCGTGCTGGGTTACGGCGATGTCGCCCGCGAGCTCGTGCGGATCGTCGACGATGAGGCCATCGATGTGCTGGTCGTCGGCGGGCACGGGCACAAGGGGCTGGCGGACGTCCTGCACGGCCAGACCATCCCCGGCGTGCGGCACGGGATCGAGATCCCGATCTTCGCGATCAAGCAGCAGCAGTAAACCGGATCCAAGAATAACTCGTGTGCATGAACCAGCCCCGGGCGCGAGCCCGGGTGTTCTCCCTCCCGGTGGGACAGGCGTCCCGCCTGTCTCGTCATCACACCCACCAACCAACCCGGGATTCTCTGTTCGACATGAGCTGCGCCGAATCTTTTTCCACGATCCCGGTTGCTCGTGAGATGACCGCTCCCTCACGGTCGCGGCTCTTTGTGTGTGATGCTGGATGGAAGGGATGGAAGGCGGGGGGCACGGGCGGGTATGCGCGTGCCATGAGAAGAGAAGAGAGAGATGGAGTGACGGGCTGGAAGCCCGTCCCACCGAGAGGGAAGAGGGAGAGGAGAATCAGGAGCCCCTCACCCCGGCCCTCTCCCCGCAAGCGGGTGTCTGGACTTGGGAGATGGGTAACAGTCGTTCGGGGACATAGGTTACACCCACGGGTCATCGTCTGTGGGAGCGGAGCGACCGCAGACGACGACCCGCGGGTGGGCCGTGCTCAGATCGGCGGTTCCGACGCGGATGTGACGGTAGCGGAGCTCGTACACGCCGTCGCGGTTCGTCGGACGCAGAGCCACCCGGCGGCCGATGAAAGCCTTGGCCACACGCAGACGACGCCCCCGAAAAGACACGCGGCCACAAGCGCCGACCACCCGCACATCATCGTCGGGGCCGT
>JALWOY010000195.1 GCA_027083355.1 Phycisphaerales bacterium | reverse complement strand
CCGGGCTTCGGCGGACGCTGACCGCCGCGATCCGCGCCTACGAGCCCCGAATCCGTCCCGGTTCGCTCCGCGTCGAGATCGTCGTGGACGAGGCGTCGATGTCCGGCAACGCGCTGGCACTCGAGATCCGCGGGGATCTGTGGGCGCAGCCAGCGCCGGAGCCGATGTTCTTCAGGACCGGGATCGACCTCGAGACCGGGCAGTACACCGTGGAAGAGAGCGCCGGGGCGTGACGCGACGGAGAGAACAGTGGACCGCAGGCTGATCCGTTACTACGAGCGTGAACTGCGGCATGTCCGCGAGACCGCCGCCGAGTTCGCGAGGGAATACCCCAAGATCGCGGGCAGGCTCGCGCTCGACGAATTCGAGTGCGCCGACCCGTATGTCGAGCGGCTTCTCGAGGGCTTTGCGTTCCTGACCGCACGGGTGCAACTCAAGCTCAACGCCGAGTTTCCCCGGTTTACCCAGCACCTGCTCGAAGCGGTCTATCCGCATTATCTTTGCCCGGTTCCCTCGATGTGCGTTGTGCAGATCAACCCTGATCTCGAGGATTCCGGCCTCGCCGCCGGTTTTACGGTTCCCCGCGGGACGCCCCTGCGCAGCAACATCGGGCGCAACGATCAGACCGCGTGCGAATACCGCACTGCTCATGCGCTCACACTCGCGCCGATCTCGCTGCAGGAAGCGCAGTACCACGAGCGCGACCTGCTCTCGCTCGAGCTGCCGCCGCACGCCGACGCGGACGCCGTCATCAGGCTCCGGCTCGGTGCCTCCGCCGGGCTGATGTTCAGCGAGATCGAGATCGACGCGTTGCCGCTGTTCCTCCGAGGTGCCGGGAACCTGCCCGCGAGGATGTACGAGCGGCTCGTCGGGCACACCACCGAGATCATTGTCCGCCCGTCCACCCGGCCCGCCCGCTGGATGCACCGGCTCGACCCGGCCGACGCCCTCCGTCAGATCGGGTTCCGAGAGGATGAGGCGCTCCTGCCGGTGGGCCCGCGGACATTCGAGGGCTACAGACATCTTCAGGAGTATTTCGCTTTCCCCGAGCGTTTCCACATGATCGAGCTCGCCGGGCTCCGGGCCGCGTTCGAGCGTTGCGAGGCGCCTACGGTCGAGGTGCTCTTCCTACTGGACGAACCCGATCCGGAACTGGAGCAGGCCGTCGATGAGACCGCCTTTGCGCTCCACTGCACACCCGCGATCAACCTGTTCCCCAAACGCTGCGACCGCATCCATGTCACCGATCGCTTCCACGAGTTCCATGTCGTGCCCGACCGCACGCGGCCGCTCGAATACGAGGTCTACGACATTCTCGAGGTCACCGGCGTGGGCGGGGCCGTCGATGATGAGCGCGTCTTCCGTCCGTTTTACAAGGCGTCGGATTCCGACGACGAGACGGGTGACGGCGGGGCGTATTTCGATACGACGCGCATCCCCCGCACCCTCACCGACCGCGAGCGCCGATCGGGTCGACGGTCCAGTTACCCGGGCAGCGAGATCTATATCCAGCTCGTCGACGCCGCCAGCGCCCCGTACCGGTCCGATCTCAAGCAGCTCGCCATCGTCACCCGCTGCACCAACCGCGACCTGCCGCTGCGGATGCCGATCGGCCAGGGCCGGACCGATTTCTCGATGGACATCGGCGGCTCGGTCGAGTCCATCCGCTGCATCGCAGGGCCGACGCCCCCCAGACCGAGTTTCGCCGAGGGCGAGATCCTCTGGCGGCTCATCGGGCACCTTTCGCTCAACTACCTCTCCCTCGCGGACGCCGACCTCTCGCTCGGCTCCGATTTCACGGACCCCAACGCCTCCGGCGCCGCCGCCATGCGCGACCTGCTCAAGATCTACGGCAACCTCGCCGAGGCCGCAACGCGGAAACAGATCGACGGGCTCCGCAGCATCACAAGCCGGCCCGTGACCCGGCGGGCGCCGACGCGCGGCCCGATCACATTTGTCCGGGGGCTCCAGATCGGTGTCCATTTCGACGAGAACTATTTCGAAGGCTTCGGCTGCTTCATCCTCGGCGCCGTTCTCGAACGGTTCTTCGCCAAGTACGTGTCGATCAACTCGTTCACCGAAACAATCATCAACACCCGGCAACGCGGGGAGATCATGCGATGGCCGACCCGGATCGGAACGAGACATACGCTCTGATCCTCCGGCTCATGGAGAAGCCGTTCGCCTACGACTTCTTCGCCGCCGTCCGCAGGATCGAATGTGCAAGGCGTGCCGCCCGCCGCGTCGGTCAATCGCACCGTTTGCGGGATGACACCATCCGGTTCGCTCAGGAACCGTCCCTCGCTTTCGCGCCCTCGACCATCGCGGCGTTCTCGCCTGGCAGGGCCGGCGACGCCGACCGCATGACGGTCAACTTCATGGGTCTTTTCGGCCCCAACGGCCCCCTCCCGCTGCACCTCACCGAATACGCACGCGACCGGCAGCGGAACGCCCGTGACAGTACCTTTGTCGCGTTCTGCGATATATTCCATCACCGAGCGATCTCTCTGTTCTACCGCGCTTGGGCCATCAACCAGCCGGCCGTCTCGTTCGACCGGGTCGCCGATGACCCCGATTCGGACCGGTTCGGCTTCTACATCGCGTCTCTGATCGGCTTGAGCGAGCGGGCCCTCAGTCGGCGGGACGCCGTCCCCGACATCGCCAAGTTCCACTTCGCGGGCCGATTGGCTCTCCAGACCAAGCCCCCAGAGGGACTCGCCGCGATCATCTCGGACTACTTCCGCGTGCCCTGCCGGATCGAGGAATTCGTCGGGCACTGGATCGACATCCCCGAGGGCGATCGGCTCCGCATGGCCCGGGGCTCGCGCATCGGTCGGCTCGGTGAATCCGCGGTCATCGGCTCGAAAATCTGGGATTGTTCCCAGCGATTCCGCGTCCGCATCGGCCCGCTTTCATTCGACCAGTTCACCCGGCTTCTGCCCAACGGTCGTTCGTTCGCCCGCCTCGTCGGGTGGGTCCGCAACTATGTCGGCTACGAGTATCTGTGGGACGCCCTGCTCGTGCTCAAGAAAGAGGAAGTCCCGCCGACACGCCTCGGCGGCGGGGCCATGCTCGGTTGGACGACCTGGCTGACAACACAGCCCTTCGAAAACGATGCCGAGGATCTCGTCCTCCGCGCACCGGATGAGGGCGATCTGGGGTGAATGCTGCTGAAGGCCCGACGAGCCGCTGGTGCAAGCCTGCGGAGTCCTTGCAGATCGCTCCGCGGGTTTGTGCTGGCGGCTCGTATGAAGCGATAGGCGTTCAATCGCGCAGGAATTCTTCGTAACTCGTATAATCTGTACCAAACGCTGCGTCGGACACGCCGACGCGGGCCAGCCGGGGACCAGTGGGAGTCGGCCTGAACTCTTTGGGCCGGGGGTGGACACGATGGCGGAAATCAGCCTGAAATCTCTGTTCGGCAAGTTCAACAGCCTGTGCTACAAGGCCAGCGAGGCCGCGACGGTCTTCTGCAAGATGCGGGGCAACCCGCATGTCGAACTGCTGCACTTCTTTCACCAGGTGCTCCAGCTGCAGGATTCCGACGTCCACCGCATCATCAAGCACTACGGCCTCAACCCGTCGAGGCTCGCGGCCGACCTCACCGAATCGCTCGACAGGCTCCCCCGCGGGGCGTCGAGCCTGTCGGGGTTCTCCGCCGAGTTTGAGGAAGCCGTCGAACGCGCCTGGACCTACGCCACGCTCCTGTTCAACGAATCGTCCATCCGGTCGGGCCACGTCATCGTCGGGATGCTCAAGACCCGGGGCCTCCAGCGTGAGCTGACCGCGATCAGCGGCGAGTTCGACAAGGTCAAGGTCGAGGATCTCACGGACAACTGGGAATCCATCCTCGGCGAATCGGTCGAGGCCCGGCTCGCCGCGACCGACGGGACGAACGTCGGCGGGGGGGCCGTCCCGGGAGAGGCCTCGGGCGCGATGGCCCCGGCCCAGATGGGCAAGGAAGAAGCCCTCAAGCAGTTCTGCAAGGACCTCACCGAGGAAGCCCGCACGGGCAAGATCGACCCAATCGTGGGCCGGGACGAGGAAACGCGGCAGGTCATCGACATCCTCATGCGTCGTCGGCAGAACAACCCCGTGCTCGTCGGCGAGGCGGGCGTGGGCAAGACCGCCGTCGCCGAGGGCTTCGCGCACAAAATCGTGCAGGGGGACGTGCCCCCGCCGTTGCGGGATGTCCGCCTGCTCGAGCTGGACGTCTCGGCTTTGCAGGCGGGCGCGAGCATGAAGGGCGAGTTCGAGCAAAGGCTCAAGCAGGTGATCGAGGAGGTTCAGGCCGCCAGCCAACCCACGATTCTTTTCATCGACGAGGTGCACCGCCTCATCGGCGCGGGCGGTCAGGCCGGCACGGGCGACGCCGCCCAGCTGCTCAAGCCGGCCCTCGCACGGGGGTTGCTGCGGACCGTCGCCGCGACGACGTGGGCCGAGTACAAGAAGCACATCGAGAAAGACCCCGCCCTGACGCGCCGCTTCCAGACCGTGCAGGTCGACGAGCCGGACGAACAGCGGGCGATCCTCATGATGCGCAAGGTCGCGGGCATCTTCGAGAAGCACCACAAGGTGCAGATTCTGGATGAGGCGATCGAGGCCGCCGTCCGTCTCAGCCATCGGTATATCCCCGGCCGGCAGTTGCCGGACAAGGCGGTGAGCCTGCTCGACACCGCCTGCGCCCGGGTCGCGATCGGTCAGCACGCCGTCCCTGCCGAGGTCGACGACTGTGCCAAGCGCATCCAGGCGCTCGAGACGGAGTGCGAGATCCTCACCCGCGAGCAGGACGTCGGCAAGGACCACGCCGCCCGGATCGAAGAGATCCGCGCCGAGATCGAAGCCGAACAGTCCCGCCTCGCCGAGTTGGAGTCCGCATGGAAGAAGGAAAAGGACCTCGTCGATCAGATCCTCGAGGTCCGCGCCATGCTCCGGGGCCCGAGCGGGACACAGCCGGTGGACGCCGGGGTACCTCGGCTCTCCGAGCCGAGTTCGGACGACTCTCGCTCGGGTGACGAGAGCACGGCCGGGACGACCGACGCCGATCAAAGCGAAACCACGGCCTCCACGGCCTCCACGGACACCGGTTACGACGGGGGTGGTGACGACGGGGGCGACACCGGCGACGACCCCGGCAGCGTCGACACCATGGGCGCGACGGCCTCTGCCTCCGAAAAGTCGGACGCCGAGCGTGCCGAGGCCCGCGCCCGGCTCGACGCCCTTCAGGGCGAGCTCGCGGCGCTGCAGGGCGAGCGTCCGCTGATCCTGCCCGACTGCGACGCCAACGCCGTCGCCGCCGTCGTCGCCGACTGGACCGGCATCCCCGTCGGCAAGATGGTCAAGAACGAGATCCGGGCCGTCCTCAACCTCGCCGACACGCTGAACAAGCGTGTCATCGGCCAGCGCCACGGCCTCGAAGCGATCGCCAAACGCGTCCAGACCAGCCGGGCGAGTCTCGACAACCCCAACAAGCCCATCGGTGTGTTCATGCTCGCGGGGCCCTCGGGTGTCGGCAAGACCGAGACCGCCCTTGCTCTTGCCGAATCGCTCTACGGCGGTGAGCAGAACATCGTCACGATCAACATGTCCGAGTTCCAGGAGGCCCACACCGTCTCGACGCTCAAGGGTGCCCCTCCGGGCTACGTCGGCTACGGCGAGGGGGGCATCCTCACCGAGGCCGTCCGGCGCAAGCCGTATTCCGTCGTCCTGCTCGACGAGGTGGAAAAGGCTCACCCGGACGTCCACGAGATCTTCTTCCAGGTCTTCGACAAGGGTCAGATGGAGGACGGCGAGGGCCGGTTGATCGACTTCAAGAACACGATCATTCTGCTGACAACCAACGTCGGGTCCGACCTCATCATGAACATGTGCAAGGACCCCGATCTCATGCCCGACGTCGAGGGGCTGCAGAAGGCCCTGCGCGAGCCCATGCTCAAGGTCTTCCCCGCCGCCCTGCTGGGGCGGATGGTCGTCATCCCCTATTACCCGCTCAGCGACGACATGCTCAAGGAGATCACCCGTCTGCAACTGGGCCGGATCCAGAAACGGATCGCCGAGAATCACGGCGCCACGCTCGAATACGGCGACGATGTCCTCGATCTGATAGTGAGCCGGTGCACCGAGGTCGAATCCGGCGGGCGGATGATCGACGCCATTCTCACACAGACGATGCTCCCCGAGATCTCCAATGCCTTCCTCCAGCGGATGATGGCGGGGGAGCGGATCGAGCGGGTCGGTATCGGGGTGGAGGGCAACGAGTTCACCTACGAATTCGCCTGATCCCGTCCTGTTCGAGCGACGCCGCAGCCGGGGCTGTGCGCGCCAGAATCTACGATTTTTCGTGCGGATTCCGCCCGATCCATCTGGCGGGTCTGCACAGTTTTCACTACGCTTGCCCGAAATCTCACGCGGCGGATGCCGCACCCCGCGAATCGGATTGCCCAGGAGGGATACACAATGCGAGCAGAGGACGCCCTGACCGCCGCGACCACCGCCGCGACCGAATGGCACCAGACCCCGCGCACGCAGCAGGGTCCCCGCCGCTCCGTCGAGGAGATCTACGGCGCCGATGTCTTCGGCCCGCGTGTCATGCGGGAACGTCTCCCGAAAGAGACGTACAAGGCTTTCATGCGCACTATCGAGCAGGGCGAACGCCTCGACCCCTCGGTCGCCGACGTCATCGCTTCGGTGATGAAGGACTGGGCCATCGAACGCGGCGCGACCCACTTCACGCACTGGTTCCAGCCCCTCACCGGCTCGACCGCCGAGAAGCACGACGCCATGCTCATCCCCGCCGGCAACGGCGAGGTCGTCACGCAGTTCTCCGGCGCCGATCTCGTCCAGGGCGAGCCGGACGCGTCCAGTTTCCCCTCCGGCGGGCTCCGCGCCACGTTCGAAGCCCGCGGCTACACCGCGTGGGACCCGACCAGCCCGGCGTTCATCGTCCGCGGCCCCAACCACGGCACGCTCTGCATCCCCACCGCGTTCGTCTCGTGGACCGGCGAGGCTCTGGACAAAAAGACGCCTCTGCTCCGTTCGATCGACGCCATCAGCAAGCAGGCGATGCGCATCCTCGCCCTTTTCGGTACCGACGAGGGTGTCCGGTCCGTGCGCACATCGCTCGGCACCGAGCAGGAGTATTTCCTCGTCGATCGCAATCTTTATTTTGCGCGCCCCGATCTTGTCACCTGCGACCGCACGCTGTTCGGGGCCAAGCCGCCCAAGGGGCAGGAGCTGGAGGACCACTATTTCGGGGCCATCCCGCAGCGGGTTATCGCGTACATGGCCGAGGTCGAGGAGGAGCTGTACCGCCTCGGCGTCCCCGTCAAGACACGCCACAACGAGGTCGCCCCGGGCCAGTACGAGATCGCCCCGATCTTCGAAGAGACCAACGTCGCGTGCGATCACCAGATGCTCGTGATGGAGGTGCTCAAGCGGGTCGCCCCGCGGTACGGGTTGCAGGCGATCCTCCACGAAAAGCCGTTCGCCGGCGTCAACGGCTCGGGCAAGCACAACAACTGGTCTCTCGCCACCGATACCGGTGTCAACCTGCTCGACCCGCGTGACGAGGCCCACACCAATCTTCAGTTCATGGTCTTCCTCTGCGCCGTCATCCGCGCGGTCGATCTCCACGCCGACATCCTCAGGGCCTCCATCGCCAGCGCCGCCAACGACCACCGCCTCGGCGCCAACGAGGCCCCCCCGGCGATCATCTCGATCTACCTCGGCGACATGCTGACCGATCTGCTCGAACAGCTCGAGAAAGGCACGCCCAAACGCACGCTCAAGGGCGGCGCACTCGACCTCGGCGCGCGCACACTCCCGCAGATCCCCCGGCACTCGGGCGACCGCAACCGCACCAGCCCCTTCGCGTTCACCGGCAACAAGTTCGAGTTCCGGGCCGTCGGTTCTTCCGCGGCGGTGTCCTGGCCCAACACCGTGATGAACACCATCGTGGCCGAATCGCTCGACTTCATCGCGACCGAGCTCGAGAGGGCCGTCGCCGGCAAGGCGCGCAAGGACTCGCTCGAATCCGCCTGCAAGAAGATCCTCAAGGCGATCGTCAAGGAACACAAACGCGTCGTCTTCAACGGGGACGGCTACTCCGAGAGCTGGCAGATCGAGGCCGAGAAGCGGGGGCTGCCGAACCTGAAAGATTCGATCGCGGCCTTCCGCGTCCTCGGCTCGCGTCAGGCCAGGGCCCTGTTCAAGAAATACAAGGTTCTCAAGCCCGCGGAACTTGAGAGCCGGGTGAGTATTTTCTACGAGAAATACACAAAGCAGATCCAGATCGAGAGCGAGCAGATGGTCCTGATGGGGCGTCAGCTCATCCTCCCCGCGGCCGTCCGGCACCAGATCGAACTCGCCGAGGCCGTCATGGCCCGCGAGGGCGCCGACATCGACGCCGCCGAGGCCAGAGAGGATCTCCGGGCGTTCTGCGACCTCGTCGACCGGTTCCGCCAGAAGATCGATGCCCTCGATCAACTCGACGATGCGTCACCGGAAGGCGATCCCGTCCGCCACGCCGAGTATCTGAAAAACAAGGTCATCCCGACCATGGATGACTGCCGCGAACTCGGCGACCAACTCGAGACGCACATCTCCGCCGATCTCTGGCCGCTGCCGACCTATCGCGAACTCCTGTTTATCCGGTAGCACTGCCCGGCGTCTGTCGTGGCAACGAATGATCTCGACCCGGGCACGGGCGAGGATTCTTCGTCCGTCTTTCCTGCTGCTTTCACGGTTCGATACATGATGAACCGTCGGCTTGGCCGGCTCGGATGCGCATATGCTGCGCGTGTCTCGGGAGACGCGACCCGGAACGAACCCTCTCGGAATCCGAATTCGGTTTGGCAGAAAACCGAACAATGTGTATGATTATTCGATGGATTGTGTTGCGCTGGAAGGCGCTCACACCTCCGGGCCGCGAGAGAAGAACCAATGAGCCGTCTGCATCGACAGGCCGACACCCTCACCACGGACGTGCTCGACGCCGTCCCGCACGGGATCTGTCTGATCGATCGTGAGTTCAGGATCGTGCACGTCAATCGTGCGTTGACGGCGCTTATCGCCTGCTCGGCGGACATGCTCGTGGGCAAGCCGTTGAGTGAGATCATCGCAGAAGACGACCGGGGTTCTGTTGAATCGTGGCTCGTCCGTGACGGGGACATCGCCGGCGTACTCGACACGGTCCGCGTTCGACGCTGCCACGCAGACGCGTTCTATGCGCGCATCGAGATCGGAGCTTGCGTCGGCGGTGATTCGACCCGCGTGATATCCATCACCGACGTGACCGAGGAGCACCACGCGCGGGAAGCCGAACGGGTACTCCGCCGGCGCCTCCAGACCCACCACCAGAACGCCCCGTTCGCGATCATCGAGTGGCGGCTCGACCGCAGCGCACGGTTCTGGAACCCGGCCGCCGAACGGATCTTCGGCTACACGCACGACGAGGTCGCCTCCGGGGACGCTTTCCGGTTGATCGTCGAGGAGGCCTCGATCGAGACCGCCGACCGGGTCTGGGCGCAGCTGCTTGAAAAGTCCGGCGGGGAGAACTTCATCAACACCAACCGGACGAAGGACGGCCGCGTCATCCAATGCCATTGGCGCAACTACCCGTTGACCGACGGCGGGGGCAGGGTTCTTGCCGTGGTCTCGTTCGCCGAGGACATCACCGAGAAGGTCCGAGCCCAGCAGGCGCTCAGGCGTGCGAACGAGCGTCTCCGCGAAGTCATCGACAAGCTCCCCGTGATCGTCTGGGCCTTCGACGAGAACCTTGTCCCCGTGCTCTGGAACGAGCACGCCGAGCGGATCACCGGTTACCCGCCCGAGCAGGTCATCGGGAATCCGGGGGCTCTCGAGCTTCTATATACGGACGAGCAGGAACGGCTCGCCTGCTTCCAGGGGTGGGCCGAGCTGGACTTCGGTGACTACGACGAGGTCGAGCGGCCGGTGACCTGCGCCGACGGTTCCGTCCGGCGAATCCTCTGGTCCAACATTGCCGCGAGGTGCCCGATGCCCGGCTGGCGTGCGTGGGGCATCGGCATCGACGTCACGGACCGTCACGACGCGTTCGTCGCTCTCCGCGAGAGCGAGAAACGCTACCGCGACGTCATCGACAACGCCAACCTCGCGGGCATCATCGTGGATACACGGGGGCGGATTCTCTATGTCAACGAGTTCTTCGAGGACCTGACCGGGTGGGCCGCCGGGGAGGTCCTCGGCAAGCATTTCAGCGACTTCATTGATGACACCCCGCCGACCGAGGGCTTGTTCGATCACGAGGCGTTCCGGAGCCGAACGGAGGGCAGGCTCAAGACAAAGGCCGGGGATCCGAGGACGATCATCTGGACACAGTCCCGGCTGCACACGCCCGGGGGCGAGCCCGCCGGCGTCTGCGCATTGGGCATGGATATCACGGACCACCGCCGCGCGCAGGCCGAACTCGCGGAGTACCGCGACCATCTCGAACGACTCGTCCAAGAGCGGACCGAGGCGCTCGTTGAATCGCAGCGGCAACTGGAGGACGCCGAACGCCTCGCCTCGATGGGCCGCCTCGCCGCCGGGCTCAGCCATGATCTCGGCAACATGCTCCTGCCCGTCCGGTGTCATCTCCAGACCATCGCGGAATCGGCGCTCGAGCCTCGGGCGCGAGAGGCCCTCGGGTCCGTCCGCGCCGGTATCGACTTTCTGGGCCAGCTGGGCGACGGGCTCGCCCTTCTCGGCGATCATCCCGGTGATTCCGAGCGGTGTCCCGTTGCTTCCGGTGAACGGTTCACCGTTGACGATTGGTGGCGGGGGGTCCGTGGGCTGCTCGAACGGGCCGTGCCTCGCAACATCCGGATGAGCACATCGATCCCGTCCGGCCTGCCGCCCGTCTGTGTCCCGAGACACCTGCTCACGCGTGCGGTGCTGAATCTGCTCGTCAACGCCGTCGAGGCCATCGACCGTGCCGGGCTCGAAGGCGGCCTGATCGTGCTTGAAGCCGCCCCCGGCGACGGTGTCGTCGTGCTGACCGTGACCGACAACGGACCCGGGCTGTCTGGCGACGTCGCCCGCCATGCCTGCGAGCCGTTTTATACAACCAAGACAAGAACACTCTCGACAGGCCTCGGCCTCAGCGTTGTCGAGGGTTTCGCCAGACGCGTCGGGGGAAGGTTCGAGATCCTGTCCCCGGCCGAGGGCGGCGCGTCGGCAAGGCTCGAGATCCCGGCGGCGGACTGCGGCGGTGGGGGGGATGCCCCACGGATCGCGATCAGGATCCCGGACGTCCGTCTCGCCTCGATTTGCGCGGAACTCGCCGGGTCGATGGGTTGTATAGTCACAGACTGGGATGCGGACCCGCCGCCCGATTTCACGGTTGTTCTGAAAGATGGCGGGCCGGTTCCGGACAATATGGGCGGCCGGTTGATCACGATCGACCCGTCGGCCGGCATGGAAGGGATCCGGGGAGCGCTCGTTCGGGCGCTGGGAATAGAGAAGAGCTTCTGATCGCGATGAAAGCGGGCGTGATGATGACAGCGGAAGAGCCGATCACCGTGTTCTGCGTGGACGACCACGCGTTCCTGATCGAGGGGCTGCGTTCGAGGTTTGAGCAGGAGGACGGGTTCGAGTTGGTCGGCACGCTGCCGTCGGCAGACCGTCTCGTCGACGAGGCCGAGCGGACGTCCCCTGCGGTCGTCCTGCTCGATATCGAGATGCCGGGGCGAGATCCGTTCGAGATCATTGATGAACTCCGCAAGACATGCCCGGGCTGCCGGGTGATCCTGCTCAGCGCTTTCGTGCGACACTCCTATCTGGATCTCGCCGTCAAGAAGGGCGCGTGGGGCTACGTCTCCAAGCGGGACGCCCCGGAGGCGATCATCGACGCGATCAAGCAGGTCGCCGCGGGCCGTTTCGCGTTCAGCCCTGAGGTCATCAGCCGGTGCGGGCTCGACCCGAACCGTCCGATGCCCTCGGGGGGAAAGCCGGAATCCAAGCTCAACCGGCTCACACCGCGAGAGATGCAGATCCTCCGCATGATCGGCCGGGGCATGCCGCGCAACGAGATCGCCAACGCGATCCACCGCAGCCCGAAGACGGTGGACGCGCACCGCTCGTCGATCATGGAAAAACTCGGCCTGCACGATCGCGTCGACCTCGCCCGATTCGCCATCCGCGAGGGGCTCGTCGAGATCTGAATCTTCCCGGGTACCCCGGCTCTCCGAGCCGGGTCTTGAATACATTTACACTGCCACCGCCGCCTTGATGTGCGGGTGCGGGTCGTAGCCCACGATCTCGATATCGTCGAACGTGAAATCGAAGATCGAACCGACGGCCGGGTTGAGCCGCACGGTGGGCCTCGTCCTCGGCTCGCGTGACAGTTGCAGCCTCGCCTGCTCCAGGTGGTTGCTGTAGAGGTGGGCGTCGCCGAGCGTGTGGATGAATTCGTCGGGGCGGTAGCCGCAGACCTGCGCCAGCATCATCGTCAGCAGGGCATAGCTCGCGATGTTGAAGGGCACGCCGAGAAACACGTCCGCCGAGCGTTGGTACAGCTGGCAGGACAGCCGATCCGGCCCGCCGTCGTCGGCGGGTGAGACGTCGAACTGGAACAGGCAGTGGCAGGGGGGCAACGCCATCTTGTCCAGCTCGCCCACGTTCCACGCGCACACCAGGTGCCGTCGGCTCGCGGGGTTGTTTTTCAGCCCGTCGACGAGCCGGGCGATCTGGTCGATCTCGCCCCCGCCGGGCGCGGGCCACGCCCGCCATTGGCGTCCGTAGATCGGCCCGAGGTCGCCGTTTTCGTCGGCCCATTCGTCCCAGATCGTCACGTTGTGCTCGTGGAGCGGGCCGACGTTGGTCTCGCCGCGGAGGAACCAGAGCAGCTCGTGGATGATCGACCGCAGGTGCAGCTTCTTGGTGGTCACGAGCGGGAAGCCGGATGTCGGCGTCGCCGGCCCGGCCGCGCCGTCGGCGTTGGACAGGTCGTAGCGGGTCTGGTGCCCGAACACGGAGAGCGTCCCCGTCCCGGTGCGGTCGTCCTTGCGGACACCCTCGTCGAGGATGCGTCGGAGCAGATCGTGATACTCGCGCATGGCCGGAGTGTACCGCCCGCGATCGGTGCTTACCACGGGCCGGGTTCACCGCGGAGGGCCAATGAAGACCACGGCGGGAAAGGCCGGGTTGGTTCGCCCGGCGTCACGATCGAACTCGTTGGGTCGTGACACCGGGGGTGGTCGGCGGGGGTGATCTACGAATGAAAGATACGACCCAGCCTTGCTGGATCGTGACACCATCAGACGACGCTATGTGTGCCGATGGCAACTCGGAGCCAGTGCGTGGGGGGGGCACTGGCTGGCGAGCAACCAGTGCCACACAGAGATTGACAGTGCGACCCGGCCGAAGGGACGCCGCCTCAAATCAAACCCGATGCATCTCCTCCGTGGCTCTCCGTGGCCCTCGGAGGTGAAACAAAGATGTGGCGAACCCCGCCTGCCCCGGCTCGCGGGCCGGGCGTCGGGTCATGCTTGCATCACGGGCATCACGGGCATCACGGCCATCACGGGCAACCGGCGTTGAACGACGCGACGAAGGCCGCGATGTCGGCCAGGTCCCAGAGGCCGTCGGCGTTGAAGTCCGCGATCGGGTCGGAGGACAAGAAACCGCTGACGAAGGCGGTGATGTCGGCCAAGTCGAGTTTGCCGTCTTCGTTGAGATCGGCCGGGCACGGCGCGTGCGAACACTGGTGCAGCAGCACGCTCGTGTCGTCGCCGGAGTTGGCCACGGCCATATCGAGATCGCCGTCGCCGTCCAGATCGCCAAGGGCTACGCTCTGGCCGCCTCCCGTGAAAAAGGACTGACCCGAAAAAAGCGGGCCGCTGCAGGTCTGGGCAAGGACGGAAGGGATCGCCACCAGCGAGACCGCCGCGGCAGCCGCCCGCATCAGGATGGGTCGTGCATGTGCGGTTTGCGTGCTCATCTCGATTCTCCTGATCTCTGTTGATCCCCCCGAGGCGTTCAGCGAGTCTGCCTATTGGACACCCGACCCCGCGGGTCACCAGGTCGACACGGACGCCGGGGGGCGGGAGCGGCCTGTCGGCGATGTCTTGCCGGTGTTACCGATCGATCAGGGTCGGGATGCGGCCGATTGAACTTTTTCCAGCCCGAACGGCCCAGCGGCTCAGGTTCGGGGCATGCGGATACTCCTCCGTGGCTCTCCGTGGCCCTCGGTGGTGAAACAAATCCGCCCCAACCCGGTCTTTGCTCCGCGGGTACCTCGGCTCTCCGAGCCGAGCGATTCCCCCTCCGCGGCTCTCCGCGTCCTCCGCGGTGAGATCCGGCCCGCGTCGGGGGGCTCTGTTGCCCGGTTGCCCGCCCAAAATGAACCCCGCCGGGGATCTGATTCGGTGTGACTGGCCGAGTCTCCACCCGGTATCGGTTGCCCGTTTGCGTCCGACCGCTTTATTCGCCCGCCAGGCCGGTTCACGGTCGTCGTGAAGGCATCAAACATTGTCGTGAAGGGCTTCACGACGGCCGTGCACGGCTCGGACCCGGCCGTGAAGTCGCCAAACATTCCAACGGAGGAAATCCAGAGCGAAACGGGCGCCCCGTGCCAAAGCCTGTGGCCCCTTGATGGTGCCACGATCCGGCTCCGCTGGGTCGTAGCACCATCGGCCGCCGCTCATCGGCCCAACCGAATCACGACCCGATCAAGTTGGGGCGTCGCACCATCGCAACGGTCAGCCGGGTGCCCGCTCAGGCCAACTCCGGGAACATCTTTTTCACCACGCCCACCAGTTCCTCGACGTGGTCGGCCGAGGCGTTGAAGAGGGCCTGTTCTTCGTCGGTCAGCTTGAACTCGACGATCTTCTCGACCCCGCCGGCGCCGAGCATCGCCGGGACGCCGACGAACAGGCCCTTGCGGCCGAACTCGCCGTCGAGATAGGCAGCACTCGGGATGACGCGTTTCTTGTCCTTGACGATCGCCTCGACCATCTGGATGGTGCCGGAGGCCGGCGCGTACCACGCGCTGGTGCCCATGAGCTGGACGACCTCGCCGCCGCCCTTCTTGGCGCGTTCGACGCAGGCGTCGATGGTTTCCTTCGAGAGCAGGTCCGTCACCGGCACGCCGTGCACGCTGGTGCAGCGCGGCAGCGGCACCATGTCGTCGCCGTGCCCCCCGAGCAGCAGCGCCGTCACGTCCTCGACCGAGCAGCCGATCTCCCACGCGATGAAGGTGCGGAAGCGGGCGACGTCGAGCGCCCCGGCCTGGCCCAGGATGCGGTTCGTCGGGAAGCCCGTGGCCTTCCACGCGGTGTAGACCATCGCGTCGAGCGGGTTCGAGACGATGATGACGACCGAATCGGGCGCATACTCTCGGATGTTCTCGCTGACGCTCTTGACGATCTTCACGTTGGTCTGGATCAGATCGTCCCGGCTCATGCCCGGCTTGCGGGGCAGGCCCGCGGTGACGACGACGACGTCGGACCCGGCGATGTCCTTGTAATCGCTCGTGCCGGTGATGTTTGAATCGAACCGCTCGATCGGCCCGCAGCAGGCGAGGTCGAGCATCTTGCCCTTGGCCACGCCCTCCTTGTCGGGGATGTCGAGCACGACGATGTCGCCGAGCTCCTTGGACGCGGCCCAGTGGGCGCACGTCGCCCCGACGTTGCCGGCCCCGATGATGCTGATCTTCGCGCGTCGTGTCTGGCTCATGGTCGGTCCTTTCTGATCCCGGCTCTCTGTCGTTTGGGTTGCAGCCGGGTGATTTGTGGATTTTCTGGAACCCTTCTCGTTATTTCTGGCATTGGTTATCGCTCGATGTACAATAGCGGCCAGAGATCACCCCGGCAGTTGTGGGTGAGCCGGGATGAGCCGCGTGAGGGATTCTGTGGCACGAGCCACGAGGAGAAGGAAATGAAAAAGATTCTGATTCCTGCACTGCTGTCGATCGGTGCGGCGACCGCGGCGAACGCCGGCCCGATTTTTTTCGCGTTCCAGGAGAATACGCTGCACCGGGTGAACGCCGACTCCAGTGTCGATCAGTTCACGCTGAGCAATACGATGATCTCCTCGTCGGTCAATTCGGCGGGCGAGATCGTGGGCATCGAAGCCCGCGGCGCGTCGCCATACGACACGTTCCGGCTGGACAACCCGCTGGGCACGCCCTCGCTGACGTCGACCGGTTCGGCCGTCAGCCCGGTGAACTCGGTCGCGTTCGTCGGCAACCGCGCCTTCGGGTTCGACAACTTCACGCTCGATTTCGTCGAGCTTGATCCGAACACGTTCGCGCAGATCAACAACTTCGGCAATCTCGGCTTCCCGGGCGCCGTGGGGATGGGCTACGACGCGGTCAACGACGTGCTGTACGGCATCAACCGGGCCAACGACGAGCTGTGGAGCATCGATTACAACACCGGCACGGCGTCGCTCATCGGCAGCCTCGGGGTGGACATCCAGAACGGCGGGGCGGAGTTCTACGACGGCGTGCTCTATCTCGCCAACCAGAACCTCGATACCGGGTTCTTCGAGATCGGCACCGTCGACGTCACCACGGGCGCGTACACCACGATGATGCAGCTCGGCACGTTCACCGATCCGAACGTCGCGAGCGAACTCGTTTCGCTCTCGATCATCCCGGCCCCGGGCGGGTTCGCCGTGCTCGGGCTGGCCGGGCTGGCGGTCGGCCGTCGCCGCCGCTGAACCGAAGCGACAACCTGCAATCTCGAACGCCGACCCGCACGGGCCGGCTTTTTTTCTGCTCACACGTTATCCGCATCGGCCTCATCAGCCCCGCCGGCCTCGACCACGGGCAGGACGCCGAGGTCTTCATGCACCCGCGGCGGGAGCGGCACAGGCTGCACCCGCCCGTCGATCAGACCGGGGATGAGCAGCGGCTGGCCGGGGGTGCTCGATGCCGACATCGGGGCGATCACGTCGCGCACGGGGCCGCCCCGAGCAAAGTCGAACTGCCGGTAGACCTGTCTGGGTTGATCGGCCTCGACGGGTCCATCCGCATCCGGGCCGAGGAAGGCCGAGACGAGCGAGGCGATGTGCTCGATGGCCTCTTCCCCTGACGAGGTGCCGGCTTCGAGGCAGGCCGCAATCGATCCTCGGAAAAACGGCACGCCGGGTGTCGGGACATACAGCCGGGCCGTCGGAGCGACGGGGGCGATCGCATCGAGGATCTCCCCGGGGTGCGGGAACACGATCCCGTCCCCCAGCACGAGCCATTCGAGCACGGCGGGCCGGCCGGGTTCGGCGGTGGCAAGGTCGGAACGAGCGGCGAGCGCATCGCGTGCGTCGTCGATGAATGCCATGATTTCAGGGGGCGGGTCGCCCCAGATTTCCCGCAACGCGTTTTCGCTCTTGTTGATCAGGATCTCCGCCCGGTCGACGGCCGCGGGGCGGTCCTCGGGCGGGAGCAGGTCGAGCTCGGTGAGGGCGTGGGTCACCGCGTGGAGCGTGATGAGGGGGGCAACGGATCGGCGATATCGCCCGGCTTCACCCATTTCAGGGAGCGAGACGGCCGATCGGGCGAACTCGACCCACCGCCCGAGCAGCATCGGCCAGGTGAGGCCGGGCTCGAAATCCTGGCTTTTCATGGGGGATTGTGCGTGGGCGACAGGTTGGCGGCGCGTCGGGACAATTTTTTTCTTGATCTCGGCGTGAGACGGGGTGAGGGTTCTCGCTTCACGGTAGAGAGCACGAACCACAGCCCCGGGCGGTTTTGACCCCAGCCCGCCGGCGTCCGATCGGCCGTGACCCCAACTTTGGCCGTCGGACATCAAGCCGGCAACGACCACCCGGGAACCCCAGGCCGAACAGCACCCCGCTGTTCGGCTTTTTTCATCCATCCGCCGATCGGCAGGCCCGTCGGGACGGCGGCCCCGATGGCCCCGGCGGCTACTGTCGTGCATGCAATGCACGCCCGATGAACTGGACCTTGCGAGCCGCTACAAGCTGTTGATCGGTTCTGTGGTTCCGCGACCGATCGCGTTGGTGTCGACGATCTCCTCGGAGGGACGGGATAACCTCGCGCCGTTCTCTTTTTTTACGGCGGTCGGGTCGAACCCGATGACGATGCTGTTCTGTCCCGCGAACAAGCCCGACGGCTCCGAGAAAGACACCCTCCGCAATGCGAAGCCGACCGACAAAGGCGGAACAGGACAGTTCGTTGTTTCCGTCGTCACAGAAGAGATCGTGCGTCGTGTCGCGGGCGCGGCCGAGCCGTTGGCTTACGGTGAGAGCGAGTTCGATTTCGTCGGGTTCACGCGCGAGGATTCACGCCTCGTGCGGCCGCCGCGCGTGGCGGAATCGCCTATCGCATTCGAGTGCGAGACGACGGAAGTCATCCGGACGAACCCGGGCGAGCCGGGCGGGGGGAACATCGTGATCGGGCGGGTCGTTTGCATCCATGTACGCGACGACCTGCTCAACGAGCGGATGCACGTCGATCCGGCCCGTCTCGGGGCGGTCGGGCGGATGGGAGGGAAGGCGTATTGCCGAACGGGCGACCGGTTCGACCTGCCGATGGGCGGGCCGGCACTCGAGGGTGTGTAGGTGTGCGCCGCCTCTGGTGTCCGTCACGAAAAAGGCCGAGAAAGCTTGGAGCCAGACTCACCACAGAGGACGTGAGGGCGGCGGATGATGTGGCCGAACCATGTGCGATCGTGGAGTGTGATGGATCGGCCGAGCGGATTGATGAATTGCCGATTCATCTCTGCATTGTGACGCATTCCGCCGTCATTTACACAAGGGACTGGCGGAGTGTCCCAGGAGTCTCAAGAGCGATCTGGATGGGCACCACGCCCTCGTGGAGAGACGGGCTGGATGCCCGTTCCACGAGGGTTTGAAGGGGGAGAGGGGGAAGAACCCGGCTCAACGATCCGAGGTGCCCGGGAGACGTGCCCGGCTCGGAGAGCCGAGGTACCCGGGAGACGTCAGCCCATGTGCTTCACAATCGCCTCCCCGAACTCCGAGCACTTCAGCAGCGTCGCCCCGTCCATCAGCCGCTCGAAGTCGTAGGTGACGGTCTTGGCCGCGATCGCGCCGGAGATGCCCTTGATGATCAGGTCGGCCGCCTCGGTCCACCCCATATAGCGGAGCATCATCTCGCCGGAAAGGATCAGACTGCCCGGGTTCACCTTGTCGAGGTTGGCGTACTTGGGGGCGGTGCCGTGCGTGGCCTCGAAGATCGCGTGGCCGGTGATGTAGTTGATGTTGGCGCCCGGGGCGATGCCGATGCCGCCGACCTGGGCGGCGAGTGCGTCCGACAGATAATCGCCGTTGAGGTTCATCGTGGCGATGACGTCGAACTCCTTGGCGCGGGTGAGCACCTGCTGCAGCGTGATGTCGGCGATGGAATCCTTGACCATGAGCATGGATTTCCACTTGCCGTCGCCGTGGGTGGCCCAGATCGCGGCCAGCGTGTCCTTGACCTCCTTGACGACGGCCGCCTGCGCGTCGGGGTTGAGCATGTCGTAGCCGGGTTCGATCGCCTTGGCGTTGTCTTCGTCTGAGATATCGGGGTTGTGCTCCTTGTTGCCGAGGATCCAGGATTCCCGCTGGGTGATGCACCGATCGCGGAACTCGGTGGTGGCCACCTCGTAGCCCCAGTCGCGGAAGGCCCCCTCGGTGAACTTCATGATGTTGCCCTTGTGGACGAGGTTCACGGAGCGCCGGTTGTTGTCGAGTGCGTAGTTGATGGCGGCGCGGACGAGGCGTTTTGTGCCCTCCTCGGAGACGGGCTTGATGCCGATGCCGGAGGTTTCGGGAAAGCGAATCTTGGTCACGCCCATCTCGTTCTGGAGGAAGCCGATGAGCTTCTGAACCTCGGGGGTGCCGGCCTGATATTCGATGCCCGCGTAGATGTCCTCGGTGTTTTCGCGGAAGATGACCATGTTAACATCACCGGGTTTGTTCACGGGTGAGGGCACACCGGGGAAGTGCCGGACGGGGCGGAGACAGACGTAGAGGTCGAGGATCTGTCGGAGCGCGACGTTAAGAGAACGGATGCCGCCGCCGACGGGTGTTGTGAGCGGCCCCTTGATGCCGACGAGGTATTGCTTGAAG
The DNA here is from genome assembly GCA_027083355.1 of Phycisphaerales bacterium. Taxonomy (GTDB): domain Bacteria; phylum Planctomycetota; class Phycisphaerae; order Phycisphaerales; family UBA1924; genus UBA1926. The sequence continues at coordinate 21,684 of JALWOY010000195.1, read as the reverse complement.
GCGTCGAGCGTTTCATCCGGGAGCCAGGAGCCCGTGGCGCGGAAGGCTTTTTCGCCCGCGAGGACTTCTTTCCAGTGTGCCTTGCGATCGCCGTTGTATGCCTTCTCGATGGCGGCGTCGAGGACGTGTTGTGTGGCGCGCCAGATATCGGGCCCGGTGCCGTCGCCTTCGATGAACGGGAGGATGGGGTCGTCGGGGACATTGAGGCCGGCGTCGGTCATCGTGATGGCGGTGGGCATGGGTTCGCTCCGATGCTGTGTGGTGTGCGACTCGCGGCTATGAGTATATCAAGGAGTTGGATGTCAGGAATAGCAGTGGTCGGTTGTCGTGTGGGTCGTGGGGGAAAAGCCGAGAAATCGGTGTGGATATGTTCCATTTATCCGCAAATATGGATATTCTTTGCCGATTCATTCCGGGATCTCATGGTTTCTTGTGATGACGTGGAACGCGGGGGCCGATGGGCCGAACGCCCCGGGGCTTGAGGAGGCGGCATGGCGGGGCTGATCGATCAACTCGGATCTCGGGTGCTCGTGCTGGACGGGGGGATGGGCACCGGTGTGCAGTCCTTCGATCTGTCCGTCGAGGAGGATTTCGCGAACTGCGAGAACTGCACCGACGTGCTGACACGGACCCGCCCCGACGTGATCGGCTCCATCCACCGGGGCTTCCTTGAAGCCGGTGCCGACGCGATCGAGACGAACACCTTCGGGGCGGTCCGCCATGTCCTCGACGATTTCGGCATCGGGGCCGAGGCGGTCGACCTCTGCCGGGCGTCGGCGACGCTCGCGCGATCCGTGGCGGACGAGTTTTCGACGGCGGACAAGCCGCGGTATGTCATCGGGTCGATGGGGCCGGGGACGAAACTGGTCTCGCTCGGACAGATCGGCTGGGACGAGATGCTCGCGTCCTACCGGGCGTCGATGCGCGGCCTGATCGCGGGGGGCGTGGACGCGATCCTGATCGAGACATGCCAGGACCTGCTCCAGGTGAAATGCGCGATCCGGGCGGCCCTCGCTGCCCTCGAAGACGAAGCCCGTTCGCCGCAGGACGTGCCGATCATGGTGAGCATCACGATCGAGCAGACGGGGACGATGCTCCTCGGAACATCGGTCGAGGCGGCGGTCGAGGCGCTGCGGGGCTTCCCGATCGCGAGCCTGGGGCTGAACTGCGCAACCGGGCCGGACGCGATGGAGACGTCGATCAGAACGCTCTCGCACCGGTGGGATCGCCCGATCACGTGTTTCCCGAACGCGGGTCTGCCCGTTTTGCAGGAAGGGCGGGCGGTGTACCCACTCACGCCGGGGGCACTGGGCGAGGCGATGGCGGGTTTCGTCCGGCAATTCGGCGTGAGCCTCGTCGGGGGGTGCTGCGGAACGACCCCGGCCCACATCGCGGCGGTGGCGCGGGCGGTGGAGAGGGGGTATCACCCGGAGAGCGGGGGGCCGTTTCGTGGTCGGCCTCCTCGACGAGCCTTTTCAGCCCGGTGCCGCACCGGCAGGACACGAGTTTCCTCATCGTGGGCGAGCGGTGCAACGCCTCGGGCTCGCGCCGGTTCCGCCGCCTGCTGGAGGCGGAGGACTGGGACGCGATTGTATCGCTGGCGCGGGGCCAGGTGCGCGACGGCTCGCACGTGCTCGACGTAAACGTGGACGTGGCCGGCCGGGACAACGCGCGTGACATGGCCGAGATCGTGTCGCGCCTGTCTCGACAGGTGGACGCGCCCCTGATGATCGATTCGACGCAGCCGGCGACGATCGAGAGCGCCCTCAAGCACGCGGGCGGCCGGTGCATCATCAACTCCGCGAATTTCGAGGAGGGCGAGGCAAAATTCGACGAGGTGTGCGGGCTTGCGGTTCGGTACAACGCCGCGCTCGTGATCGGGACCATCGACGAGGACGAGCACGCGGCGATGGCTCGGACCGCGGACCGGAAACTGTCGATCGCCCGACGCGGGATCGAGCGGGCCGTCTCGGTGCACGGGCTGGACGAGGCGGACCTGTTCATCGACCCGCTCGTGCTGCCGATCTCGACCGGCATGGACGCGGACCGGCGTTCCGCGCTGGAATTGATCGAGGGGACGCGGCGGATCGCGGATGCCTTCCCGCGGGTGCAGCTCGTCTGCGGGCTGAGCAACGCGAGCTTCGGGCTCAAGCCCGCCGCCCGGGTGGTGCTCAACAGCGTGCTGCTGGGCGAGTTGACGGGGGCCGGGCTGACGTCGGCGATCGTGCACGCGGGCGGCATCGAGCCCATGCACCGCATCGACGACGACCGGCGTCGGGCGGCGCTCGATCTGATCTACGACCGGCGTGATGTTTCTGCCGGCGAGACGGGCCTGCCCGAAGGCATCGACGATCCCGGATTCGACCCGCTTTCACGTTTTATCTCGTTGTTCGAGGACACGGGCGGCGAGCCGACACGGGCCACGCCCGCCGCGGACGAGCCGGTCGAGACGAGGTTGCGTCGCCACATCATCGACGGCGAAAAAGAAGGCTTGGAAAAAGCCCTCGACGAGGCACTGGAGCGGTACACCCCGATCGAGATCATCAACGAGCACCTGCTCGACGGGATGAAGACGGTCGGCGAACTCTTCGGCAGCGGCGAGATGCAGCTGCCCTTCGTCCTCCAGAGCGCCGAGGTGATGAAAAAGGCCGTCGCGCACCTCGAACCCCTGATGGAACGGAAAACCGGCCAGACAAAGGGATCGATCGTATTGGCGACGGTCAAGGGTGACGTCCACGACATCGGCAAAAACCTCGTCGACATCATCCTCACCAACAACGGGTACACGGTCCACAACATCGGGATCAAGCAGACGGTGGACTCGATCCTCGACGCCTTCGAGCGTCACAAGCCCGACGCCATCGGGCTCAGCGGGCTGCTCGTCAAGAGCGTGATGGTGATGGAGGAGAACATCGAGACGATGAACGCGCGGGGGGTGACGCCGCCGCTGCTGCTGGGCGGGGCGGCGCTGTCCCGGCGTTACGCGGAGGGTCGGCTGCGCGAAAAGTATCGCGGCCCCCTGCTCTACGGGAAGGACGCGTTCGAGGGGCTGCGGATCATGGACGGGATCACGGGGGGGCGGCTGGATGAGCTGACCGCGGAGATCGAGGGGCGCGCGGCGAGATATACGGATGCGGTCGAAAGCCCGGCCGATATGCAGGAGACATCCGCGAACGGTGTTTCGGCGGTCCGCCGGGATGTGGACGTTCCGGTGGCGCCGTTCTTCGGCAGCCGGTTCGTCGAGGATATTTCTCTCGATGAGGTGTTCGCGTACATCAACCCCGTGGCATTGTTCCGGGTGCAATGGCAATTCAGGCGGGGGAAACGATCGAAGGCGGCGTTCGAGCAAGAGATCGAAGAGCAGGCGGTGCCGATCTTCGAGCGGCTGAAGGCTCGGTGCGTGGAGGAGGGGCTGCTTGAGCCGCGGGTGGTGTATGGGTATTTCCCGGTGTGGTCGGAGAGGGATGAGGTGGTGGTGTTCGACGCGGAGGACCACTCGCGGGAGGTGGCGCGTTTTTCGTTCCCGAGGCAGAAGAGCGGGAAGCGGCTGTGCATCGCCGATTATTTCAGGGACGAGGCGGGGTGCCTGTCTTTGGGGCGGAAGGACGTGCTCGGGCTTTCGTGCGTGACGGTGGGCCGGCGGATCGGCGAGGTGTGCCGGTCGTTGTTCGAGGGGGACGCGTACAGCGAGTATCTGTATCTGCACGGGTTGGGGGTGGAGAGCGCCGAGGCGCTGGCGGAATTGCAGCACAAACGCATGCGCACCGAGCTGGGGATCGACGACGGGGACAGCGCGACGGTGGAGGGGCTGTTCGCCCAGAAGTACCGCGGCAGCCGGTACAGTTTCGGATACCCGGCATGCCCCGAACTGCGTGATCAGGAGATTCTTTGGAGGTTGATCGAGCCGGGGCGGATCGGGTGCACGCTGACGGAAAACTGGCAGATCGAGCCGGAACAGAGCACCAGCGCGATCGTCGTCCACCACCCGGAGGCCCGATATTTCGGGGTGTGATGGTTGTTGCCGGGATGGGGAGGGCGGGACCCGTGGGCGGTGGATTCGTGTCTACCCTGTGTGCTGACCCAGGCAGACGGAGGACGACGTGACAGGCGGGAACCCGATGATGCCGAGCCCTGCACAGATCAGGGTTCATCAGATCAAGACGCGTGTCGCGCCTCTTCTGGAGGCGGGGCAATTCGAGTTGGCGGCGTCGCTTCTGGAGGAGGTTCTGCCGCTGAATCGCCGCGACCCGATGCTGCACAAGATGCTCGGTTTCGCGTATGCGAACCAGCAGCTGACGAACAAGGCGATGGTGCACCTCCGCCGGGCGATCGAGCTCGGGATCAGCGACGCGGAGACGGTGACGTGCCTCGCGGGGATCTATCGCGATATCGGCGATTCGCGCACATCGCTGCGCCTGATCAACAAGCACCTGGAGCGTTCACCGGGTTCGACGCGGGCGTTGAATTTCAAGGCCCGGATGCTGCGGTCGATGGGCGAATCGGAGCAGGCGATGCGTCTCCTCGAGGAGGCGAGGGCGGCGGGTGTCTGGAACGCGGAGCTCGCGATCATGCGTGCGGAGCTCCACCGCAAGTTCAAACAGTTCGGCGAGGCGATGGACACGATCGACGAGCTGCTGGCGGACCCGCGCTGCCCGGAGCACAACCGCCGGGATGCGTTGTACGAGCGAGGGCACATCCTCGACGCGATGGGGGAGTACGACAAGGCTTTCGAGTCTTTCACGCGGGCGAACATGACGCTGGACGATGCGGAGATCATCCCGATCGACGAGTTCCTGGAGGTATGGGCGAGAGAGAATATCGATCGCATCCCTATGAGCGGCGAGACGACGGACAGGTGCGTGTTCGTCGTCGGCATGCCGCGCTCGGGGACTACGCTGACCGAGCAGATCCTCGCGGCACACCCGCAGATCGCGACGGTGGGCGAATCGAACGGCTTGACGCTGACGTTGCACGACAAACGCCCCAAGCACCTCGACGAGGCGCTGGTCAAGGAAACGGCGAGGTTGTATCTGGAACGGACGCGGCTGCCGAAGGGCGTAAAGGCGAAACGCGTCGTGGACAAGATGCCGGAGAACTACTACTTCATCGCGGTGATCTCGAAGGCGTTGCCGAATTCGAAGATCATTCATTGCACGCGGGACGCACGCGATACATGCCTGTCGTGTTTCTTCCAGAACTTCGGGCTTCGGCTTTCTTGGACGCGCCGAATCGAGACGTGCGCACGCCAGTATGTTCTCTACCGCCGGATTATGGAACAATGGGCGGAGGTGGTCGACATGCCGATCCACGAGAATAACTACGAAAAGTTGACGAGCGACCCCCGGCCTCATGTGGAGGCGATGCTCGCGCACGTGGGGATGCCGTTCGACGAGAAATGCATGGCCCACCACAAGCAGAAGGCGAATGTACAGACGGCGAGCGTCGACCAGGTGCGAGAGCCGATCTATACAAGGAGCCAGCAGCGTTGGAAGCGGTACGAGAAGCACCTCGGCCCGATGCTGGAGATCCTCGAGGGATATTGATCACTGGCACCGATCGATAGAAAAACCCCCGGGCTGAACCCCGGGGGTCTGTGTTCACGAGAATGACGCGGCGATGGAGCGTAATCCCGGTTTCAAACGGGATGCTGGGACATCGGGCCTGGTTCAATCGTCATCGTGGTCCCCGTGATCATCATGCTCAGCATCGTCGTGGTGCATCCCTTTCATCCCATGCATGTCGCCGTCGTGGTCGTCGTCCATGCCGTGATGCTCGTCGGCTTCGGGCATGTACATGCCCTTGGCCTGCCAGGCGGCGTCGAGCTTGTCGAGGAAGGGCTTGGGGTTCGCCATGAGCTTGGGCTTGCACATATTGCAGCAGAGACGCACAAGGCGGCCCGCGACGACGACCTCGACCGGGTCGCCCATCTCGCCGAGTTGCTCGCCGGAGACCGGGCAGGTGTTCAGGGGGTAGTCCTTCCGCTGCGCGTCGGCGGTGGCCTTGTCCAGCTCGGCGATATATTTCTGAGGATCGGCCTTGAACTTCTTCTTGCACATATTGCAGCACAGACGCACGAGACGGTTGCCGTAGACAAAGTTGACGGCGTTATCTTCGCCGTCCTCGGCGAGGGGCTCACCCGAGACGGGGCAGGTCTGGAGCGGGTAGTAGCGCATCTGGTCCTTGATGATCGCCTCGTCCACCTTCTTCATGGACGCCTTGAGGTCCTTCTCGAACCTGCCGACGCACTTCTTGCAGCAGAACCGGATCTCGCGGCCGTTGTACTTCTTGATGATGGGGTCGCCCATCTCGCCGAGGGGCTCGCCGGAAACGGGGCAGGTGCCGAGGGGGTAGGGGTCGGACCACGCGGGGGCTTTTTTCGCGGCGGCGGCGACGGCCTTGTGGGCCTCGCCCGGTTCCTTATGGGCGAGGGCGAGGGCGACGAACTCGTCACGCTTCTTTTCGTCCCAGGCCATGAAATCTTCTCGGCAGCCCGGGCAGCAGGTGCCGATGGCGTGGCCCTTGTACATGAAGGTGCCGGCCTCGGGGTCGATGGGCTCCTTGCCGACGGGGCACATCCTGTTGATGGGCTTGGGCGCGTCGTGGTGTTTCATCTTGGGCTTGTCGGCGTGGTCAGGGCCCGCGCTCACCGTCGTGATGGGGACGGCGGCGGCGATGGCGAGCGACGCGATGATAGTAAGTCTGTTCATTGTGGATCTCCTTCTTTCTGGTTGGAGTGTACACGGGGATTGCCGGGGTGAGACAGGCGGAGTCTCCATTCCGCGGCCCAGCAATACAGGATGGGAACGATGAACCATGTGATGGACGCAACAGCCATCCCGCCGAAGGTGGGAATGGCCATCGGGACCATGATGTCGGACCCCCGCCCGGTGCTCGTGAGCACGGGCAGCAGGGCGAGGATTGTTGTGGCGCTTGTCATGACGGCGGCGCGGATGCGGAGCCGACCGCCCTCGATGACGCACGCGCGGATGCTCTCGATGGTGTCGGGCTTCTGCTCGTCCATGGCTTGCTCGATGCGGGTAGCCATGATGACGCCGTCGTCGGTGGCGATGCCGAAGAGGGCGAGGAACCCGACCCAGACGGCGACACTGAGGTTGAACTGGTGGACCTGGAAGAGTTCCCTGAGGTTGACCCCGAGCAGGTGCGTATCGAGAAACCAGGGCTGGGCGTACAACCAGAGCATGAGGAACCCCCCGCCCCACGCGACAAAGACGCCCGAGAAGACCATGAGCGTGACACTGACTTTTTTGAACTGGAAGTAAATCAGCAGGAAGATGACGACAAGCGAGAGCGGAAGAACGATGGAAAGACGTTTGGCGGCGCGCACCTGGTTTTCGTATGAACCGGCAAACTCGTAGGTGACCCCCGCGGGGACGACGAGCTCTCCCGAATCGATTTTTCCCTTCAGATAGCGTTGCGCATCGTGGACGGCATCGACCTCGGCGACGCCCGGCACTTTGTCGAAAAGAACGTAGGCGACGAGGAAGGTGTCCTCGCTCTTGATCATCTGCGGCCCGCGGCGGTATTCGATCTCGGCGAGCTCTCGGAGCGGAACCTGCGCCCCGGACTTCGTGGGCACGAGGATATCGGCGAGCGTGTCGGGCTGGTCCCGCAGCTCGCGCAGATAACGGACGCGGACGGGGTAGCGCTCGCGGCCCTCGACGGTCATGGTCAGGGGCTTGCCGCCGACGGCCACCTCGATCACTTCCTGCACATCGGCGATCCGGAGGCCGTACCGGGCGATGCGCTCGCGGTCGATGTCGATCTCGAGGTACGGCTTGCCGACGACACGGTCCGCGAACACGGCGGCGGGTTCGATCGTGGGGACCTGCTTGAGGAAGTGTTCGAGTTCGAGGCCGAATGTTTCGATCGACTCGAGGGACGGCCCGTAGACCTTGACGCCCATGGGGGCACGGAAGCCCGACTGGAGCATGACGATGCGGGTTTCGATGGGCTGCAGCTTGGGGGCGCTGGTGACACCGGGCATACGCGCGGCATCCGTGATGGCGTTCCAGATATCCTGCGGAGACTTGATCTCGTCACGCCACTGGCGGAATGGTCGCCCGTCGGGGTCTTCGATGAGATCACCGTTTTCATCACGGACAAATTCACCTTTCTCGTTGTCATATCTGAAGGTGAGTCTTCGCCCGTTCTCGTCGGCTTTGTATTCGCTCTTGTATTGGATGATCGTCTCGACCATCGAGATGGGGGCGGGATCGAGGGGGCTTTCTACCCGCCCGATTTTCCCGACGGAGAGCTCGACCTCGGGGATCGAAAGGATTCTCCGGTCCAGTTCCTTGAGGATGTCGGTGGACTCGCCGATCGAGGCATGGGGCATCGTCGTGGGCATGTAGAGAAACGCGCCCTCGTCGAGTTTGGGCATGAACTCGCTGCCGATGCCGGGGAATGCGTGCGCGATGCCGGCGACGGTCTCGGTGCGAGCGATCGGCTCGGGGAGCCAACCCCAGACGCGATCGAAACCGAGCCACGCGGTGAAGCCGAGGAGTGTGACGATGATCGCCGGCGAAGTGGCGACGAGTTTGTGACGGATTGCCCAGCCGAGGACGGCGGGAAACGCGAGGCGGACGAGCCAGAACGCCAGCAGGAGCCCACCCACGATCACCCCGATGAACAGCGCGTTGCCGATGGTGCCCGGTTCCGGGCCGAGCGGCTCCCATTCCCCCGCGAGCACGGCAAGCACGATGAGCACGACGACGATGTTCGCGGACCACTGAATCGCACGTGCAATCAGAGTGGGCAGCAGCGGCCTGATGAGATAGAAGGCACCGAACGCGGCGATGAGCAGCCCGCCGGTCAGATTCATCCAGATCGCGACGACCGCTCCCGCGATCGTGACGGCCGCCGCGCCGGCGATACGGAGTCCTCTTGTGCGGATTCTGGAGCCGATGATGAGGTGCGCCGCGGCGGGCAGGATGGTCAGCGCGATGATGATCGATGCGATGAGCGCGAAAGTCTTTGTGTACGCGAGGGGTTTGAAGAGTTTTCCCTCGGCGGCCTGCATGGTGAAGACCGGGAGGAAGCCGACGACGGTCGTGGCGACGGCGGTGAGCACGGCGCTGCCGACCTCGGCAGTGGCCCGGTAAACAACTTCGAGCGTGGGCTCGCTGTCGCCCGCCTCGTCGAGGCGCCTGAGGATGTTCTCGGTGAGCACGATGCCCATGTCGACGATGGTCCCGATCGCGATGACGATGCCGGAGAGGGCGACAATGTTCGCGTCGACGTGGAAGACCTTCATCCCGACGAATGTCATCAGAACGGCGATCGGCAGCATGGCGCTGATGAGAAGGCTGCTGCGCAGGTGCATCACCATCAGGATCACCACGATGATGGTGACGAGGATCTGCTGGGCGATCGCGTCGTTGAGCGTGCCGAGCGTTTCCTTGATCAGCCCGGTGCGGTCGTAAAAGGGGACGATGGTGACGCGGCTCTCGGTCCCGTCGGCGAGAGTTTTCGAGGGAAGCCCCGGCGATATTTTCCTGATCGTTTCTTTGACGCGCTGGATGGTGGCCATCGGGTTCTCGCCGTAACGGACGACGACGACACCCCCGACGGCTTCCTCACCGGCTTTCGTCAGCACGCCCCGGCGGAGGGCGGGCCCGAGACCGACTTTGGCGATATCACTGATGAGGATGGGCTGGCCGTCTCGGGCGGTGACGGCGGTCTGTTCGAGGTCCCGGACGCTTTCGATGAATCCGATGCCGCGGACAATGTATTCGGCCCGATTCACCTCGATTGTGCGTGCGCCGACGTCGAGATTGCTTTTCCTGACGGCGTTGATGATCTGCCCCAGCGAAACCCCCGCGGCACGCATCGCGTCGGGGTCGACGTCGATCTGGTATTCCTTGACAAAGCCGCCGATGGAGGCGACCTCGGAGACCCCCTCGACCCCGGCGAGTTGGTATTTGACGATGAAATCCTGGATGGAGCGGAGCTCGTCGAGGTCCCACCCGCCGGTGGGGTTGCCCTGCTTGTCTCTGCCTTCGAGGGTGTACCAGTAGACCTGCCCGAGGGCGGTGGCGTCCGGGCCGAGCGCGGGCGAGACGCCCGGGGGGAGCGTGCCCGGAGAGAGCGAGTTGAGTTTTTCGAGCACCCGGGAGCGGGACCAGTAGAACTCGATGTTGTCCTCGAAGACGACGTAGATGGTGGAGAAGCCGAAGACGGAGTAGCTGCGGATGTCCTTGACGCCGGGGATGCCGAGCAGGGCGACGGTGAGCGGGTAACTGATCTGGTCGTCGATGTCCTGCGGGCTTCTGCCGGGCCATTTGGTGAAGACGATCTGCTGGTTTTCGCCGATGTCGGGGATGGCGTCCACGGGGACGGGGTCCCTGGGAAGGTCGGCGATGTTCCACGCGAAGGGTGCGACAAGCACGCCCCAGAACACGATGCCGAGCGTGAAAATCCCGACGACGAGTTTCTGTTCGAGACAGAATCGCAAGAGCGCGTTGAGCGGGCCGGCCTTATCTTTGGGGGTGGTGAGGTCATTCACGGCCGCGTCCCCCCGTCGCTGCTGTCGCCGGGATTTTTCTGGAATGACCGTTTGATACTCCCGCAGGTGAGCATTTCGGACCCGAAATACGGGTTCCGGATCTGGTCCCCCCGCTGGACCCAGTCCGCGCCCTTGAAATCGAAAGCCATGGGGCAATGCGCAAGGTTGAGCGTCTCGCCCTCGGGCGGGCCGAACTCACGGAGCAGGATGATGACGCCCTCGCTCATGGTTTCGAATCGGGAACGGGCCTCGTCGATCGAAGCCGGGGCATCGGCGGTGCGGAGCAACCCGAGTGCCCTTCGCCATGCTTTGACGGCATCGCCGACGAGCCCGGCTTCACGCACATCGCCGAGCGCCCTGTCGAGGGTTCGGACAGCGGTGTTGAATGCTTCGAGATCGTCGCCGGCGAGCGCCCCCTGAGCGTCGAGATAGGCGTCGTAGACAGGCGTGAGCTGCTTGGTAAATACACCCCCGGCGGGGGAGGCCGAGGAACCGGACGTCTGGGTCATGCCCTCCATCCCGGCGTGATCCGTCGCCTCGCCGCCGTTGCGGGGGGACATCATGCTTGGTTTCGCGGCGATCTGCATCGCGCTGTCGATCCTGAACGCGCCGTTGACGACAACACGCTCGCCGACTTCGAGACCCCGGCGGACTACATAGAGATCGCCGGCTCTGGGCCCGAGGATGACTTCGCGAGCCTCGTAGACCGTTTCATCTTCGCCGATGTGCGCGACATAGACGACGGAGCGGACACCCGTAAAGAGGACCGCGGATTTGGGGATCACAAGCGGCGGGGGGGCCGCTTCATGATCGGGTGCTTCGCCGAGCAGCGTGGACGCAGGAACCATATCCATCCCGCACACGGGGCAGGGTTGGCTGGTTGCCCTGGTTTGCGTCGGGTGCATCGGGCAGACCCATTCACCGGCGATGTCTTCCACGGGAAGAGCGCCGGTCTGACCAACCTTGGCGTGAACAACGGCGGAGGCGAACATGCCGGGCTTGAGCCTGCCGTTGGGGTTCTCAACCGCGACACGGACGGCCGCGGTGCGCGTCTCTTCGTCGACGATCGGCTCGATGAACGAGATCCGGCCCCGGAACACCTCGCCCGGGTGGGCCTCGACGGTGAACGTGACCTGCTGCCCCCAACGCAGCAGCGGGAGTTGAGATTCATACGCCTCCATGTCGATCCAGAGCCGCGAAAGATCAGCGACCGTGGCGATGGCCGCGCCGGTGTTGACGTAGTCGCCCTCGCGGACACCGAGATGCGTCACGACGCCGCCGATGGGGGCGAAGATCGTGAAGTGATCAGAATTGAACGAGCCGTCTTCGACAGCCCGGATCTGCTCCTGTCTGAGACCGAAGAGCCGGAGTTTTTCGCGGGCGGCTTCGAGCGTGTCCCGCGTGGCGTCGCGGACGAGGCCGCTCATCTCGGAGGCGTTCCGCACAGCCTCGGCCGCTTGCCGGAGCTCCTCGAACGCGGCCAGCAGCTCGGGGCTGTAGACCTCGGCAAGGTGATCGCCCTTGTTGACGGAGACCCCGACGTAGTTGACGAACAGGCGATCGATCCGGCCCGGAAAATACGCCGTGAGCCGTGCGACGGAGGTTTCGTCGTACGTAACCTTCCCGTACAGCCGGACAGCCGCTTCGGGGAAATACCGAGCGACCTCGGCCGTTTCGACGCGGCTGGCAACGGCGGCTTCGTGGGAGAGTGTGAGAGTGCCCGTGTCGACGCTGTGCTCGCCGACAGGAATGAGATCCATGCCGCAGATCGGGCACTTGGCATCCGGGTCCGTCAGCCGGACGGACGGATGCATCGAACACGTGTAATACTGAACCTCGGCGTCACCGCCGGGTTGGCCCGCGGGAGACACGGTGACTTCGGCGTGCCCGGTATCGGGGGGCGGGGTCCCGATATGACGCCCCGCGACGAACGCGGCAATGATGAGCGCAACGGCGACAACCGCGGATGCGTGAGCCCAGATCCGCCGGAGCACTGTCTTCAGCATGAGGAGAGCCTTTTTCATTGTTCGCCCTCCTGTGGCGCTGGCCGGCCGGGGATCGCGCCGCCCGTGAGCGTGTGCAGGCGCGCGAGTGCTTTGCCGCGAGCGGCGCGGGCCTTTTCAACGGTGATGTCGAATTCGAGGAGCGTCCGTTCGGTGTCGAGAAGATCGAGGAACGTCGCCTCGCCGGCTCTGAAAGAGGCAAGGGAGGCCTTGAGCGATTCACGCGCCTTCGGGATCAGGGTGCCTTCGTAGAGTCGGACGCGACGGTCGGCGTCCGTGTGTTCAAACCAGGCTCGGTGAACGGCGGACGCGATGGTGTTGGCCTTCTGTTCACGCTCGCGGGTGATCGCGAGGCGGGCGGCAACTGCCTGACGGACGGCGGCGTCGTACTTGTCTCTCCAGAGGGGGATATCGACGCCGAAGGTGAGCAGGACGGGATCATCGCCGCTCTCGGGAACAGGGGTGCCGGCCTCGTTTGTGATGATGGTGTCGAGGCCCACGGCGAAATCGGGCATCCCTTCTTTCTTCGCGACCTCCACGAGCACTTGCTGGCGCCGGGCCCGTTGATCCATCGCGAGCAGCACCGGGTTCGATCCGCGTGCGATGCCGGCGAGCCGGTCCGCGTCGGTGTCGATCACCTCGTCCGGCAGGGGGTCGAACGGATCGACGCGCGTCGAGGCGGGCCTGTTCATGGCGGCGTTCAGCTCGGCAACATAGACGGGGCGGGTGGCGCGGAGTTTTTCGAGGCGGTCCTCGATCTGCCCGAGTTCAACCTGGACGCGGATCAGCTCGGGGTGTGAGCCGGCGCCGACGCGGTATCGGGCACGGAGGACATCCTCGAAAGATGCGAGGAGGTCGCGATTCTCGCCCGTGATGGCGATGATGCGATCCAGCGCGGCCAGATCGTGCATGGCATCCACAACCCGCTCTGTCACGTCGAGCCGCTCCGATTCGAATTCATACCAGGCGGCGACGGCCTCGAGCGCGGCGGCGTCCTCTCGGCGTTCGAGCAGGCCGGGCCAGGGGAATCGTTGCTGGATGCCCACGCGGGCCTGCTGCGCTCCGGTACGCGTCTCCACCTCGTCCAGAAAGAACGCAAGCGTGAGCCGCGGATCGGGCAGAGCCGAGACCTGCGGGAGACGCTCTGCGGCGGCAACCCACCGCTGATACGCGGCCTCGATCCCCGGGTTGTGGAGCAATGCATAACGGACGAACCCGTCGGGGCCGACCGGCTCCGTGGAGTCGGCGGCGTCATCGCCCTGTCGGAAAGCCGACGGGGGGGCGTGCTCGATACCGGGCGGCCTGATGCGGTCGAGCGGGTACTGGTGTGTGCTTTCGAGCGGGGAACGGCATCCCGCGGAAAGACCGGCGGCGAACAGTGCCGCGATCCATCGCGATGGCATATGGTCGGCTCCTGGGTGCGTGATGAACGTGGAAACCGGAGAGAGCACACCACGGTGGGCGCGCACGATCTCTGTGCTTCCGCGTTTCTACGTTCGCCAGTTGCCGAGGAACGATCTGATGGTGTTGTGCGATTCGCCTTCGTGCACGGACGTGCGCACGTCGGCGGGAGTCGTCCGGGACCGGGATGCAGCGGTCTCGACGCGTGTGGGTTGATCGGGGAGCGACGTGAAGAAGCCGCGGTCCTTCGATGGCCGCGGGAGTGGTTGTTTGGGGTGAGCCGGCGGTGTCCGCGGAGCGTCGCATCGGCACGGCCCGTCGGACATGGGGCAGAACCCGTCATCCGAAGCACAGCAGGCGGGCATCGAAGCCGAGGCGGTCACCACGACGGCGTGTTCTCGGACCTGCTGCACCGCGGTCAGATCGCCCCGGGCGAACGCCGCGATCGCGATCAACAGGATGGACAGCAGTCGGCTCACGGCAGCACTATACCTCAAACTACGCCATCGGCTCAACCGAATCGAGGATTTGATTATTCCGTGGGGGGCTACGATCGGCCGTGCCGGTGCCGACGGAACGACAATCGATCAAGGTGGCGGCCGAACGGGTCGTGCTCGCGGCCGTTCGTCTGCCGGGGGATCGGTACGACCGCTCGGACCCGTTCGGCGAGCTCCGCGAACTGGTCAAGCAGGCTGGCGCGGTCGCGGTTGGGGAGATCGAACAACGCCGGGAGCGACCCGAGACCGGAACGTACATGGGGCGTGGGAAAATCGAGGAACTGCGGGGTCTGTGCGAGATGGTCGACGCGCAGACGATCATCTTCGATCACGAACTGAGCCCCAAACAGATATCGGCGATCGAGAAGCTGACCGAGCGGAAGGTGCTCGACCGGTCGGAATTGATCCTGGATATTTTCGCGAGCCGGGCGACGACGCACGCGGCCCGGCTGCAGGTCGAGATCGCGCAGCTGGAATACACCTATCCGAGGCTGCGGGCGATGTGGGATCACCTCGAACGGATCGTGGGCGGCGGGATCGGCGGCGTGGGGACGCGCGGGCCGGGCGAGCAGCAGCTGGAGATCGACCGCCGTCTGGTTCAGCGTCGGAAGAAGATGCTGACGGACGAGCTTGAGAAGATCAGGGCGAGAAAGCGTCGGGAGGTCCGCGCCCGCAAACGCAATCACTTCACGGTCGGGCTTGTCGGATACACGAACGCGGGCAAGAGCACGTTGTTCAACACCCTGACCGCCGGGGGGGCGTACGCGGACGATCGCCTCTTCGCGACGCTGATGACGCGCACACGGCAATGGGACCTGAAGGCCGAGGGCGGGGGGGGGCTTTCCGTGATGCTGTCGGACACGGTGGGGTTTGTGCGCGACCTGCCCCATCACCTCGTGGCGTCGTTCCGGGCGACGCTTGAAGAGGCGACGCACGCGGATCTGCTCCTGGTGTTGGTGGATGTTTCGGACCCGGCGGCGGATCTGCATTTCGAGACGGTGAACCGGACCCTGGACGAGTTGTTCGACGAGGTCCGCCGCGCCGAGGAAAAGGCCCGGGCGGGTGAACCGGGGGGAGAGCCTTGGACGCCCCCGGAGCGGGTCGTGCTGCTGAACAAGGCGGATCGGCTCGCCGACAGCCACGAGCTGCTGATCTGGTTGACACGCTCGCCGGGGGCGATCGCGGTATGCGCCCTGCCCGACGATCGGGGTCGGCTGCGGATCGGGCACGACGAACTGGTTGAGCGTGTCCGCCGGAGCGTGGTGGGGGAGGTCCGCCGGGTGGAGATCGCGGTGCCCATGTCGGATTCGAAGACGATCCACACGATCGAGAACCGCGGCCGCGTCCTCGAACGGGAGTACGGGGCTCGGGAGGTCGTCCTGACCGTGGAGATCGGAGCTCGGGAAATCGAGCGTCTACGGGCCGCGGGGACGCGTATGCGGGTGTCGGGGTTGGAGGAGGCGGCGCGTCCGGCGTGGCGTGAAAGCGAGGATTGAGGGGCCGGGGGGTGGACAACGGCCCGGCGGGCGGGAAAATGCCTGTGCCGGGAGGAAACCGGCGTGGCCACCTTAGCTCAGTTGGTAGAGCGAAGCTTTCGTAAAGCTTAGGTCGCCGGTTCGAGTCCGGCAGGTGGCTTTGCCCGAAACCCCAATAAACAAAGGGGTTACGGGCGTTTTTGTGCGCGGTGCTACACAATCCAACGGCCGCGAAACCACAAAAAACACAGCGAACATCAGCATTACAGGGGCTATTTTAGCCCCGGCAGCGGTGTGAGATCATGGCCGCGATCGGTGACTACTACGAGTCTGAGGTTCTGCCCGCACTCTTCGACGTGCTCGACCGGGCCTTCCCCGAGTTCGATTGGGTCCGGTGCCGCGGCGGATGGAAGGCCGGAAAAGGCGCTGACCCGTCGCTCCTCGCCCAAATCGGCGGCAGAACGCCCGTCAAACCCGAAAAAATCGTCTGCCTCGAAAAAAAGCCCGGCGGCTACTACTGCAACAAAAACGGCGAAGCCACCGGATGGCCCGCCTACGTCATCGGCGGGCACGGTGCGTCCGCACCACGCGGCGACGACTTCGCTCGCGCCGTGCGAATCCTGGCAGAGCTCGCCGGCGTTGCGCCCGGGCCCGGGCGAGACGAGCAACATGACCGAAAGAGATGGCGGGCCGAGGCCGAGAAACGGAAACGCGAGAGAGACGAGAAGGACGAGAAAGACCGCCGCGAATCAATCGCCTACGCATGGCAGGTCTGGCAGGAGGCCAAAGCAGAGTCCGCCCCGATCGAAGCCTACTTCGCAGCCCGAGGACTCGACGTCGTCCGCCTCCGCGGCGTGATCACCGCGCTCTACAGATTCGGGCGGATGTCGCTCAACGATGAGCGGACGGCCATCCTCTGCCCAGTCGTCGACGCAGGCGGTGGATTCGTCGGCCTGCAACGCATCGCCGTCGACACGGCGGGGGCGCCGATCACCGACGTCGACGGTGCCAAGATCAAAAAGATGCTCGGACGTCCGCTCGGGGGGGCCGTGCGCATCGGGCCGCGGACCGAAACGCTCTATCTGGCCGAAGGCGTCGAGACCGCCATGGCCGTGCACCAGGTCACCGGGTGCGAGGTGTGGGCGACGCTCTCGACGTCCGGACTCAAGGCCGTGGATCTGCGCGGGCAGGAGGGGCGGTCGATCATTATCGCCGCGGACCTCGACGCCAGCGGTGCCGGCCAGGAGGCTGCGTGGATAGCGCACGAGCGGATCAGGTCGATGGGGTTCGCCGTCGCGATTGCGCAGCCCAGCGCGATCAATTGCCCCTCGCTCGTCGTGGCCGGCGAGGACGGGGATCGGCCTCGTGATGGCAAGAGCGTGGATTGGCTCGACGTCCTGGTCCACGCTGGCGAGCGGGCCGCCGGGGTGCTCATATCGGCTGTCGAACGGGTCGACGCCCCCGACGAGCCGCCCCCCGCACCCCCGGATGATTCGACCGAAGAACCGTCGGAGGCACCTCAGCGACCGATCCTGTGGCCAGGCCAAACACGACGATCTCGGCTCGCGGCGCACCGCGTGTGGGGCCCGCCGCGCGGGCAGCGTGCCGGGCAGCGGTTCGGCCTGGCGTACTGGAGCCGTTTCGGGCACTGGCTCGAATACGGCGACGGGCGGTGGCGGCGCATCACCGACGAGCAGGTGCACGCGTCGCTCGTCGAATTCTTCGACGGGTTCGACATCGCCACACGCAAGCCGATCATCGACGAGCACGGGCGCGAGGTGACCCAGAAGTACGCCGGGCTCACTGTCGGCGAAATTCGCGGCATCGCCGAGCACATGAAGGCGTGTTGCATGGTCGACGACGACGAGCTGCCGGCCTGGGCGCCGCCGACGTACGACGGCGATGAGCCCGTGTTCGAGCGGTGGCGGCAGCGGCGGGTCGGCCGCGGGGAGGCGATGCCGGACCCGACAATGGTGCTGGCCGTCGGCAACGGGCTGCTGCGGCTCGACGCCTGGGACGAGGGACGCGTCGTCGTCGAACCGCATACGCCGAGGTTTTTGAGCACCCAGAAGGTGCCGCATGAGATCCCATGCGAAGAGCTCGCCGGGCAACTGCGAAACGACCCGGACAACGAGACAATCGGCTTCGAGGTCTGGTCCAAGCGTGCGCCGACATTCGCCCGTTTCCTGGATTCGCTCTGCGAAGGCGACGAGCGGAAGCAGGCATCGCTGCTCGAGTGGCTTGGCTACTGCCTGACGCCGGATGTCTCGCTCGAGACCGCGCTGGTGCTGACAGGACCGCCCGGCTCGGGCAAGGGGACGTTCATCGAGGCGGTGCGGGCGATGATGAGCGATGAGCTCGTCGGGACCACATCGTTCACGAGCCTGGCCAGGCCGCACCACACGTTCGCGCTGATGGGGCTGGCTGTCGCCGTAATGCACGACGCGCACGTCTCAGACATGCACGCCGACCGGGCGATCGAGGTGGCGAAGAGCATCGCGTCCGGCGACCCGATCAGCGTGGAAGAAAAGTACGGGCGTGAGGATTCCAAGTTCCCGCTGCGACTCAAGCTGATGATCTGCTGCAACGAACTGCCGCGATTTCCCGACCCGTCCGGTTCGTGGGCTCAGCGTCTGCTTGTGGTACCGATGACGCAGGGCTACCGGAGGCGGCCGGACAGAACGATCAAGCGAGGCGTGCAGCGGGAGGGTCTGGGCATCCTGCTCGCCGCGTTGTTCGGACGCCGTCGGCTGCTCGCCCGTGGTGAGTTCACCAGGCCGGCGGACGGCATGGAGCTGCTCCGGCAGTACGAGCTCGATAACGCGCCCGTGCAGGCGTTTGTAGACGATTGCTGCGAGATTGGAGAGGGGTATGGGGTCAGCACGGACATATTATATTACCTATACAGGAGTTACGCGCATCACAATGGTATGCGCGAAATGGGTAAACCGAAGTTCGGCGAGAATCTCAGGATGGCGGTGCCGCACCGAGGCAAGAAAGAAAAAGTGATACACGGGCGACGCATCAACATATACACTGGTCTCAGGCCGCACGTCCGCGTCGGGTTCGATGGCCGAGACGTGGTCGATTGGGATGATCTGGCGGCGTTCGACTTCGAGGTCCGACGACCGGCAGGCGAATCCCCCCCACCCCCGTTTTACTGATGACCATGGCGGACATGGCGGCCGCATGTTAGGTTCTGTTTAGCCAGAATTTTGCAGGTGTGTCGTCATCGCGTTTTGGGGGTCGGGATGGGGTCGGGATCTTGATTGTGTACGGCGTGGGCGTGGGAGCCACGTGATTTTGTGGAATTGCGCGGTCTGGGATGTTTGGGCGGCGGCGGACGCTTCGGCGGACGCCGCCGTTTTTTCGTGCGCCGGGGCGGGCCCTGGACGACCCGGCGCGGGCGGCCGGCTGGAGGCGGCGGGTTTCCGGCGGGCCGTTGGCCGCCGTGCTCCGCCGGAACAGGGGGCCGGGGTCTCGGGTCCGTCGGCACCGTCGGCGATCTCAACTCAATCTGTTTGCGCGGCAGAACCCGGAAATAGTGAGAACTTCTGACTATTGACCGCCGGAGCCGTGAGAAAGAAACAGCCGACGGGCTGTCGGGATGAAAAAAAATTTCTGCGTCTCGGCTGAAAGAGTGAACAGTGCGGCGGTGTGTTGTTATCATGAGGAACCACCGAAATCCGACGTGTCGGCCGCGACGGGCGGCGGGTGACGGCCCCGCCGGTGGGGCGGCCGACGCGGCAACAGGGGGCAGCGGCCGGCGGGCGACGCGGCGGTGAACACAGAAACAGAGCGGGCGGCATCGGTCGATGGCGGTGTCGATGGCGGTGTCGATGGCGGTGTCGATGGTGTCGATGGTGTCGATGGTGTCGATGGTGTCGATGGTGTCGATGGTGTCGATGGTGTCGATGGTGTCGATGGTGTCGATGGCGTCGATGGCGTCGATGGCGTCGATGGCGTCGATGGCGTCGATGGCGGCGGTGCCGGCGTGGACCCGGGCGGGGCGGGGCGGCGTGCGGCCGGTCCGACGGACGCGACGCACAATCCAAATCAATCAGGGCAATTGGAGTTTACGGTCGGATTATCCAAATCCGACGAGGCCGCCGGGCATGTGATCGACGGGGTCTGCTCGGAGTGCGGGGCGAGTGTCGTCGGCCAGGACGAGCGGGGCGTCTGCGGTCTGTGCCGGTTTCTGCGGGAGCACCCGGAGGCCGCCGTCGCCGACGACCGGGTGGGCAAAGATTCTGTTTATGGTGACCCGGGCGGGTTCGCGCGGCGGGGCGACGAGACGGACGGGGGCGTGGCCTCCTCGGTCGCCGACGACCCGAGCGTTGACGAGGCGGGCGGCGGGGCGGCTCGCGAGGGTGCGGGTGATGTCGCCGGGGGTCGGTCGATCGGGACGTGCAGAGCCTGCGGTGATGCGGGTGTGGCGTGCGGCAGGGACGGGGTGTGCAGCCGGTGCGCCGGCTGGGCGTGGGGAGCCGCGTACGCCTACATCTGCGAGCGGTATGGCGTGTCGATCGGTCCGCCGCCCGAGGGGTCATCGGAGGGCGGGCCGTCGCGGTCGTTGGGGCGTTCTGATGAACCGGCCGGTGCGGCCGGTGCGGGCCGCTATACGCCGGGGATCGTGCTCGGGCTGATCAACGCGGCGTCCGCGGCGGACGACACGGAACATCAGCGGGCGATCCTGGACGCGGCGCGTGAATTGATCATGCGCGACCGGGCCGCCCGCGGCAAGGCGGGCGAACGGCCGGGCCGCTCGGCGTCCGCGGCGTCCGCGGCCTGGTCGGCGGTGATCGCCATGCTGGTCTTCGCGATGCTGCTGGCCGCGGCGACCTGGGGGGTGTCGCGGTGACCGCAACACGGACAACGGAAGGGGGGCGTGTGTGACGAGCTGCATCGGGCGGATGGGCGGACGGGGCGACGACTGGTTCGCCATGCTGGACTTTGACGGGGGAGAGGCGACCGTGGTGCGCCGCGGCCGGGGCGGGGTGGTCGTCGGCCCGATCGCCACGGTGCCGCTCGGGGGCGTGCACCCGGCCGACGACGACTACGAGGCCGAACTCGTCGACGACGAGCAGAACCGGAACCTGTTGATGATCGTCTTTGCGCCCGAGGTTGCGCGGGCGTGCCGCGGCATCGGCGCCCGCGCCGAACGCATGGCCGCGGACATCGAGGCGGCGAGCGACCGGGCGGATGACAGCGGCCGGTTGCTGTCGGCGGCCAGGATTTTCATCGAGGGGGTCGCCCGCGAGATGCGGGCGATCGGGGACACGCAGCGTGTCCCCGAGCCCGTCAACCCGACGCACGCCGCGGAGAACGCGGGCGGCGAGCGATGAGGAAGCAGGTGCAGTCGTGCGCGACGAAGAAGCGGTACGAATCGAAGGAGATGGCCGCGGCGGAGATCCGGCGGCTGGGATGGTCGGCGACGGTGAAGGCGTACCGTTGCCCGTTCTGCGACCGGTGGCACATCGGCCACCGCGCCGAGTCGTTCCGTCGCGGGCCGCACGGGCACGGTCGGGCGCGGTGAGCCGCGGCCCCGAGTGCATGCGCCCGGTGCGGACGCTCGACCAGGTCGGGGCGATCATGGGCATCAGCAAGGCGAGGGTCTGCCAGATCGAGGCCGACATGTTCGCGCGGCTCGGCGCGTCGATGGCGGCGCTGCGCGACGACCCCGTGCTGCGCGACGCGGCCGAGGCCCTGGGGGTGATCCGATGACGGCGGTGGCGGCGCGCGGTGCGGTGCGGGGTGGTCGTGGGGGTGGTCGTGGGGGTGGT
>JALWOY010000194.1 GCA_027083355.1 Phycisphaerales bacterium | reverse complement strand
CCCGCGCCCCCGCGCAAGCTTCTTCATCGCCCACGCCACCCCCACCGCGAGCGAGACGACGAAGCCGAGCGAGAGCAGCGTCCGGGCCGCGTCGCCGGGGGCGATCACCCCGCCGCCGCGCCGACCTTCGGCCACCGAAGCCCCGTCCCCCGCCGGCCGGACGGTCTGCGCCGACCCCGAAGGCTGGCCGAGCGGGAGATCCTCTGTCGCCGCCGGTTCGGCGTACGCCGAGCCGACAAACACGAGGCACAAAAACGCGACGAAAAAAGACCGCATATCGCCTTCCTGGCGGGTTCGGCGTCGCGAGACGCCGGGCGCGAGGTCCTCCCCGGCCCTTCTGGTTCAATCCGATTTCTGACTCACCGGCAGCGGCTCGACCACCTCGTTGACACGCACACAGAAATTCTCGTTGAGCACCAACACCTCGCCCCGCGCCACAAGCCGACCGTTCACGAACACGTCGACCGGGTCGCCCGCGAGTTTCTCCAACTCCACCACCGCACCCTCGCCCAATCGCAGCACGTCCTCGACGAGCATCCGGGTCCGCCCCAGCTCGATCCGAACGTCCATATCGACGTCGCCCAGCATCTCCAGCTCGGCCTCGTCGGCCGCGGGAGGCGCCGGTTTGAAAGCGGGCGGCTCGAATGAAACAGGCTCTTCTCCACCGCTCGCGGCGGCCGCGGCCTCACCCGTGCTCTCGTTGACCGCCTGCTGCATCGCGGCGAGCATCTCGAGCTCCTCGGGGGTGGGCTCGTCATCCCCACCGCCATCATCCGATGATTCTTCGTTGAGCGCCGCGGCCACCGCCGCCTGCGCCGCAGCCAAAGCCGCCGCGGCGTCGTCATCGGCCGCGGGTTCCTCGGTCTCACCCGCCGATTCGGCCGCCTCGGCCTCCGCGGGCGGGGTCTCGGAATCGGCGCCGTCCTGGGGTTCTTCCGGGGACTCGTCCGCCGTCTCACCCTCGGCGTCCTGCGGGGTTTCTTCTTCGGGGGTCTGCTGGTCGTCGCTCATACGGGCCTCCTGCCCTTACGCGCGGCGATCCCGGGGCCGCGCAACCCGATGAATCATCGGCCGCGACCCCGAGACAAGCACAATCTTTGCCGGTCCGGGCGCAGCAACCCCCCGAGTCGCGCAGAAACCGCGCACCCGGGATTCACTTGCCCCCCCAATCATTGTGCTTTCCTGAACAAGACCCGCGCGCGGGTGCTCCCCCTCCCTGCCCGCGGATACGGGCGGCATCACCCACAAAGAGCACCAAGCGTCAACGCGGGGCCAAGGGCCGGGTGGACGACAGCGGCACGCGCCCCCCTCGGCTCGTCGCTCACGCTCCGGGCTCTCTTTGCCGTTCGATCAGGTGTCAAACACATCCCCGTCACGGTCGCGGCGTCTTGCGGGTGATACAGATCGCTCCCTCAAAAAAAACACCCGGGCATGTGCCCGGGTTGGTTGATGCACACGAGTCCGGACCGTATCAGAAGTCCAGAGGCGATGGCAGCCAACGCGAGATGATCACCTTCTCGACCCTCGGCTCACCCTCACTGTCGGTCCCGAAGACTTCGTTCACGTACGCCGTCAGCTGACGCTTGATCGTCTCACGCCCGGGCTCGCGCAGCTGCCGGTCCTTGGCCGAGGCGATGATCTCGGCGATGCCCTCCTTGATCTCGGCCTCGCGTTTGTCCTTCTCTTCCTGGACGCGGTCGAGGTTCTTGTTCTTCACCTGCAGCACAATCGTCGCCTGCCACTGCCAGACCCGGCCCGTCGAGATATTGATGAACCGGTCCTCGACCAGCGGCACCTCCGTGAGCTGCTCCGCCTCGTCCACCTCGTCGACCAGCCCCGGCTCCGCCTGGCTCGACGACGGGCCGCCCATGCTCACAAGCATGTACACCCCCAACGCCTCGGCCAGCATCATCACGCCCACCACCCCGAACAGGATCAGCGGGCTCTTCTTCTTCGGCTCCTCCGGGCTTGCCTCGTTGGTGTTCTGTTCCTCGTCGGCCATGCCATGCTCCTCCGATTCATTCCTGACCGCGATCACGCCCGACGCCGTCCGGGTCGGGGTGCACCTGGTCGATCGTCTGGTCGGTCATATAAATCTGCACCCGGCGGTTCTGGGCCGTGTCCCCGTCGATGCCAACCATCGGCTCGGTATCGCCCGCCGCGACCACACGCAGGATCTTCGGGTCGATCCCGCACTCGTCGACGAGATAATCCCGCACGGCCACGGCCCGCTCGAAAGAAACCTCGAGGTGGTTGCCCGCGGTCTGATCCTGGAACCCGTACGAGTGCCCGACGATCCGCACGATGTTGCGGCGGTCCTTGATCTTCGGCGCCACCTCCTCGCGGAGCCGGTGCTCGAGATCGATGCTCAGGGTGGTCCGCCCCGCGGGGAACGCGAACGAGCCCCCGATCGCGTGCAGGTTCCCGTCCTGCACGATGCTCACGTCCTGCTGCGTCCCGATGACGTTCGACTGCGTGTTCTCGGCCATGAACCGCGCGTCCCCGCCGCGGTTGCGGATCTCTTCGAGCAGCGTCGTCGCAGCGTTGGCGGGCGAACCGGTCACGTTCGCCATGCCCATCCCGCCGGTCGAGCCGAGGGCTTCCTTGATCTTCTCGAGCACCTTCTGGAACTCGTGCGGCTTCTTCATCTCGCTGAACGCCGCCAGCAGGATGAAAAAGCACAGCAGCAGCGACATCATGTCGCCGTATGTCACCACCCACTCGGGGATGTCGCCGCCGGATTCCTGCTTGCGTTTGGCCATGGTGCCGACTCCTTCCCCCCTGCGTCAGGCGGCCTGCTCCAGCTCGGCTCTCTGCGCCGGCGGGAGGTAGGTCAGCAGTTTGCTCTCAACAACGCGCGGGTTGTCGCCCGACTGGATCGACATCACGCCCGCGATCACGATCGTCTTGACCAGCACCTCGTCGGCGTCGTTGGCGGCGAGCTTCTCGGCGATCGGGCCCGTCACCACGTTCGCGATCAACGCCCCGTACAGCGTCGTGATCAAAGCCACCGCCATGCCCGGCCCGATCGCCGACGGGTCTTCCATGTTCTGGAGCATGAAGATCAGCCCCATCAGCGTCCCGATCATCCCGAACGCCGGCGCCATCTTGCCCGTGCTGTCGAGGATCGCCTTGCCCTGCGCGTGACGGTCCATCAACGCCTCGAGCTCCGTGTCGAGGATCGTCCGGATCAACTCGGGGTCCGTCCCGTCGACGGCCATCTTGATCCCACGGACGATGAACGGGTCGTCCATCTCCTCGACGTGGTTCTCCAGGCTCAGGATGCCCTCGCGGCGGGCGATCTCCGCGTACCCCACCAGATCCTTGATCGTCTTGGCCGGGTCCAGAGGCGTCCCGAAGATCGACTTGAGGATCACCGTGTGCACCTTCAGCACAGACCCCATCGGGAACGACGCCAGGATCGCCCCCGCCGTCCCCCCGAACACCACCAGGATCGACGGGATGTTGATTAGCGAAGCGGGGTTCCCGCCGCCCAGAACGATCGACAAAGCGATCGCCACGATCGCGATGCCAAGCCCTGCTACCGTGCCGATGTCCACGACATACCCTCCGCGACGCTGCTGCGGGCCGAGTGCCCGATCAAGCATCGACGCGGCGGCCACCACGACTTGACGCCGCACCCGCACTCACGCCTCGCGGCACCCGCACAGATCACGCAACACGTTCACGCAACGCTTATCGGGCACGACCAACGCCCGAGAGCCCAACCCCACCGCCCGAGAAGCCCACACGCGCAACGCACCGGAAGCCGACCCACCCTCCGGCTCCGGGTCAATCCGGCGGGATCAGCCGACGCAGGTGCCGCCCGTATTCGATCACGAGCCGGACGATCTCCTCCATCCGCTCCTTGACCACCAGGTGATCCCCGTTGATGAGCGTGATCACCGTGTCCGGGTTCTCCTCGACCGTGCGGATCAGCTCGGCGTTGAGCACGAACTTCTCACCATTGATCCGGGTGACTCCGATCATCGCGCCGCCTCCGTCTAGCGTCCGATCACCAGCAACTGCTGCATCAGCTGATCGGTCGTCTGGATGACCCTCGACGAGGCCGAGTAGCCCGTGCTCGTCAGGATCAGGTCGATGAACTCCTGCCCGAGGTCCACGTTCGACAGCTCGAGCGCCCCGCTGACGAGCGGACCCGCGGCCCCCTCGCCGGGGATCTCGATGCTCGCCGAACCGCTGTTGACGCCCTCGCTGAACAGCGATCCGCCCCGGTCGAGCAGACCCAGGTTGTTGATGAACCGCGCCACGGGGATCTGCCCCAGCGTCCGGGTCACCCCGTTATCGAACGCACCCACGATCGTCCCGTCGTCGTTGACCGCGAACTGTTCCAGCGTCCCCGTCGGCACCCCGTCGCGGAAGACCGGGCTGAATCGCGACGGCGTATCGGTCAGCGCCGTCATCCGCCCGTTCGTCCCGCTCAGCAACATCGTGAACGTCAGCGGCGAGGTCGCCCCCGTCCCCGATCGGCTCACGCTCACCGAGATCGGGTCGTTGGTCACAAGCTCCCCGATCGAGTCGAACTGCACCGTCCCCGACGAAAGATACTGCCCGCTCCCCTCGTTGTCGGGGCTGAACAGGTCGTACCGCCACGTCGTCCCGGTCGTGTCCTTCGAAACAAGCGTGAACACCACGGAAACCTCAACCGAGTTGCCCAGCGAGTCGTACACGATCATCCCGCTCCGGTCGCTCTCGCCCACCGAGGCCGAGTCGTTGCTCGTCACGAACGGCAGGTCCACCAGCGCGCCGTCGCTGTCGATCGTTTTGATGTCCGATTCGTCGATCTCGATCGTCGCCGCCGTCCCCGTGTTGCCCACCACGGTGATCACCCCCGTGGCCGAGTCGATGGTCGCGCCGGGGAAGGAACCGTCCGGGTTCGCCGTCGATGTGTCGTGGATGCCCAGGCTCGTGTTCAGGAACGAGAGAAAATCCGAGACCTTCGTCCCCGCGCCGACCGTCAGCTCGGCCGTCGGCACCGTCGCCCCGCCCCGCGTCGCCCCGTCCAGCCGGATCGTCTGCCCCGCGGTGAACAACGCCGCCCCGGTGTTCGGGTCGGCCAAACTGGTCAGTTTCGTCGACGACGTGGCGAAATCCCCGCTCAGGTCCTTGTAGCCGGTCGTCGAGGTCGCCAGCAGCCGCGTCACGCTCCCCGCCGACGCCTCGTCACCCCCCGCGTTCAGGTTCCCCGCCAGGTCCACTTCCTCGGTCGCCTCGGCGATCTGCAGTTCGCCCAGCGGGATGCTGATCTCCCCGAGCGTCCCCTCGACCACGTTGTAGTCCGAGTCCACGCCGTACCCCTGCACGGTCTCACCGTTGACGGTCACGAGTGTCGCGTCGGCGTCCAGCGCGAACGCGCCGTTGCGTGTATAGAAACGGTCGCCGTCACGCTCCACGATGAAGAACCCGTCGCCGTCGATCGCCAGATCACGCGGGTTGCCCGTCGGCGAGATCGTCCCGACCGTGAATTTCTTCTGCGTGCCCGAGATCCCCACCCCGAGGCCCACCTGGTACGGGTTCGTCCCCCCCATCGTGTCCAGCGGGGCCGTCCCCGGGCTGAGGTCACGCGAGAACCTGTTTTCGAGGTTCAGCCGAGTCTGTTTGTACGCCGTCGTGTTGACATTGGCGATGTTGTTGCCGATCACGTCGAGTTTCCTCGCGTGCACCGTCATCCCGCTGAGCGCGGTATAAAAGGCAGTCGTCGAAGCCATCAGCCGCCCCCGATTATTCGATCCGCATCACCCCGGCCGGTCATGCCCGCTGCCGGCCCTCCGCGAGCAGCCGCAACAGCGCCGCGTTCGAAAACCCGCCGGGCACCGCGTTCACCGGCGCCGGTTCCGCCTCGGGCGCGCGCACCACCGCGTCGATCCCCGAAACACCCTCTTGAAGATCCGCCAGACCCGTGATCGAACGGGTCAGCACGTCGTATTTCAACGCCAGGTCGTCGATCAGGATCACACCCTCGGCGGCACCCGCCGCGTCGAGACGATCCGCCGCGAACCGCACCCGTTCCATCTGCTCCGCCGTCAGCTCCACCCCCGACCCGGGGGCGATCTGCACCGGCTCGCCCGACCGCAGCGACGAGGCCCGTTCGAGCAACTCCGCGAACGAAGCGTCCTCGACAGGCTTCTGCCCCGCGATCCGCCCGATCAGCCCGACACCCGAGCCGAGCAACTGAAGCAGAGAAGCCGCCGGGATCATCCGTCACCGCCCCCGTCGTTGTTCCCGTTGTTGTCGCCGTTCGGGTCCAGCGGCGCCACCACCTCGTCCACGTTCTTGAACGGCACCCTCGAACCGTCGAACAGGTTGAGCACAGGCCCGTCGCTCGTTCGGCTCACCGACAGCACCACGTCCGCCGCCCTCGAACCCTGCTCGGTGATCCCGCTGACGAGCGTCCCGATCAGGTTCGCCGCCGACGCGAACTCGTTGGAGTTGACCATCCCCCCGAGCGAGTCGAGCAGAGACTGATCCGACTCGATCGAACGGATCGACGAGATCTGGTTCAGCAACTGCTGCGTGTCATTCGGCTTGAGCGGGTCCTGATGCGACAGCTCGCTCATCATCATCGACATGAAGTCTTCGGAACTGATCTCCGAAAACCCCCGCGCGGGGTCGCGCACAACGGGCGACCCGAGCGAAACGGGTGTACCGATCGCACTCATCGTTCGGCCTCCGGCAACAGGGCCGCGCAGGACCGGCCCGCGCTACGCCAGTGTGTCCACACGCACCACCACCGGGCTCCACCCGTCGGGGGGCATCGCATCCGTGCGCACCGATCCCGGGTCCGTCCGGGTCAGACGCTGCAAGGGGTGTCCACGCTCCGCGCGCCCGTGCGGGTCTCCGCCCCGCGCCCCGTTCCGATCGCCGCCTCCGCGCGATCCACCGTCGGCCTCCGTGCCGAATCCCGTTCCAGCCGGTGTCCACCGGCCCGCGCCGTCCCGGGCCTCCGGCCCCCGCGGCACGATCTCCAACTTCTCCACCCGCAAGCCCCGATGCTCCAGCATCTGACGCAAGCGGTCCAATTCATCACCTAGCAACCGACGTGCCGATTCCTGCTCCGCATCCAGACGCGCATGCACGACACCGGAATCGATCGTCAGATCCACGTTCACACGCCCCAGGGCCTCCGGACGCAGCTGGATCTGCATCCGCCCGCCCTTGCGATCGAGCAGCGTCGCCAGGCCCTTGGCGATCTGCGGCGCAATCTCCGCCTTCTCGTGGCGCAGGATCGACGCGAACGGCTTCCCCGATGATTTCAACACACCCCGTGTCGATCGGGGCATCTCCGCCGACCCCCTCGCCTCGACCCCGACCTGGACCGAAGGCTGACCCGAGCGACTCGCCGCCGGCACGCCCCCCTCGGCACGCGCAACGCCCGCCGGTGCAGGCCCGGCTCGATCACCCGCGCCCCTGCCGACGCCCGTGATCATGCCCGGTGCCGAACCGCCGCCCGCCGCGGGCGCATCCCCGGAAGGTGGATCGGCCTGCTTCCCCGAGCCCGCGTCCGCATGCGCTCGTCCGAGGGCTTTCTTCGTCACACGTAACACGCGATCGCCCGAGCCGGCCCGCGGTCGATCGGCGCCCCGATCGGCCTGGCCGCCCCCCGCGCCGTCATCCGCGGGTGGACCGCCGGCCGGCGTCTCGCTCTGCCCAGCCTCGACACCCCGGGCGACGGGCGACGAGGCGGGCGAGACCAACGCCTGTTTCGTCGCCAGGCCGAGCGGGTCGGTCATCTGCTTGTGCGCGCGCGACGCGGCACCCTCGGGGCCGATCTCTCTCTCCTCCAACGAACCAGCCACCCCCGGCGCCAATCCACCGAGCAGCCCCATGAACACCGCGGCGTTGCCGGCCGGGACGTACTGCGCAACCGATGCCGATGCGGGCGCGGGATTCTGCGATTCGATGCGCACGGTCTGGAGTCCTCATCCGCCCGGGGCCTTCAAACCCCGGACGCGGATCTCCTCCAGCAATTCCGCTGCCACGTCCTGCTGACCGTCCTTGATGAACTCGGCGATCACGTCCTTGCGCGCCCGGTCGCTCATCGAGTCCAGATAACTCACCACCTGCTCGCGGTCCGTGGTGAGCAGCTGCGCGAGCGTTTTCTTCGCATCGGCCGGGTCGAGCTTGTTGAGCACCTCGACCGATTTGGCGAACTGCGCGTCGCCCTCGACCGCGGCGATGCGCGCGCGCATGTCCTCGAACGCCTGTTTCTGCTTCTCGAACGCGGCCCGGTCCTCGTCCAGTTTCCGTCGCTCGCGCGCCAGCGTCTCGGTCAGGTTCTTCACCTCACGCTTGAGACGCTCGATCCGCTGGCGGTCGATCTCCGACGTCTCGATACGCATCGACAACGTCTCCGAAGCCGTCACGGGAGGGCCCGCCATCCGCGCGGCCTCGGCCTCCTGCTGCGCTTTCGCCTCCGCCTCCGCGGCCTCGGCCGCCTCCCGGGAAGCCTGCTCGGCGATCGTTTCGGACAGCATCGTGCGCACGGCCTCGACCCGCGCCATGTTCAGCCGACCCGAAAAATGCAGCCACCACACGAAACCGATGATCGCGATCAGGTTCGCCAGCGCCATCACCGTGATGATGTTCCAGATCGCCTTCATGCGCTCGCCCTCCGACCGTGACGCATCACGGTCTGATCGTCCTGCTCGGCCTGTTCGCGGCGGGCCTGCTCACGCTTCCACTGCTCGTACCGCTTTTCCTTCAGCAGCTCGATCGCTCGCCGCTTCGTCGTCCGGTCCAGCAGCTCGAGCCGGGCCGCGTCCAGCCGGGAATGCACCCCCTTGAGCCGGATCACCGCGCGTTGCGCCTTCCCGATCAGGTGCAGCGACGCGTTCGCCTGCACACGCACCGCGCGCAGGTCCACCGCGTGCGGCCCGTCCCGCCGCTCCGTCCCAAGCCGTTCGGCCAGGTCCTGTTTCTCCTGCACGATCGACCGCTGGCACGACCGGATCTCCGATTCGAGCGCCAGCCGCTCGCGCTCGATCTCCGCGACGCGGGCCATCTGCTCCCGCTCGGCGTGGAGCCGTTGCCGCAGCAGCGCCTCGAGCTCGAAGACGAACTTCGCCATCAGCCCGTCCCCCCGGTGCCCGTTTCGAGCGTCCGACGCCGGATCGCCTCGCCCGTCTGCATCGCGATCTTGACCATCTCGTCCCGGCTCGGCTCGAACACCACCCGCTCGTCGACCCCCTGCCGCAACAGCCCCTCGATGGTCGGCGCGAACTCGATCGCCACGTCCGTCTCGGCGTCCGAGCCCCGCGCGTACGCACCGATCCGCACCAGCTCCTCCACCTCGCGGTAGAGCGCCATCAGCCGCTTGATCTGTCTCGAAGCCGCCCGGTGCACCTCGTCGGTCACGGCATCCGCGACGCGGCTCACCGAGTCGAGCACGTCGATCGCCGGGAAGTGCCCCTTGTGCGCCAACTTCCGGTCGAGCACGATGTGCCCGTCGAGGATGCCCCGCGCCGCGTCCGCCACCGGCTCGGTCATGTCATCGCCTTCGACGAGGATCGTGTAGAGACCCGTGACCGACCCCGACCGCCCCGCGAGCACGCCCGCCCGCTCCAGCAGCAGCGGCATCTCGGCGAACACGCTCGGCGTGTATCCCCGCGTCGAGGGCGGCTCGCCCACGCTCAGCCCGATCTGCCGCATCGCGTGCGCGAACCGTGTCACCGAATCCATCATCAGCAGCACGTCGCGCCCCTCATCGCGGAAGTGCTCCGCCGCCGCGCACGCCAGCCGCGCCGCACGCAGCCGGAGCAGAGGCGATTCATCGCCCGTCGCGACGATGACCACCGAACGCGCCAACCCCTCCTCCCCCAGGCTCTCGTGGATGAACTCGGGGACCTCACGCCCTCGCTCGCCGATCAACGCGATCACGCTCACGTCCGCCGACGTCCCGCGCGCGATCTGCCCCAGCAGCGTGCTCTTGCCCACGCCCGGACCGGAGAAGATCCCCATCCGTTGACCCTTGCCCAGCGGGGTCATCAGATCGATCGCGCGAACACCCGTCCGCAGCGGCTCGGAGATCCGTGCCCGACGCATCGCCCCGATCGGCGGCGCCGACAGCGGCGCCCGGCCCGAACGCCGAACCACGCCGCCACCGTCGATCGGCTCGCCCATCCCGTTGAGCACGCGTCCCAGCACCCCGTCGCCCACCGACGCCGTCGGGCGCGCCTGCCGCAGGATCACCCGCTGCCCGGGACGCACACCGTCCGACGGGCCGTACGTCATCACCACCGACCGACCGCCGTCGAACCCCACGACCTCGCCCAACGCCGCGCCCTCGATCTCCACAAGCGCCCCCACCGGCGCCGGAAGATCGTCGGCCAGCACCGTCAGCCCTCGCAACGCCCCGACCCGGCCGACCACACCCATCGGCTCGGCATCGCGGACCGCCCCGATCTCGGGCGTCAACACCGTCACGGGCCGTCCCCCCCGTCCACCCCATCCGCCTCGCCCGCCTCGCCCGGGCCGGCGCCGCGCATCTCGTCCGACCCATCCCCGGCGGTCTGTTCCGCTTGTTCACCCGCCGACGCCCCCCCCGGCGTTGCAACCTCCGGCGTCGCATGCCGGCGCCCGTCCGGCAGCATCGCCTCGACGAGCCGATCGATCTGCCCGGTGATCGACGCGTCGAGCACCGCCCCGCCCGCCAGACGGACGACGCACGACCCGCGATCGAGCGACGCGTCGCCGACTACCTCGGCGTGCTCGCTCAACGCCAGCTTCTCCATCAGGCCGGGCAGCGCCCGCTCGGCCTGCGCCCGATCCTCGGGATGCACGGCGATCGTCAACCGCGTTGGCCGGACCACCGCCCGCAGCACCGCCTCGATCTGCCGCTCGACGGTCGACGCGTCGAGCGAGACGGCCCGCCGCGTCACACGCTCGGCGAACAACGCCGCCAGTTCGACGATATCCGAACGGGCCTCGGCGATCATGCGCTCGCGTTCGGCTTCAAATTGCGAGATCGCCAGCCCCCACGACTCGGCCAGCGCGGAGAGCGTCGCGGACGTCGTCTCCAACGCCTTGGCCATCCCCTGCTGCTGCCCCTTAGTGATCCCCTCGGCCAGCCCCTTGTTGTACCCGACGTCGTAGCCGATCTCACGCGATCCGTTGACGAGCCGGGCGCGCTCGGCCTCCGCCTCGGCGATGATCTCCGCCGCCCGCGCCCGGGCCTGCTCGATCAGCGCGTCGCCCTCACGCCGCAGGTCGCCGAGGTCCAGCGCGACCGCGTTCCTGGCGATGTGGTCGGCCTCGGATCTCTTGATGAGCGCCATCGAACACCCCGTCGATCAGACCAGCAGGTCGGAATCCCCGCCCCGCCCCTGGATGATCACGTCGCCCGATTCCTCGAGCCGACGCACGATGTCCACGATCCGCTGCTGCGCCGCCTCGACATCGCTGACACGCACCGGGCCCATGAACTCCATGTCCTCCTTGACCATCGCCGCCGCACGCTCGGACATGTTCGAGAAGATCTTCTCCTTCAGATCGTCGCTCGCCGTCTTGAGCGCCACGGCCAGCTCGTCGTTCTCGACCTCCTTGAGCACCGCCTGGATGCCCTTGTCGTTGACCAGCATCACGTCCTCGAACACGAACATCAGCCTGCGGATCTCCTCCACAAGATCCGGGTCGTCCGCTTCGAGGCCCTCCATGATCGCCTTCTCCGTCGCCCGGTCGGCCAGATTCAGCACCTCCGCCACCGTCGGCACGCCCCCCGCCTTCTCCATGCTCTGCATCAGCATGCTCGAGAGCCGGCTCTCCAGGCCCTTCTCCACCTCACGGATCACCTCCGGGTTCGTCTGCTCCATGTGCGCCATCCGCTTGACCACCTCGAGCTGCTTGGCCAGCGGCAGACCCACCAGGATCTCGGAAGCCTTGTGGTGCGCCAGGTGGCAAAGGATCAACGCGATCGTCTGCGGGTGCTCGTCCTGAATGAACGTCAGCAGGTTCTCGCTCTCGGCACGCTGCAAAAACGAGAACGGCGTCTTCTGAACCTGCGTCTGGATCTGCTGCAGCACACGCTCGGCCTGCTTCGGGTCCAGGCTGCTCATCAGAACCTGCTTGGCGAAATCCAGGTTCCCCTCGTTCAGGTACGCACTCGCCACCGAGATGTTGTAAAACTCCTCGATCACCGCCGCCTGCAACTGATCCGGAACACGCCCCAGACCCGCGAGCTCACGCATCAATTCCTCGACCGCTTCAGGCTCCATCGCCTTGAGCAGCTCCGCAGCCGGTTCTTCCCCCACCGCCACAAGCAGAATCGCGGCCTTCGTCACGCCCTCGAGGTCCGCGGGGTTCGTCGGAAGTTTCTCGTGCGGTCGTCTCGCCAAGGCTCGCCCCTCAGTCTTCCACCGAAACCCAACGCTTCAGCAGCATCGCCGCCTTCTGCGGCTCCGCCGTGATCAGCTCCCCGATCTGGTCGAGCATCTTGTTCCGCTCCAGGTCGTCGTCCCCGATCTCGATGCCCGCCAGCGCGCTCTCGCCCTCGTCGGCCTCGCCGACGATGTCCGCGTCGCCCTCGAGCGCCGGGGGGATGCCCACGAGTTCCTCCGCCGTCGGCAGCTCGACCTTCTTGGCCGACCGCTTGACCATCATCACCATCATCGTCAACGC
>JALWOY010000193.1 GCA_027083355.1 Phycisphaerales bacterium | reverse complement strand
CTCCACCGGACCGTGCTTCTCAACCAACCAGACGCCAACGCCGAGCCTGCGAAGCGTCGGATTCCCACACGATCCACACAACCCGCCGAAACCTCTCTCCCTCTCCCCGCCTCGCGGGGAGAGGGCCGGGGTGAGGGGCTCTCTCCTTTCTCCTCCCCCTCCTCCACCTCGTGGGACGGGCTTCCAGCCCGTAACTTCATCTCCTCCCTCCCGGTGGGCCGGACTTCCAGCCTGTCTCTCTTCTCGCTGGGATCTGGTTCATGCACATGCCCCCCCCGATCACACCCCAACCTCAAAAACAGCCCACAATCTCTCTCTCCCCCGGCGCCCGGGCTTGAAATCTCACCGCGACCGCCCAAGAGTTGTGGCCCGGCCCGTGTGGCGCCGGGATGTGTCTGCGCAGAGTCACCCGGCCCCGCCGAGGACTCGTCAGCCAACCACCGCCGGGTAAGCCCGGCCGATCGAGAAGCAGGAGCCGCCCGTGGTTCGTATCCGAATGCAGCGTCTGGGACGCACCCACCGCCCGTTCTACCGCATCAACGCGATCGATATCCGCACCCAACGCAACGGGAAGGTCATCGAGAACCTCGGCTGGTACAACCCCGTCGCCCCGGAAGGCGAAGAGCAGATCCACCTCAAGGAAGACCGCATCCGCGATTGGCTCAGCCGCGGCGCCCAGCCCAGCGACACCGTCATGGACATGCTCGGCCACCGCGACCTGCTCAACGAAAAGCAGAAGGCCGCGTGGGAAGCCAAACGCGAGAAGGACCGCAACCGCGTCGCCTGCAAGAAATCGCTCGCCGAGGCTGAGGCCGCGCTCAAGGAAATCGAATCGCTCGGCGAATCCAGCGACGCCGATCCCGCGGAGGCCACCGCCGCGGCCCAGGCCGCCATCACCGAATGCAAGCGGGCCGTCTCCGGCGGTCGTGTCGAGAAGGCGCAGGCCGCCGCCGCCGCCGCCGTTGCGGCCCTTGAATCGCTGAAAAAAGCCGATGAACAGGCCAAGGCCGCCCAGGCCGAGGCCGACGCGGAATCCTCTCAGGAGGGAGAATCGTCGGAGGAGAGCGCGGAGGGGTGAAAACCCGTTCGTGCCATGGGTAGGAACAAGACAGCCCCGGGCCCCACAGGCCCGGGGTTTTTTCTTCACACCGTCACAAACACCCGACATATCCGCCCCACATGGTCGCCCCGCCCGGGCCCGAGGGTCGTGCATTGAGATCCGGAATTATTCTCAAAAAGGGCTGTGACAAGGGGTAAGCCCACGGTGTCGCGGGCCGAATGAGTCGGGTGAAATTCTGATTTTGGTCCCAAAGAAACCCTCTTTTCGCCAGAAAAGTTGCATTTCTCGGCAGCCGGGTCATGTTTGATCGATTCGGCGACGGGCCTCGGCCGACTCGCACGGGCCGTGGAACCTGAAGAAGGAGACCGGAGAAAGAGGGAGTTTTCATGAAATCGATCATCGCGCACACCACGCTCTGGAGTTCGAATAGCTCGGAGTGGCTGGCCCTGCTGCTGGCGGGGGGGATCTTCCGCCGTTGGCGCCGGGGCTGACCCGGCCTCGCCGTGTCGCCTGTGGTGCCAGGGGCGCGGGTGAACCGATCGGCGTGATTCAGCCGGTGCGTTCTGCCAGGGCATCGCGCAGGCGTTGCCAGAGCGCGCGGTCGGGGCCGGTCGCGTCGGCCCGGCGGGCACCCGCGAAGTCGTAGGCGGCGAACGGGTCCATGAGTCTTTTGTCATCATCTTCATCCGCGAAGCGCGGCACGACATGGGCGTGCAGCACGGGAACCTGATTGCACAGGATCAGGTAGTTGAGCCGGTCGCAGCCGGTCGCGGCGATGACCGCGTCGCCGAGAAGGGCGACATCGGCGAGGAACGCGGCACGGGCCGGGACGGGCAGGTCGTTCAGGTTCGCGGGGGTCGGGCCGCAGGGGGCGCCCGGCAGCAGTTCATCGGGGATGTCGGGCAGGAGCATGCAGCAGCCGGTGATCGGCTCGGGCTGCTGGTTGGCGAGGATGGCGTAGCCGGTGCGGAGGCGGCCGAGGGCCTGGGGGTCGTTGCCTGCCTTGATGCGGTTGATGCGGTTGGTGATTGGATCGATCATGGCGGACCCTATGCTCCGTGGTCGGGTTGCAACAAACTGCACCCTGCCAGTGTTCGTCCGGGCGGATGAGCACTGGGCACGGAGCCGGGGGGCGCGATGGATCGAGCCAGGCCGAGAAAGATCGTTCGGAAGGGTCCCGCGGCGTGGATCTGCGGGACGCTGGCGCCGCTGCTGGGGGCGTGCCAGTATCCGGGTGTGGACGGGGACACGGTGCTGCGTCGGTCGTTTCCCCGGCAGGCCGTGCGGGTCGAGGCGATCGGCGGTGATCTCTCGTACTACGAGGCGGGGACGCTTTCGGGCCGGCGTGTTGTCTATGTGCACGGGACGCCGGGGTCTGCCGGTGCGTGGGCGGGCTACCTGCGGGCGCCGATCCCGGGTCTGCACTCGATCGCGGTGGATCGTCCGGGGTTCGGCTGTTCCGTCCCTGAACATTCGTTTCCGTCGCTCGAAGTTCAGGCGGCCGCGTTGGAGCCGATCGTCGGGGAGGGTGGGCCGAAGCCGATTCTCGTGGGTCACTCGCTCGGCGGCCCGATCGTGTGCCGGTACGCGGTGGACCATCCGGGGCGAGTGGGCGGGCTTGTGATCGTGGCCGGCGCGTTGGACCCCGGTCTGGAGCGTGTGCTGGCGATCCAGCGCGTGGGTCGGGTTCCGCCGTTCGTCTGGATGCTTCCCTCGGCGCTGCGGAACTCGAACGAGGAGCTGATCCCGCTGAAGGGCGAGCTCGAGGCGCTGGGGCCGCGTCTCGGGGAGATCCGGTGCCCGATCGTCATCATCCACGGGACGGAGGACAGCCTTGTGCCCTACGCGAACGTGGCCTACATGCGGCGGGTTTTCACCGATGAGCCGCGGGTGATCACGATCGACGGGGCGAACCACTTCATCCCGTGGAAATTCGAGGGTGTGATCCGGGTCGCGATCGAGGAGCTGGCGGCTTCGCTCGGGGACGACTGAACGCGCGGCCCGCTCCCGTTCCGGACGCGGGCATTGCTTGAGGATCTCGGCGGCGGCTTTGCGTCGGGTCTCGGGGTTCGGGGCGGTGTCGGCGCATTCGGCGAGCGCGGCGAGTGCCCCGGCGCGTGCGGTCGCTTGGATGAGCGTCTCGCGGATGGCGGCGAGGGCGAGCCAATCGGCTTGTGCGCTCCGGAATTCCTCTGTTTGCGTCAGAGCAGCGAGAGCCGAGACGGTCGCGCGGTGGATGTGGGTGAGGTCTGCGA
>JALWOY010000192.1 GCA_027083355.1 Phycisphaerales bacterium | reverse complement strand
CGAGCCGCCGACAGCCCAACGAATCGGCAGCGGGCAGCATCGCCCAGCCCGCAATCCTCGACAATGCAAAGAAAATCCGCTCGCTCAGGATGAAAATCCGCGATGAGGGGGTAGTTCAGAGGTTTCACTCGTGCTCGCGATCATCTCTTGCTGACCGGAGTTGATCCTGCCTCTGAGTTCTTGGACGATCTGCTTGACGGAATCGCGTCCAAGAGTTGATGGGCTTGTGACCCGCCACCGAACGGATCAGCGTCCCGTCCACGCAGAACCGGTCGTCGTCGATCAGCCCCCGGAGGACCCCCTCGGCCACGAGCCGGTCGAAGAACTTGCGAACAAGGTCGTGCAGCTCGAACCGGTCCCGGTTCATGCTGAACGCCTCGGGCGTCCACATCGGCTTCTCGATCGGCCAGTCGATGAACCAGCGGTAGAGCAGGTTGAACTCGCACGCCTCGCAGAGTCTGCGTTCGCTGGGGATGCCGAACAACGCCCGCAGCAGCAGGCACTTGATCAGCGACTCGGGCGGGATGCTCTCGGGGCCACACCCGCCGTAGGCCCGATCGAAGTCCCGGCTCATCGCGGCCAGGGCCTTGTCGCACCACCGCTTGATGGGCCGCAGCGGGTGATCGTCGGGAACCCGCTGCTCGAGGTCAAACACGATGAACATCGACTGCTGACGATCGGGCTTGCCACGCATCAGACGCCTCCAGGCTCAAGACCGCAAGAAGATACACGCAGCGGAAAACGATCGACAGGATGCTTAGCGGCCTGTTAGGCTTGATCCGGGATCATTGGGGGATAATAGTGAACCACTGCATGCACTTATCCACTTGTGCATCCCATGGGAGCCGGTGCCTTGATTACCCACACCTGCGAATACGCACTCCGGGCAGTTGTGTATCTGGCCGCCAAGGGGGACCACAGCCCAACCCCGGCGCAGGAAATCTCGGATGCGGTCCGTGTGCCGCTGGGTTATCTCCAAAAGGTTCTGCGGCTGCTCGCCCGTCACGGTTTGCTGACGGTTCACCGCGGGCCGAAAGGGGGGTTCACATTGGCAAAGGTGGCTACGGCCATCAGCGTGCGTGACGTTCTGTATGCCATGGAAACCCATGTTCAAAGGCGGATCGAGCGGTGCCCACTCGGGATCGAGGGGCACACAAAGCTCTGCGCCCTGCACCAGATGTTGGACAAGGAAATGGAACGGACCGAACGGACATTCGCGACCACATCCATTGGCGATCTGATCGACGGGGCCGGGGGAATCCGGGCACTCTGCGATACCACGGGTCGATTCCCGACCCAGATCCGAGTGGACAAATCGGATTCAGATGACCGTCCCGAAAAAAGTGACCCGGTGAATCCGGATTGACTAGACCTTTATGAAATCGCGGATATACTCCGAATACTGAACCAAGTAATCCATTTTGCGCATCCCCCACAACATCCGAGGAAGCACGATGACAGCACCGGATTCGAGTTCGCCTCAGCCCGATAACCCACAACCGCTCGGCTATCCGGGGTTTCCGCTTCAACCCGCGGACCCATATAAGGGCGCGGCACACGCCATGGCGGCGGTTTTCACGCTGACGCTGCCGGTGTTGATCGGGGTGATCGTGTTGCTGAAGCCCGACCCGCTGGCGCCCCGAGGCATGATGCACACCGGTGGCGCGGTGGC
The DNA here is from genome assembly GCA_027083355.1 of Phycisphaerales bacterium. Classification (GTDB taxonomy): domain Bacteria; phylum Planctomycetota; class Phycisphaerae; order Phycisphaerales; family UBA1924; genus UBA1926. The sequence goes on along the minus strand of JALWOY010000192.1, from coordinate 40,870 downwards.
CGGGGCTCAGGTGGCCGCTGGCGGGGCTCCGGTGGCCGGGGGTGGGTCATCGGCGGGCCCGCAAACCCCGGCTGAAGTCGGGCGGACCGTTTACGAGAAGAGTTGTGTCGTGTGTCATGGCCCGGATGCGAAGGGGATCATGAACCTCGGCAAGCCGCTCCGCAACAGCGCGTTTGTCCAGAGCAAGACAGACGACGAGTTATTTACGCTCGTCGTCAACGGCCGCCCCCCCGAGGACCCGGCGAACACGACGGGGGCGGCGATGCCGCCGCGGGGGGCTCAGAACCTTTCCGATGAACAGATCAGGGCCGTGATCGCGTTTCTTCGTTCGATCCAGGACCCGTCCGCGCCGCCGGCCTCGGTCGATGCGTGGAACCTGAAGTCGGAGGATGGCACGACGCAGGCCGCCTCGATCGAGTTGCCGGATCATCCTGGGCACGACATCTTCATTGCATCATGCTCGGCGTGTCACGGGGCGGATGCGGCGGGGCTGCCGAACCTTGGGCTCCCGCTGACGACGAGCGGGTTCGTCCGAGGGAAGACGGACAAGGAACTGATCAACTTCATCAAGAGCGGTCGCCCGAGTTGGGACGCGGCCAACACGACGGGGGTCGACATGCCCCCGAAGGGCGGCAACCCGGCGATCACCGACGAGCAACTCCAGCAGATCGTGACGTATATCCGTGCATTGCAGAAGAAGGCCCTGGGGTCGTGATCGATTCGGGCCGTTTTGTGTACACCTTTGAGATCACCGCACAGTGATCAGTCAACGAAATGAAAGGAACCCGGATGAGCGGCAGAAAACGAATCTGGAACCGCGTTCGGCCCGTGTTCGCGGTGTCGATCGCCTGCGCGGCGTCTTCGGCGGCGCACGCCCAGTCGATGCGTGATGTCGAGGCGATCGCCAAGGAACGGGGGCTGACGACCCAGGACCTCGTGGCGGCGGCGAAGACCTATACGCCGAGCGGTCAGCACGACGATTATGTGATGTTCGCCTCGGGCGGGCACGCGGGTCAGGTCTTCGCGGTGGGCCTGCCGAGCATGCGTCTGCTGCGTTCGATCGCGGTGTTCACCCCCGAATCCTGGCAGGGCTGGGGGTTCGGCGTGGGCAACGAGATCCTCGAAGCGGGTTTCCCGAAGGGCAAGCCCAACCTCTGGGGCGACGCGCACCACCCGGCGCTCTCCGAGACGAACGGGGACTACGACGGGCAGTTCCTGTTCATCAACGACAAGATCAACGCCCGTGTGGCGGTGATCGACCTGCGTGACTGGGAGACGAAGCAGATCGTCAAGAACCCGCTGACGGTCAGCGATCACGGTGGGACGTTCGTGACGCCCAACACGGACTACATCATCGAGGGCGGGCAGTATTCCGTTCCGTTCGGTTCCGAGTACGCCCCGATCTCGCAGTACAAAGAGAAGTACCGCGGATCGGTCACGCTGTGGAAGTTCGACCGCAAGAAGGGGCGGATCGACAAATCGAAATCGTTCGCGCTGGAGTTGCCGCCTTATTGGCAGGATCTGGCGGATGCGGGCAAGCTGGTCAGCGACGGGTACATGTTCCTGAACTCGCTGAACACGGAGATGGCGACGGGGGGCATCGAGGAGAAGAACCCGCCGTTCGAGGCGGGCGCGAGCCGCAACGCGACGGACTTCCTGCACATCATCAACTGGAAGAAGGCGGTGAAGGTGTACGAAGCGGGCAAGGCGGAGATGATCGAGGGGTTCCCCGTCATCACGCTGAAGACCTCGATTGACGAGGGCCTGATTTACCTGACCCCGGAGCCGCGGAGCCCGCATGGCGTGGACGTGACGCCGAAGGGTGATTTCATGGTCGTTTCGGGCAAGCTGGACCCGCACGTGACGGTTTACTCGTTCGACAAGATCAAGAAGGCGATCGCGAGCGGTTCGTATTCGGGCAAGGATGATTTCGGGCTGCCGATCCTCGACTTCGACAGCGTGGTCGAGGCGCAGGTCGAAGTGGGCCTCGGCCCGCTGCACACGCAGTTCGGCCCGGACGGCTACGCGTACACGTCGCTGTTCCTCGACTCGGCGATCGCGCGCTGGACGCTCGGCGGTTCGTACGGTTCGTCCACGCCCGAGCCGGACTGGACGCTGGTGCAGAAGACCCCGGTGCACTACAACGTGGGGCACATCTCGGCGGCGGAGGGCGATACTGTCAGCCCGGACGGGAAGTATCTCGTGTCGCTGAACAAGTGGTCTGTGGACCGGTTCCTGACGACGGGCCCGCTGCTGCCGCAGAACCTCCAGTTGCTGGATATCAGCCATCAGGGCACGAACATGCCGGTGATCTACGACATGCCGATGGGCGTGGGCGAGCCGCACTATGCCCAGATCATCAAAGCCGACAAGCTGAACCCGTGGAAGATCTATCCCGAGGTCGGCTGGGATACGGTCGAGCAGAACATCGACCCGATGGCACCCAAGTCCAAGATGGAGCGTGTGCAGCGGAACGATGACGGCACGGTCGATGTCTACATGACGGCGATCCGCAGCCACTTCAACCCCGAGCATGTGAAGGTGAAACAGGGTGATCACGTCCGCTGGCATATCACGAACATCGAGCGTGCGTTCGACGCGACGCACGGTTTCGCGGTGCCGGTGTACAACATCACCGCCTCGCTCGAAGCCGGCGAGACGGAGACGATCGAGTTTGACGCCGACATCCCGGGGACGTTCCCGTTCTACTGCTCGGAGTTCTGCTCCGCTCTGCACCTGGAGATGATGGGCTACCTGCTGGTCGAGCCTGAATAAGTTCTACCGCGCCGGGCGTGAGAACACCCGGCCGCGGATTCACTGAACCACGCCTGACACATCATCGGGAGGCATCATGGGCGCGACATTTCTCGACCGCATCCTCGGCCCGCGCATTGATCCGGCGGACCTTTCGAAGAACTCCATCCGCTACGGCACGCCCGGTTTTCTTCTGCTGCTGGCGAGGGTGCTTCTGCTGGTTTCACTTTTCCTGCCGTACTGGCAGATGGAACTCAAGGCACCGCAGTACCCGGACGGTCTGCACATGACGGCGTACGTGAACAAGCTCGAGGGCGATGTCGCCGAGATCGACGGGTTGAACCATTACATCGGGATGAAGTCGCTCTTCGAGGCGGCGAAACTCGAGCGCGCATCGGGTGTCTTCATCATGATTGGGTTCGTCATCATGCTGGAGTTGGCCGCGTATGTTCACACCCGTTGGTCCGTGCTTCTGGTTGCTCCGGTGATCCTGTTCCCGGTGATCTTTCTGGTCGATCTTCACCTCTGGATGAGGCACTTCGGGCTGAACCTCGACCCGGACGCGCCGCTGTCCAACGCGGTCAAACCGTTCGTGCCGACGGCGTTGGGCAAGGGCGGTATCGGGCAGTTCGAGACGATGGCGACCCCCGGGGTCGGGCTGATCCTGGCCACGGTCGCCTCGGTCGTGCTGATTATCGCGCTGTATTTCCATCGGCGGGCCTACCTGCCGCTGGTCAAGCAGATGCAGTCTTCCGCGGGGAAGGCGGCCTGATCGGGGGCGACGCATGCGCAGGGGGGCGGTCGCAATCTTATTCGTGCTTCTCGGGGCGGCGGCCCCGCTCGCGGCCCACCCGATGTCCGATATCGAGGCGTTGATCGACGCCGCGGAGCCGGGCGGTGTGGTCCTGATCCCGCCCGGCGTCTACGAGGGCAACCTCGTGATCGACAAGCCGGTCGTGCTCGACGGGCAGGAAGGGGCGATCTTCGATGGGATGGAGAGCGGGACCGTCGTCGAGGTGCTGGCCGAGGGCGTGACGATCCGTGGGTGCACGATCCGTGGCTCGGGTGAGAACGTCACGGCCGAACCGGCGGGCATCCGTGTCCTGGCGGGTCACGCCGTGATCGAGTCGAACACCATCAAAGACAGCCTGTTCGGGATCGACCTGCGGCAGGCGTCGGATTCGGTCATCCGCGGCAACAGAATCGCGTGCAAGAACTTTGAGCCCGCCCGGCGTGGTGACGGTCTGCGCTTATGGTGGAGCCACAACTGCACCGTTGAGGACAACACGGTCCTTTCCTCGCGTGACATGGTGTTCTGGTATTCGGAGAATCTGCACATCACACGGAACACGGTGAAGGACAGCCGCTACGGGCTGCACTTCATGTACAGCCACGACACCGTGCTAGAAGGCAACGAGTTGACCGGCAACTCCGTCGGCATCTATCTCATGTACAGCAACCGGATCACCCTGATCAATAACCGCATGCTCAGCCATCGCGGGGCAAGCGGCTACGGGATCGGGCTGAAGGACTGCGACGATATCGTCGTCCGGGGCAACGCCCTGCTGGCCAACCGCGTCGGGATGTATATCGACAACAGCCCGTCCTCGATCGGTGCCACCGGGACCGTCGAGCAGAACATGATCGCGTTCAACGAGGTCGGCCTGCTCGCCACGCCGAACACGCACGAGAATGTCTTCACCCGAAACGCCTTCATGGAAAACGAGGAACCCGCGGAATCGAACGGACGCGGGCGGCTGACGAGAAATTCGTTCAGCCGCGACGGTTTCGGCAATTACTGGTCGGATTACACCGGGTTCGATCTCGACGGCGACGGGATCGGCGACGTCGCGTACGAGCCGAGGAGCCTCTTTCACGAGATGCTCGCCGTGGAGCCCAACCTCAGGCTGTTCGTTCACAGCCCGGCACAGCAGGCGATCGAGTTCACCGCACGGGCATTGCCGGAGCTCCAGCCGAAATCCGTGCTGGTCGATCCGGCTCCGCTCGCCAGGCCGCCCGAGATCAAACTCGCCTCGCCCCCCGCGGACGGGGCCGCGCCCGTGATGGCATCTCTGGCGGCGGGGCTGTTGCTGGCGTCCGGGGGGCTTACAGTGGTGTTCGGACGATCGCCGGGGATCCCGGTCGCACCGGGGGGGCGGGAATGATCAAAGCGGAGCACATCACCAAACGATTCGGACCGGTGGAGGCCGTCTCTGATATTTCGTTTGAGCTTGGCAACGGGTGTTCGCTCGCGTTGTGGGGCAGCAACGGGGCGGGCAAGACGACGCTGATCCGCTGCCTGCTCGGGGTCATCCGCTTCCGGGGCAGGGCGAGCATCGGGGGCATCGACGTGCAGCGGCGGGGGCGGCAGGCCCGGGCCCTCACCGGGTATGTCCCGCAGGAACTCGCGTTCCACGACGACACCCGGCTCGGGTCGGCGATGGGGTTCTTCGCGGGGTTGCGGCGGGTGCCGGGGCGGCGCGCCGCCGAGTCGCTCGCCGCCGTCGGGCTGAGCGGGCACGAGCGCAAACGGGTCCGCGATCTCTCGGGGGGGATGAAGCAACGTCTCGCGCTGGCGATCGCGTTGCTGAGCGACCCGCCGCTGATCGTGCTGGACGAGCCGACCTCGAACCTCGACGCGGCCGGCCGGGGCGAGGTGATCGAGACCCTCCGGCACCTGAAAGCCTCGGGCAAGACGCTGGTGTTCGCGTCGCACCGCCCGGACGAGGTGATCTCGCTGGCCGACCGTGTGCTCGTGCTCGAGCACGGCCGTGTCGAGCGGGACACAACGCCGCGGGGTCTCTGGCCGACGGAGAAGCCGGTGCAGGTGATCCGTCTTTTCCTGTCGATGGCGAAGGAGTCCGAGGCCGCCGGGGTGCTCCGCGAGGCGGGCCACGCGGTGCATCTGAACGGCAACGGGCTGTGCGTCGCGGTCCCGCGTGACCGCAAAGCCGAGCCGATCAACACGCTGGCGAAGCACCGAATCGAGGTGCTCAACATCGAGGTGCTCGACGACATGGAGATCCCGGGGGTTGAATCATGAGCACGATGGCTGCGCCCGCCGGGAACAACGCCGCGTCTTCACCGCTCCGTGCGGCCACCACCGTTGGCGGCATCGCGATGTTCGCCCGGCGCGAGTTCCGCGACGCCATCGCGAGCCGGTGGTTCCTGCTCTACACGCTCGCGTTCACGGTGCTCGCCGTCGGGGTTTCGTTCCTGTCGCTCAGCGGGGTCGGTTCGAGCGGCTTCGCGGGCTTCGGGCGCACCGCGGCGGGGTTGCTCAACCTCATCATGCTCATCGTCCCGCTGATGGCACTGACGGCCGGCGCCGGATCGATCGCGGGCGAACGCGAACGGGGCACGCTGCTCTATCTGCTCGCCCAGCCCGTCTCGCGGACGCAGGTGCTCCTGGGCAAATACGCTGGGCTCGCCCTCGCGCTGGTGTGCTCGCTGTGCATCGGGTTCGGCGTCAGCGCGGGCCTGCTCGCGTGGCGGGCCGGCGGGGTGGGCGTCGGGGCGTACATCCTGCTGATCGGTTTCACGGCCATGCTCGCCTTGGGCATGCTCTCGGTCGGATTCGTGATCTCGGTCGTTTCGCGCCGGACGTCGGTCTCGACTGGGGTCGCGCTGTTCGTCTGGCTCGCGCTCGTGTTCGTGAGCGACCTCGGGCTGATGGCCAGTTCGATCATCTTCAAACTCCGCGTGCAGGAGATCTTCGGAGTCGCGATCCTCAACCCCCTCCAATCATTCAAGATGGGGGTCATCGTGAATATGAACGCCTCGCTCGACGTGCTCGGGCCGGTCGGGGATTACGCGTCGCACACTTTCGGTGCCGTCCTGCCTTGGCTGCTCGCATCGACGATGGTCGCCTGGATCGTGATCCCGCTCGCCGCCGCGATGGTGCTCTTTGTACGGAGGCAATCGGTATGAGGTCTCTCGGGCTGCTTCTCGTGGTGGTTTCGCTGGCGCCCCTCGGCGGTTGCGGTGAACAGCCCGCAGACGCCCCGCCGAAGGTGCTGCTCGGCGATTCGGTCTGTGATTATTGCAACATGATCCTCAGCGACGATCGCTGGGCGACGGCAACGATCGTCCAGGGCCCGCGCGGCCCCGAGGCGAGGCTGTTCGACGATTTCAACTGCCAAGTCAACTACGAGACCGATCACCCCGATCTCGTGATCCTCGACCGCTGGTCGCATGACTACACGACGCACGAGTGGCTGAAGACCTCGGAAGCGTTTTTCCTGCTGGCCCCGGAACTCCGGTCGCCGATGGGCTCGAACGTGGCGGCTTTCGCGACCAAGGCCGGGGCCGAGGCTGCGCGAGCCGAAATGCAGGGCGAGGTCGTGCCGTTCGACGAGGCTTGGCGGCGTCTCCACCCCTCGGAAGATTGAGCGAAGACGCGGCCTCAGCGGTGAATCCTGATACGCCACATGATCTTCGAGATAAGATCACGCACGAAAATGAATTATCGAGCATCACCTCGTTCTCTACTGTACAGGGGCTTTGTATGCGGTGCCGGGACGCCGGTGGCCCGCTCCCCAAATCCTGATCCATGTGCTATGAGAGTCCCGAGCGGCTCCGGTCGGGCCGAGGAGACTCCTGATGAAGCAAACAAGACACAGTCCGGAACAGATCGTGACCAAACTCCGTGAGGCCGACGCGATGCTGGCGGCGGGGCGGCCCGTCGCCCAGGTCATCCAGGCCCTCGGCGTCAGCGAGGCGACCTTCCACCGCTGGCGGAACCAGTAAGGCAGGATGAAGGCCGAGGAAGTCCGGCGGCTCAAAGAACTCGATCGAGGGCATCAACAACAAGATCAAGGTCATCAAACGCATGGCGTATGGATACCGCGACCAAGACTACTTCTTCCTCAAGATCAGAGCAGCCTTCCCGGGAGCACACCCCGGAAATGCCGGATGAACCGAAAAATTCACGCCCGAGGAACTTCAGGCGGCTGAATGGAGGCTATCTGAGGCCAAGCGACGGATTGAAGCTGGCGAAGGGCCAGACTCGTCCGAATGGTGGGCAGCGTGGCCTTCGAATCCGCCGGATTCGAATCCAGCGTAACTGTCCGTTTGTGTCCACTTCTGTTCCCTGAATCGGCCCTCATGGCCCAGAAACGCTGTTTAGTATCGTGTTCGGGACGAGAAGGTCGGAGGTTCGAATCCTCTCACCCCGATTCAGAGCGGAAGTCCTTGAAAACAAGGGGTTTCCGCTTTTTCTTGCGCTGATGTGAAGCGAGGGGCTCACGCCGGATTTTTCGCCCGAAAATAGCAAAAATCCGGCATTGGCGAGGCGACGACGGCTACGACGATCTGCTCGACGGCGTCGGCGCGGCGTGGCGGTCATTGACCAAGACACGCCTGCGATCCATCTGCAAGTGCGAATACCTCTCGCCCGGATTTCATCCGTGATTGATATTGCGGCTGGTACAGAAACGGGCACAAGCGCACTTGAACCAAGACTTCCATAGGGACTAGTACAGAAAAAATGGGGGTAGTCAATTGGTGTAACACCACTGGTCGATGCGTGCCATCCCGAAACTGTATCCCTGCGATCAAAGAAGGCGGACGCTCCATCAAGGCGCGGCGTAGATCAGATACAGTCCGCCGAGGATCACGAGAAACCCGCACACCCCACGCAACACGGCGGCGCCCCCGGATTTGTTGTTCCAGTTCAGGTAGCGCTGCACAAACTCGGTGCTTGCCCCCGCCAGAACGATCACGGCGCAATGGCCCGTGCCGTAGGCGACGAGAAGCAGGATGCCATACGCCAAACGTGTTGATGCGAACTTGAACGTGACGGCGAGCATAGGAGCCATATAGGCGAACGTGCACGGCCCGAGCGCGACGCCGAAGACGAGCCCGAGGATGAACGCGGCAAGTGCGCCCTTTCGTTTCATGCCGACCCGTCCCGGGCCGGACCACGGCATGGGGATGACCCCGAGCAGAACAAGCCCCACGACAAGGAAGATGACCGCGACGAAATAGTTTCCGTAGGCACCGATGTCGCCCATCATCCGCCCGGCGGCCGCGGTGATCACACCGATCATGCCGATCGTGATCAGGATGCCGACGGCGAACAGCGTGGAGAGAGTCAAGGCGCGGCGGAATGTGACCACACCATCCTGGCCGCTGATAAACCCGATGATCAGCGGGATGCTCGAAAGGTGACAGGGGCTCAGCAGGATGCTCAGCACGCCCCAGGCAAAGGCCGCAGCGATCGCGACGAACGGCGATCCTTCGACGGCGTGGCTCAGGTTCTCAAAGAGTTGTTCCATTGGGGTATCTGCGAGAGGCCGGGCGAGGGGCGAGATTCACCGGGTTCACATCCTTGGTTTTCACCCATCCGACTTTTTCTTGGCCGGCGTGGTGAACACATGGCCGAGTTCCTTCCACTTGTCGAGGATGTCTTCGCGTGAGAAGAAGCCCTCATGCCGATACAGTTCGTGTCCTTGCGCGTCGAAGAAGATCTGGGTCGGGATGAGCCTGATGTGGTGTTGCTCCGCCGCCTGATGATTCTTCCAGACGTCGATGAAAACGACGTCGAGCTGTCCTGCGTAGTCCTTCCGCATCGCCTCGAGGATCGGTGCCATCTTCTTGCACGGGATGCACTTGTCCGCACCGAGGTCCATGAGTTTCGGCAGCCCAACGTGCGCGGCCATACGGGTTGTCGCTTTGTCCGAGGATTCGGGAGAGTCTGCGGCTGCCGTGGAGACCTCCGGCTTCGGCTCCGCCGCCGGAACACTCGCTTGTTTGTCGACAACGGCGACGGAAGACGGGCCTGTTCGTGCTTCCGATACGGATCGTGTTTCTCTCTGCTTCACGAGCAGGACGACGGCCACAGCCGCTGCGACGAGGACGAGCGTCACGAACTTGTGTAGATTCGGCTTCACTTTTCGGGACTCCTTCGGTTGGAACCGGAATTCGAGTCTGTCAACTCGCGGCTTGGTCTTCCTGCAGCATGGACTTGATCTGCTCGACACTCGGGACGGTGCCGGATACTTTGACCTGATCACCGATGACCAGAGCCGGCGTCAGCATCACGCCGAACTTCATGATCTCGCTGATCTCGGTGACCTTCTCGATCTCGCATCCGATCCCGAGCTGATCGGCGGCCGTTTTCGTGTTCTCGGCGAGTTTTTGGCACTTCGGGCATCCCGTGCCAAGGATTTTGATTTGTTTCATTGTGTTGTCTCCGTGTGTGAATCTGCTGTTTCCTGTTCCGGCTGGTTCGGTGTTGTGCCGAACCGTCACGACCGTTTCATGCCAAGGGCGTCCATCATCCCGGGGAGCTCTTCGGTGTGCCGGCTCTCGGCTGGACGCCCATGAACCAGCGGAGGGCACGGCCCGCCCGGACGACCGAGCTGTCCACGCTCGAATACACGACCGGGATCACGATCATGGTCAGGAACGTCCCGATGATCAGCCCCGTGGCGGCGACGATGCCGAGCGGGCTCATGCGCTCCAGACCCACCGCCATCTCGAAGATGAGCGGCACCAGCCCGATGCTGGTGGCGAACGTCGTCATCAGGATCGGGCGGATGCGCAGACGCACGGACTGGAGGATGGCCTCGTTCTTCGGGATGCCGCGCTTCCGTGCTTCGAAGATGAAGTCCAGCAGGAGGATGCTGTTGTTCACGATCGTGCCGCCCAGGAGGATGAGCCCCATCGTCGCGGGCTTGCACATGGGCTTGTCGAAGAGCAGCAGGCCCCACATCGCGCCGGCGATCGCCAGTGGGATGGCGGACATGATGACGAGCGGGTGGCTGAACGACTTGAACATCGCCAGCAGGAGGAAGTAGAGCAGAACGATCCCGATCAGCAACGCCTTGCCCATTTCCTGCTTGCCGACCTTCATGTCCGCCGCGGTGCCCGAGACCTTGATGGAGTAACCCGCGGGCGTCTTGATCTTCGCCAGGCGCTTCCCGGCCATCTTCGCCACCTGCGCGATGGTGAGCGTGTGGTTCTGCCCGGTGATGTCGATCGTGTTGTTCAATCGCTCACGGGTAATGAAGGGCTGATCGGTCGTGGCGGTGATGGTCGCCATCGCCCGCAGCGGTGTTGAACCGACGCGGGTGGGGATGTACACCTGCTCCAGATCGGCGGGCGAGGCGATGTCGGTCGCCGCGTATAGCACGCGGATCGGGATGTCCAGATACCCGGCCAGCCGCATGGTGGTGCCCGGCACACCCTTGATGGCGGCCTTGAGTTCGTGTGTCGCTTCCGAGGGTGACGTGCCGTAGAACCTCGCGAGCATCGGGTCGATCTCGACGTGCTGCTCGGTTTTGTCGAAGTACCAGCTCCGCCGGACGTCGACCAGCCCCGGCAACCCCTTGAGCGCGTGCAGGCTCTGATCCGCCAGTTGGCTGACCACCCGGGAATCGGGTCCGCTGATGATGATGTCGAGCGGGGCCCTGGTGGTCGAGAGCGGTGTCGCGCCGAACTCGCTGACACGGAACGTCCGCACACCGGCGATATGGCGCAACTCGTTACGCCATTTGTCTTCGATCTGCCAGATCGTTTCGGACCGGGGTTGGCGATCAACGAGGTGAATCGTGAGTTTGCCGGATTGGGCTGTTGCGCCGCCGCCGCCGAAACTGATCTGTCCCGGCTCGGATCCGATGATCGAAGAGACCATCTCCACTCCGGGCTGCCGGTAGACCATCTGTTCGATCCGGCCGAGGACCTTCTCGACCTGCGCGGGGGCGCGATCGGAGGGGCAGTCGAACTCGATCAACGCGATCCCGGTGTCCATCTTCGGCATCAGCTCTCCGCCGATGAGCGGCGGGACGAGCTTCATCGTGACGACGAAGAGTGCCGCCGCCAGGATCAGCGTGAGCACGCGCCAGCGCAGCGCATTGCGCAGAATCCACAGGTACAGCCTCGCCAGGAGGGATACGCCCGCATCGGTCTTGGTAAAGACCCGCTCGATGATGTTGCGACGACCCGAAACCCGCCCCAGCAACTTCGAGGCCAGCAGCGGCACGACGGTCATCGCGACCACCTGGGAGGCGAGGATCGTCGAGGCAATCATCAGGTTCAGGGGGCGCATGGTCTGCTGGGTGTACCCGCCGGTGAACATCACCGGGATGAGCACGATCACCGTGGTCAGCGTTCCCCCCATCACGGCCAGGGCCACTTCTCCCGTCCCCTCACGGGCGGCCTTGAGGGCATCGGGCCGGTCCATCTCGCGATAGTGCCTGTAGATGTTTTCCAGCACGACAATGGACGCATCCAGCACGATCCCGACCGCGATGATCAGCCCGGATAACGTGACCATGTTGAGCGTGTACGGGCTGAACCACAGCACAACAAGGCTCGTCAGGAACGCGAGCGGGATGCTGATCGACACTACCGCCGCCGCACGCATATCGGCGAGAAATATAAAGATGATCAACACAGTGAGGATGACCGCATCGACCAGAGAGCCGCGCATGCCGTGCACGTTGACGTCGATGATGGGCTGCTGATCATCGGTGATCTGGAAGTCGATGTCGGGGTACCGCGCCTCAAGTTTCGGCAGGAAGGCCTTGAAATTCCTGATGGCCGAGACAGTGGGCCCGCTCTCCGGGCGCAGCACGTTAATCGCAATCGCCCGCTTGCCGTTGCCGTGATAGAAACTGCGTTGTTCCCGGTGGTCGAGCACGACATCGGCGACATCGCGCACGCGGATGAACCCGTCGCCGGCCCGGGCGATGGGCAGGTCCCGTATCGTCTCGAGGTCGGCAAACTCCCCGACCGTCCGCACCAGCAACTCGTTCCGGTCGGTGTAGATCGTGCCCGCCGGGGCGGAGACGTTCTGCCTGGAGAGCGCCCCGACGACCTGCGCGATCGTGAGTCTATTGGCGAACAAATCCTCCCGGCGGACATGCACGCGGACCTCGGGTTGGTATCCGCCGAAGATGTCCACGTCCGCAATCCCCGGCACGCGGAGGATCGCGTCCATGATCTCGTTCTCGGCCAGCAGGCGCAGCTCCGCGAAGGTCTTCGTGCTGCCGGCCTTGGGGCTGATGGCCACGGTCAGCAGCGGACGCGTGGCATCGGTGATGCGGTAGATCCGCGGCTCGAAGATGTCGTCGGGTAAGGTCGCACGGATCCGGCTGATGGCGTTCTGCACATCAACCACCGCCTCGCCGATCGGCTTGTCGTAATAAAACTCGGCGTTGACGGAAGACACCTCGTCGCGGCTGGTGCTGACCACCTTCTTCAACCCGCTGATCGAACTCAGCTCCTTCTCGATCACCTGCGTGATCTTGTCGGACACATCACTCGCCGCCGCCCCCGGCTCGACCGTAATCACCACCACCTGCGGCGGGACCGTGTTGGGAAAAAGATCCGTGGGCGTGCGGAAGAACGCGAACAGGCCCAGCGCCGTCACGACGAGCACAAGGGCCGTCACCGCGTAGGGGTTCTTCAGAGAAAAGTTTGTCAGGTTCATTGCACCGGCTCCACGGCCATCCCCCCGGACAGGTTCGCCCAGCCCAGATAGGTGCTCACGACAACCTGCTCGCCCGGCTCGATCCCCGTGATCGCCGCCCGGTCCTTGCTCCGGCCGAGCACCGTCACCATGGGGTGCTCCAGCTTGCCATCGCGCACCACGAAGACATAGGTCGTGCCGTCCGGGCCCTCGATCAGGCTGGTGCTGGGCACCAACACGGCATTCTCGATCCGGCCGACCTCGACCGATACCGGCACATAGCTGCCGCAGGTCAGGCCCGCGGCGGCCTCGGGCCCCAGCACGCTCTCGGCCCGAATCGTGCGGTCCGCGCTGAGCGACGGATACAGGTGCGTCAGAGCGCCCCGGCGCTCCCGCCCGTCCGCCTTGAACCTGAGCCCAAGCCCTTCGTGCACCTCTTCCATGTCCTGTTGCGGGATATCGAATGAAAGCTTGAGACTCGAACGGTCTTCGACCCGCAGCAGTGTCTTGCCGACCGAAGCCAGGTCGCCCGGGTCGACGAGCCGGCGCACCACCAAGCCGTCGTACGGGCTCTCGACAAGGCAGTAACTCAACTGGATCTCCAGCTGACCCTTGCGCCGCTGCAGGCTTTCGATCCGATGCCGGAGCGATCTGGTTTGCTGCTGCGCCGCGAGCAACCGACCGGTGAACTCGTTGGCCTTCTCCTGTGTTCCCTCGGCCTGGGAACCGGGGATGTCACCCCGATCTGCCAGCGACCTGTCGCGCTCGGCTTCACGATTCCAATACGCAACGCTCTGTTTCAGCGACTCGACGACCGCCTCGTTGCCCGTCAGATCCGACCTGGCACGCTCGATCTCGGACTCGGCCTCGGCAATATTCTGCCGGATCTCACGATCATCGAGGCGGATGAGGACCTGGCCCGCCGTGACCGTGGAGCCCTCGTCACAGGCAACCTCATCGATGGTCGCGGTGATCCTTGCCGACACATCGGCTTGCCGGACCGGCTCGCAGACGCCGAGATAGGTCCGGTCTTGCGTCAGCGTGCCCAACTCGGCTTTCACCACATGCACAGGTGTGGGTCGCACCCCATACTTCGGGGCGGCCGAGAGTTCATGCTTCTTGTTCTGGATCAGCCGGGCGCCGCCCAGGCCGATCAGCCCGACGACCACCAGGACAAGCACGGCGCGGATCAAGACGGCGATGCTGCGTTTCATTGCAACGGCTCCCCTACGGCCAGTCGGTACTGCGCCAGGGCCACGTTGTGGTCCGAAAGGGCCGCGTAGTAACTGGTCTGCGTGAACAACAAGGAGGATTGGGCATCGAGCACGTCGGTGATCGAACCCTTGCCCAAGTCATATTTTTCTCGCTCGATGCGCAGGCTTTCCGTCGCCTGTTCGATGGCGGCTTTGGTGGCCTGAACCCGTTTGTATGTCGACTCAATGTTGAGAAGGGCGGTCTTGACATCCAGCTGAATCCGCAGGGCCAACGCCCGCAGCCGCTGCCGTGCGGCCGACAACCGCATGCGTTCCCGGCGGATCCGGGCCACGATCTGACCGCCCTCGAACAGAGGGATGTGCCCGGTGAAGCCGATCATCCCGACATCCTCGAGACGGTCGGTTCCCGCCGGCTGGACCGTCGGGTCCACGCCCCATCGCCCCCCATAAGAAGCCTCGCCAGAGATTGAGGGCCATCGCGCCGCCCGCGCCGCATCGACGGCCCTGGCCTGAGCCTCCAGCGACGCTTGAGCCGCCAGAAAATCCTCGCGCTGCGCCAACGCTCGCCGGACAGCCAGGGAAGGGTCGATCCCCGCCGGCGGGTCGGCCTCCAGTTCACCGACAATCTCGATCGCCGCGTGACCCTCCGCAAGACCCAGCAGATCGGCCATCGCCTCACGCTGCACCGACAGCACGTTCTGCGCCGCCACGATCTGCTGATCGATGTTCGCCAGCCGCACCTGCGTCCGCAGACGATCCACGTTCGCGGCCTTCTGCGCCTCGATCTGATGCTCGACTTGTTCGAGATGCCGCTCCAGTGCCCGCTGGCTGAACCGGAGCGATTCGACGACATGACGCTGCGCCAGAATGTTGTAGTACAGGCTCGACACGTTGAACACCAACTCTTCCCGACTCCGTACCAACTGATGCTGCGCGGCCTTGGTCAGCAGTTCCGCGGCGTCGATCTCGCTGGTGATCCGCCCCCCGGTGTACAACGGAATCCGCATGACAACGCCGCCCGAGACGATGTCGCGACCGAACACCCCGGTCTGGCCGTTCGTGCTCGGTGCAACGAGGCGCTGGCTGTCGAGGTAGTGCGAGTAATCCGTTTCCAGGCTGAAATGCGGGAGCGCCTCGCCCTTGGCAAAGTCCTTCTGCGCCGCCGCCGCCCGAACCTCGTCCCCCCTCGCCGCGGTCTCCGGGTTGTTCGCCAGCGCGATCCGGACCGCTTCCGCCAGCATCAATGGGCCGTCCGGCTCGACCAAGGCCACGGCGCCGCGACTCGTGGGTGTCTCGGTGGTGCCAACCTGCCCCTTCCAGAAGGCCGGCATGCCGTCATAGGGGTCGACTGGATGACTCAAGGCACACCCGGATAACGCCATCAACGGAACGAATATCACCGCAAGTTTGGTCATGACCCATGCTCCCGTTGACTCAAAAAAAGGCTCCATAGATCATCCCGCTGCATGTCGCCATAACGATCACCAGCGACACGAAGACAAGCGTCTTCTGCGTGCCCATGATGCTGCGTATCACGAGCATGTTGGGAAGTGACAACGCGGGCCCCGCCAGCAGCAGGGCCAGGGCCGGACCCTTTCCCATGCCGTTGCCGATCAGGCCTTGAAGGATGGGCACTTCGGTAAGCGTCGCGAAGTACATGAACGCCCCGACAACCGACGCAAACAGGTTCGCCCAAAGGGAATTGCCGCCGACAAGTGACGCGATCCACCCGCTGGGGATGAGCCCTTCCTCACCGGGGCGGCCCAGCAGGAAACCCGCGATCAGGACGCCGAAGAAGAGCAGCGGCGTGATCTGCTTGGTGAAGCCCCAGGACTGATTGAACCACTCGTCCGCCTCCTCGCCGCGGTCGCCCGTCGAAAGCACGATGCTGAGGCCGACCGTCGCAACGGCAAAGGGGATCATCGCCGCGTACGGGAGCCCGTGATCGGCGCCGGGGAGCACATGCCCGAAGGCGGGCAGAAGCCAGTACCGGCTGATCGCCCAAGTGGCGGCGGTCGCGGCCGCGGTCAACGCCATCTTCCACCACCGGACCCCGAACCATGCCACGAGCATCACCGCGAGCGCCACGCCGAACAAGGAAGTAATCTGCCATTTGCTCGTCCAGATCACATACCAGAGACCTTCGCTCGACCGCGGCTTGCCCCAGTTTGCGAAGACCAGAATGCCCACCATCGCGGCGAAGTACATCACCGTCTGCCAGAGCGGCCGAGTGTGCCCTTCCTCGGGCACGGCCACCGCCCGGGCCGCTCTCTCCGTTTCTTCCTTCCGATAGATAAAGTGCATCACGAGGCCGATGATGACACTGAAACCGATCGCCCCGATCGCGCGAGCGGCCCCGAGCCGCGGCCCGAGCACCGCCGCCGTGAGCACGATCGCCAGCACATTGATCGCCGGCCCGGAGTACAGGAAGGCCACCGCGGGCCCGAGCCCCGCACCCATCCGCCAGATCCCCGCGAACAACGGGAGAATGGTGCACGAGCACACCGCGAGGACCGTCCCGCTGATCGAAGCGACGCCGTAAGCGATCGGCTTCGGAGCAGTCGGCCCGAGATATTTCATGACCGTGTTGTTGCTGACGAACACGGCGATCGCGCCGGCGATGAAAAACGCCGGCACGAGGCACAGAAGAACATGCTCCAGTGCATACCACTTCGTCAGCGCGAGCGCTTCGTAGATCGATTGATCAAATCGTGACCAGCCCAACGGCAGGGCGAACATGATGCCGAAAACGATCAACCCCAGGGCCAGCTTGCGCCATTCCCCCCTGAGCGGAGACGGCCCCGCCCGCCCGGCGGTGCATACCACCGCGGATGACGCCCCGGAGTCAGATGTCGAAGATGCGGTCGCCGTCATTCTTGTGAATCCGTGATAAAATACTCACTGATGCGTACAAAAAAACCGGTCAGCAAAACGTTTGAATCTCCTCCTCCAGATTGTGGCGGAGCACATCGGAAGCGCACGCAAGGAAGTTGAGGATGCACGGTGTTCGAAGTTCGTAGAAAACCATGACGCCTTCCTTGCGCGTCTTCACCACCCCGGCCTTGAGCATGACGGCAAGATGCCGCGAGACATTCGACCGCTCGGCCCCGACGTGCTCGGCGATGTCGCAGACGCACCGTTCGCCACCCTTCAGCAGATCCGCGATGGCGATGCGGATCGGGTGGGAAAGGGCCTGGACGACCTCCGCCTGCCGTTCATACCGCTTCTTGTCCCGATCAGAAATCATGCCGACAATCCTTTAGTGATTTAGTGATTCTACTCTCACACACGCGGCAGATCAAGCAGCCCACAGGTCCCGTCGCAGCCCCGCCGGGCTGGAAGCGTGCGAAGGCTTGGCAGGAGCCGGTCCGAGAAACGACGCCGGACACACCAGAATGCGCCCCTCCCGAAGCCCTATGACGCTGTTTCAAGACCCCCAAACGGGGGGCTGTGCCCTTGGCTTGATGTCGTGATCATGCGTCGGTGAAGGAGGGCTGGCGCATGAAACGACGCTTGGTCACGGATGCGTTGTGGAAACGGGTCCAGCCGCTGATCCCGAAGAAGCCGCCGGACCAACGCGGAGGTCGGCCCCGCACGGAAGTCCTTGAAAACAAGGGGCTTCCGCTTTTTCTTGCGCTCATGTGAAGCGAAGGGCTCACGCCGGTCTTTTCGCCCGAAACGACAAAAAACCGGCCTTGGTGGGGCGACAGCGCCGCCACGGCCCGCCGACCCACACATCAATCCACAACGCAACAACAGAAACCACGGCCCGTCACCCGCCGGCGTTGCCCCAGCCGCGCGCAAGCAACACCGCAATCCACACCACCGCCGCGATCTCGACGCCGATGCAGTTGGCCGCGAAGTCCGACCACGCCACGATCCGGCCCAGACCCGGGATCCCCTGGCTGATCTCATCCAGCCCCGCATACGCGATCGCCAACGGAACCGCGAGCGCCGGGTTCCGCCAGGACCCCCGCGGCCCCAGCCAACCCGTCAACATCAGCAGCGTCGTCCAGATGAACATCACCGTGAAGTGGGCCCACAGATCCGTCCGCGGGATGCCCGTATCAATCTGCAACTGCGGCCAATGCGTCAGCGTCACCACGATCAACGCCCACACCACGAACCCCACACGGGCAACCCCGACAGTTCGCAACGCGTCACGCACCGCGGCCGTCCTGCGTGCGCGTGTTGTGCGACACCACCACCCGCACCTCGGGGACCGGGTCCTCCCCGGACCCGTCGGTTGTCGCCGAGACGGACTGTTCCGGTTCAGGCGTCGCGGGCTCGGGCGGCGGCGAACTGTCATCGGCACGCGGCTCGGGCGAGATCACCCCGGCCGGCCGACCGAACACCGTCTCGGCCAGGGCCGCGTAGTCCTTCGCCCCGTTCGCTTCCGGGGCATACTCGAAGATCGTCTGCCCGAAACTCGGGCACTCCGCCAGTTTGATATTCCGCCGCACCGCGGGCCGGAGCACTCGTGCCGACGACCACGGTAGCCCCGGCAACTCGGCCGCCTCGGCGAAGAACGCTTCCAGATCTTCGACCACCTCGCGCGTGTGCGCCGCCTGATGATCGTGCATGCACAGGATGACCCCGGTGACCGTCAAGTCCGGGTTGATCGCCCGCTCGCCAGTCGTCAGCAGCCGGATCGTCTCGAGCAGCTTGCCCACACCCTGAAGGGCCAGAAAATGCGCCTGCATCGGGATAATGACCTCGCCCGCCGCCGCCAGGCCGTTGAGCGTCAACAGCCCGAGCGAGGGGGGGCAATCGATCAGCACCGCCCCGAATCGTCCGCGGACGCTTTGCAGAGCCGACCGGAGCCTCGTGTTCCGCCCCGGCTGATCCCCCAGTTCGAATTCCGCCGCCGCGAGGTCTGTCTCACTGGGCAGCACGAACAGGTTCTCGTCGGCCTCGACGATCGCCTCACGAATCGTCTCGGGATCGTCCGGGTTGAGCAGGACGTCGTAGACCGACGCGTCGTCCATCCGGTCGGCCGGGTCGACGCCGAGATGAAGCGAGGCGTGCGCCTGCGGGTCGAGGTCGACAACCAGCGTCGGGGTCCCCCTGCGGGCGCAGGCCGCGGCGAGGTTGACGGTGGTGGTGGTCTTCCCGACTCCGCCCTTCTGGTTCATGAAGGCGATGCGGCGGGGGGTGTTTCGGCCTTCGGTGGTCATGGCGTGAGTATATCTGGGCCGCCCGTTCCCGCCCCGATGCAACCGGACCGAGCACGAATCCCGCCGAGTCGCAGTTGATCAATGCAGAGCCGTGAGCACCCGCGCCAACAAAGAACGAAGAAAACCGGCGAGCTCGAGTTCTTTGCTTGGCTGGCGGTACACACCGGGCCCTTCCGATCTCGGTGAGAGAAGCAGACAAGCCCCGTCATAAAGCCTGTCGCGGAGGAGTTTGGTCAGCAGGATCTCGTACCGATCGGCGTATGAGGCTTGTCTGAATTCCGGGAAAACCCGGAAATGCGGCTCGGCAGATCGGACCGGCGAGGTCGATTTCGGGGATTCCTCCAGAAGCATCAGGTAGCCGATCCAGGGTCTGGGCGCGGGGTGAAATGCCCCCTCCCTGTATGCGGCGAGAAGATCCGTCGCGCTCCCCAGCGCCTCCTCAGTCCTGTTGTTGAAATTGTTTCCGAACGAGGGGCCGACATGAGACTTGAACTCGACCGCCGCGACCAGAGCCTTGTTCCGGACAACCAGCAGATCCCATCGTTTTTCGGGCCTGAACCAGCCTGGGAGATCGACCCGCCGCTTGGTCAAGATATCCTGTTCCGACACTCCGTTCAGGCAGAGTATCTCGCGTACCAGATCGACAAACCCATCCATCTGCGCACCGCCGGTCACCGCGGAGCGTGCGCCCGCATCCCGCACGCCGTCTCGGGCACCCTGCCGCGAAACCTGAGCCCGGCGTGTTTCCCAGAAACGCTCAACCGCTTCGCATACCCGCTGGTCAAGATCATCCGGGATCACTGTCGGACCACCATCCGAGAGGTCGTGTAGAGATCTGAAGTAGCCCGTTCGATGCGCTGTTTGGCCATCTCGAAATATGTCTGGTCAACTTCGACGCCGATGCTGTTGCGGCCCCAATTGGCTGCGGCCAGATTCGTTGTCGCGGTGCCCATGAACGGGTCGAGCACGGTATCCCCGACGAAACTGAACATGCGGATGAGTCTCTCGGCGAGTTCGAGCGGGTAAGGGGCGGGATGTTTCCTTGTCGATGCCCCGGTCAGGTCGCTCCAGATCTGTCTGAACCATAACTGGTAGTTGTCGGCCGAGATGACGCTGAGCAATCGTTCGGTGCGAGTCGGGCTGCGGTATCCCCCGGGCTTGCGTTGCATGAGGATGAACTCGATGTCGTTCTTGATCACCGCGTTGGGTTCGTACGGCTTGCCGAGGAATCCCGCGGCTTTGCCGGAGACTTCATAGTTGGCGTTCGCGATCTTGTGCCAGATGATCGGGGTCAGGTTGTCGAAGCCGATGATGCGACAACGCTCCTGAATGGCTGCATGCAACGGCACCACCGTGTGCCGGCCGTTGTTCTTCCGGCGCGAAAGACAGACATCACCGACCACGCATACGAGGCGTCCCCCGGGGACCAGTACGCGAAAACAATGGCGCCACACCCTGTCGAGTTCATCAAGGAATGTTTGATAATCGGCGAAGTGGCCGAGCTGATCATCATGTTCGTTGTACTTCTTCAGTGTCCAGTATGGTGGAGAGGTCACGACGAGATGGACCGAGGCATCCGGCACATGGTCGATTTGGCGTGCGTCTCCGCGTATCAACTCGTGGCGTGTGTGCAGCTTTTGAACGAACTGCTCGATCCTGGCCATGCGGCTCGCGTCGCGTGCCAGTGTCGGGATGATCCCGTCGAGGCCGGCCTCGCCCGCAATCGAGTCGATGAAGTCGGCGGCATCGTTGATGTTCGGGGCGTCCATTTTCATCGCTTAGTATAGCGATTCTGATGGATGCTCAGAAAACACCGGGTTCAAGGCCCGCGCTTCGACGGCAGAACGGCACGATCCCGGTGTGGTTTTTCGTTCATCGAGATCAGACACCGCGCGGCGAGCGGGTTTGATTGTCACACGGCGACCGATTCCTGCTCGGTCTCCGTTTCGTGGGTCGGGGGCGGGGCCGCGGATTCCATGGATTGCTGTTCGAGCTGTTTTCCTCGGGCGATCTTCATCGAGTAGACCACGATGAACGAGGCGCACAGCAGCGCGAGCGAGTAGACGAACCTCGCCCCCGAGGCCGCCAGCAGGACACCGATGATCGCGAACACCAGCCCCATGCCGTACATGATGAAGACGGCGCCCTTGACGCCGAAGGCGCGTTTGAGCATGTGGTGCAGGTGGTCGGAGTCTGCGTCGGACATGCTCTTTCCGGCCATTTTCCGGCGGATGATCGCGAGGAAGGTGTCGAGGATCGGGATCGCGTAGACGATCAGCCCCGCGATGACGAGGTCGGTCCGGCCCGTGTCGCCCAGGCTGAGGATGATGACGATGGTCGAGAACCCGAGCAGGAGCGAGCCGCAATCACCCAGGAAGATCGTGGCGGGGTTGAAGTTGTGGGGCAGGAACCCGAGGCAGGCGCCGAGCAGCGCCATGCAGAGGATGATCCGCTGGGCATCGCGTGGGCCGGGGTCGGTGAAGGCGACGAGGATGGAGATCGCGAGGAGCCCGATCGTCGCGATCGCGGTCACGCCGGACAGCAGCCCGTCGAGCCCGTCGATGAGGTTGGATGCGTTGCACGCGCCGAGAACGAACACGGCGATCACCGCGGTGCCCGTCCAATAGATGAAATCGATCTCGACGGTGTGCCCGAGCAGAGGGGCGTTGAACCCGAGGTCGAGCGTGTAAACGAGGCTCGGGTTGTTCAGGAGGTGGCCGAGGGTCGGGGCGAGGACGCCCTGGGCGACTTTCACGCCGAAGTCGCCGTACGCCAACGCCGCGGCGGCGAGGAGTTGCCCGCCGATCTTCACCCTGGGGCTGATTCCCGTGACGTCGTCGATCAGCCCGATCACCATGATGACGGTCAGTCCCAGCAAAATCCACGGGGGGACGAAGCGGTTGTCCAACATCCCGAGGGGGGCCTGCGGGAGTGTATCGTGGAACCGGACGAGCGACGGCTCGTTGACCCCCAGATAACTCAGCAGGATGCCGGCCATGATGCCCAAGTAGACGGCGACCCCGCCCAGGTAGGCGATGGGCATCCGGTGCACCTTGCGCGGGTCGGACGGATGATCGACAACCCCGTTGCGCAGGGCGAGTCGGCGCATGATCGGTGTCGTCAGCAGCGTCACCAGGAACGCGACGATGAGCACGCCGACGTAACCGTTGAAGACGGAGATCCAGCTCTGGGTGTGTGTTGCGCCGTCGAGGCCCGCCAAGTCCGCCAGCCGGGCCTGTTCGGCCGACAGCCGCTCGATCCCGCGTCCCATTTCGGCGATCCGTGCCGCCAGCTCGGGCGGGATCGACGACGTCTCCGGGGCTGGATTGGAAAATAACGGGATCACATCTCGGCCCTCTCCGCGGCGGTCACACGCCCGCCCCGCCCGATGGCGTCCGCGATGTCGCGGATCGTCTGCTCCAATCCGATCAACGGCTCGAACCGGATCGCCTCACGAACCCGCGCCAGGTCCGGCCGGCGATGCCGGAGATCCTCGTACCCCTCCGGGTATGCCTCACTGTACGGCACGAGCACGACCTCGGACGACGAGCCGAGCACCCGGCGGACCATCTCGGCCAGTTCGAGGATGCTGATCGGGCGATCTGAACCAAGATTGAACACCCGGCCGAGGCAGGCCGGGGTTTCCAGCAGTCGGGGCAGCGCCCGGACCACATCCCGCACGTCGCAGAAACAACGGGTCTGCGTCCCGTCGCCGAACACACGCAGCGGCTCGCCCCGCAGCGCGGCCTCGACAAACCTCGGCAGAACCATCCCGTATCGCCCCACCTGCCCCGGGCCCACCGTGTTGAACAAGCGGACGACGACGCACGCGATCGTCCCGGCGTGGTGATGCCCGAGGGCGAGGTATTCATCGATCGCCTTCGTGCAGGCGTACGACCACCGCGTGATGGTCGTAGGGCCGTAGACCACGTCGTCGTCCTCGCTGAACACCCGCCTCGTGGGCTTGCCGTAGACCTCCGACGACGACGCGATGAGCACGGGCCCCGACCCGGTCTCGGCGAGGAAACGGAGCAGCGCCGCGGTCTGCTCGATGTTGGTTTCGATCGCGCGCACGGGATCTCGCATCACGAGATCGACACCGACCGAAGCGGCAAGGTGATAAACCTGATCGAATGTCTCCCGGCCGATCTCCGAGCGGCCGACCGCGCCAGAGACCGTGTCGCGGATGAACAGCGCACCGTCCGGGATATTCCGGGCGTCGCCGGTGGAGAGATCGTCCACGATCGTGACATCATCGCCCCGCTCGAGGAGCGATGCCACGAGGTGCGAGCCGATGAAACCGGCGCCGCCGGTCACGAGGACCCGTCGCGGACGGCCGGTGCTCCGCTCGCCCCCGCGTTCGGTCACGCCGCCCCGCGTCCCTTCTCCCCGGTCTTGCTCTTCTTTTCGTGCGCAACGACGGCGACTTCCTGCGGGGCGTGGTAGGCCGCGCTGGTCCGGATGTTCCGCTTGAGATACCCGCCGGCAGCGGAGCGGACACCGTTGACGATCAGGCCGAGGAGCTCGGCGGGGGTGTCGTTGAGCTCGTTCTTGATCCGCCCGACCATCCCCCGCTTCTCGGCCATCGCACGCGTGACGAGCACCGCGGCGTCGCAACGCTGCGCCAGTGCGTAGGCGTCCCCGGAGACCACCGCGGGCGATGTGTCGACGAAGATGAAGTCGTACCGGGTGCCGAGGCGGGCGAGCAGCTCGGTCATGGGCTGCGTCCCCAGGCGTTCGAAGATCCGGTGCTCGGGAGAACCGGCGGACAGCACTTCCAACGAACCACCGGAGACAGGCTGGACCGCGTCGGAATCATCTGCGAGGCCGGCGAGAACGTCGCCCAAACCGGGGGATTCCCGGAGCCCGAGGACGCGGTGCAATGCCGGCCGGCGGAAGTTGGCATCGACGAGCAGCACGCGGCGGTCCACCCCGGCGCACGCGAGGGCGAGATTGGTCGCCACCGACGTGCTGCCCGAGCCGGGCATGCACGAAACGAACAGACACGCTTTGTGCCCGCCCTCGTCGAGCTTCTTCAGCAGCGCAGTCCTGATCTGCCGGAAATGCTCGGCGACGACGCTGCGTTCGGCGTCTCTGAAAATCGTCTCGAACGGGCCCGTCGCGGTCGGGTCCTCGTTGGCGAGCGGCACGGTCCCGAGGATCTTCACCCCGGGCATCGTGGCCAGATCGCTCGGGCTCTTGACCCGCTGGTCGAGGAACTCCGCGGCAAGGATCACGCCGCCGACCAGCCCCGTCACCACGAGCGCGCCGAGCGGGATCATGATGTAGATCACCGGCATCATGGGTTTTTCGGGCACGCGAGCCGACTCGACCACCTGCATCCTCGACGCGGAGTCGAGCGACGTGGTCGTCTCGATATCCTGCAGGGCTCGCCGGCGGTCGGCCAGCGCGCCGTTGAGTTCCTTGATCTCGTCGGAGATGTCGTTGATCTCCCGGATCGTCCGGGTCAGATCCTGGAGCGTCAGCGAGAGCTCCTCTTCCCGGGCGGCCATGTCCGCGTCCTGCGCCTGGTACTGACGCAGCTGCATCTCGAGGGCGTCCTTCTCGGAATCGAAGATCTTGGCGAGCTCGCGCTCCATTGTGACGTTGATCTGCTGCTCGGTTGCCTGGATCTGCCGCTCGACCTTCTTGTATTCCCTGTGTTCCGGGAGGAACCCGCTCCGGCGCAGCTCCTTGAGCCTCGCCTCGAGCAGCTCCTTCGTCTGCTTCATCTGCTGGATGATCGGGGAGTTCTCCGCCATCGCACGCTGCGTGTCGGAATAACGGATCCCGCCCTCGGACTCGACCATCTTGTTCATCTGGTTGAGCTGCACCTCGATGCTGCGCATCTCGAGTGCGACATTGTTCCGCTCACGCGCGATCAGACTCAGCTTCTCCCGTGTCGTCGTAGCCTGTTCCACGATCCCGGTGACTTCCTTGTCGCGGATCAGGCGCGCCCGGCGTTCGCTCAGGTTGTCGATCTGCTTCTTGAAGTCGTTGATCGCGCGCTGGATCGCGTCGCGACGCTGGTTGTTCTCGAGCACCCGGCCCTGCTGGAGGTCCTTGATGTACGCCTCGCTCAGGAGGCTCGCGATCGCAGCGACATCGACGGGCTTCTTCCACATCACCTTCAGGCGAACATAGTTCGTGCCCTTCACGGGGTGGGCGCTGGCCATGTCCTCGAGGTCTTCCATCGCCTCCTGGTAGTCGAACAGACCGTCGGACTGCATGTACCGCTTCGACCAGTCGGGCGCCTCCTGCTGGAGACGGGGGTCCCTCGCGACACTCTCGAGGATGATGGGGCTCATCATGCGGTCCGCCTGCGTCGCCATGAACCGCTCCATCGCGTCCTCGTCCACGTTGCTGGCTTCGAGCAGGTCGGGGTTCTCCGGGGGGCTCGCCTCATACGTCACGCCCGCCACATAGAGCGGATACGTGAACATCCAGACGTAGTGACCGATCACGCCGACCACCATGCCCACGACGACCGAGGCCATGAGGACGTACTTCCACTTCTTGAGCACCTTGATCGGGTCGATCGTCGCCCCGCCGCCCGGTGGCGGTGGAGCCGAACGCGCGGGCGATGGGCTCATCGGTCTCGGGGGTGCGGCGCTGCTCATCTGATTGGTACTCCGTCCCGCGGGCGACGGGCCCGCGTCTCGATCGTCTGTGTGGCGGACACCCGATCCCCCGGCGTGTCCCTCTCGAACTTGACAGCGACGAGGCGGGTATCGGCCCGCATCGCACTATCCGGTTTTCGGTCAGTCTTGACCCCGCGCTGAGCGGATCTGCTGCTTCACCTCGTCAAGATCATCCTGAACAGCCTCCCTCAATGTGGGGAGCGTGTAGACCGCGGTGTCCGCCTCGGTCCATTGACGGACCGCCTCGTCCACATTCCCCCGTTTCAGGGCAAGCCGGGCGAGATTGAGCAGCACATTCACCCGCTCGCGCTCGGTCTTCACCCGTTCGTCGGCCTTCAAAAGAGCGTCCTGCGCCTCGTCGAGGTCGCCGGTTCGCAAAAGGAGACTGCCGAGCGTGTCATAAACATCGGCCCGGGCGTCGGCCAGCTGGGTCGCCTGCCGCGCCAACGGGACGGCCTCCGCCGGCCTGTTGAGGTCGATCCCGACGCAGTAGGCCAGGTTGTTGTACATCTCCCAGTCGTCCGGGAATGCCTCGATCCCGCGCCGCCAGGCCTCTTCCGCCTTCTCGTATTCCTTTCGGCTGTAGCGGCCCGAGCCGAGGAGCCGGTAGGCCAACCGACGGATGCCGTCGTTTTTGGTCCCCGAGATGAGGCTTTCGAGGTCGCGCTCGGCCGCGTCGGTCTCGATCTGATCCTGCGTGCGGAGGAGGGCCGCCCCGTAGGTCAGCCAGTCCCGCTGGTCGGTTCCTTCGGGCATCTGATCCCGCAGGGAGAGAATGAAACGGACGGCCTCGCCGGTGTCGCCGTGCTCGAATGTTTTCCGGACGTCACGGAACCACTGCATCACCAGGCCCGGGTTGCCCAGGGCCTGCTCGTATGCGCGTGAGAGGAAGGACTGCGCGCGGGCGGTTTTGCCGCTGCGTTGCTCGATCATCCCTCGGGCGGCCAGCAGGACGGGGTCATCGTCGATTTTCGCGCCGAGCTGTTCGAGCTCGAGCACGACCCGCGTGGCGGGCCCGACCTGGGGCGGCTCGGTGGAGAGCAGCGTGTTGATGTAGGCCAGCCCGACACGGGCGTCCTTGGTCAGCTTCCACGCCCGATCGAACAGCACGGCCGCGCGGTCCCACTTCTCACGCTGGGTGAAGACCCGGCCCGCGATGAGCATCAGGGTCGCGTCGGAGGGCCGTTTGTCGATGACCTCGTTGGCCGTGTCCAGCGCTTCACCCTCCCGGCCGGCCTCGATGAGTTCGATCAGCGTCGCGACCAGCAGGGCGTCCTGGTTCGGGTTGATCGCCAGCGATGCACGCAGCTCCTTGATGGCGTCGTCCTTGCGGTTCTCGCGGAAGTACATCGTCGCCATCAGCTTGTGGGCCTGGTAGTCATTCGGCGCCACACGCAGCGCCTCTTCGAGGTTCCGCTTGGCGTCCTGCCAGAGGTTCTCGTCCATCATGAGGATCTGCGCCCGCTTGATGAACGGGAGCGAACTGTTCGGATACAGCTGCATCGCCCGGTCGACGACTTTCTGCGCCTCTTCCACGTCGTCGCGGTACATCGCGATGTCGGCACGCTGCATCAGCACGGTCAGGTCGTCCGCGTGCGAGCTGTCCAGCGCGGCGATCTGCTCGGCGGCGCCGTCGAAATCGTTGATCCGCAGGAGCATCTCGATCAGCAGCTTCCGGTAGGTGTCCGCGTCGTCGTCGGCGCCCGCCTCAACCACTTTCTTGAACGCTTCCGCCGCCTGCCTCGGCAGGTTCCGGCGCATCATGATCTCCCCGAACAGTTTCTCGGCGCGGAGTTTCTTCGGGTCCTGATACTGGCGTGCCTCCTCGACGGCCCGCAACGCCACGTCGTCACGCCCGCGGTCGAGCATGAACCTCGCCATCGCGATATAGGCATCGACCCCGACCTTCGCCGGGTCGTGCGACACGATGTAATCGATGAACGCCCCGCGGGCGAGTTCGATCCCGTCGTGGTACCCGTCCTCGGTCTCCACGCGACCCTGATCGGCGTACCACTTGGCGAGCACCTGGACAAGCCGCAGCGAATCCCCGTTCTGCTCGCGGATTTCGTCGATGAGGGATTTTGCCTCGTCCCACTGCCGGTCCTTGATGTACAACTCGGCAAGCGAGAGCTTGTTGTTCACGTCGAACGGACGCTCGCCCAGAAGCTGCTTGCGACGCTCGATCGCGAGCTTGAGGCCCTCCTTGCCGCCGATGCCCGCCTCCAGCTGCAGGTACATCTCGAGGAAAGCGGGGTCGTCCTGACCGTACTCTCGCAGACGCCTCGCCTCGGCCAACGCCTCGTCGCTTCGGCCCGCGCTGGCGAGCGTGGCGATATACCCGCGGATCGTCGTCGGGTCGTTCTCCGTGATCTCGAGCGCACGCCGGTATGACGCGATCGCGTCTCCCATGCGCCCGAGTGCCGCCTGCTCCGAGGCCAGCAGACGCCAGAGCGGGGCCTCGGTCGACATCCGCGATGTCGCCTCGCGGAGAAGCTCGACCGCCCCCGCGTGATCCCCCTTCGCCGCGAGCAGACGCGCCCGGAAAGTGATCCCCTCGAGATCGTCCGCGTTGACCTCCTCCGCCTTGGCCACGATCTGCTCGGCCTCGTCGAGTTTCCCCGACACGAGCGCCTGCAGGAAACGCTGCTCGAGCACGTCCGGGTCGTCCGGGGCGAGCTTGATCGCCTCGGCGAGCGCCTCCTGCGCCTTGTCTGGCTCGCCGTAACGGCGGTAGACCTCGATCTTGCGGAGGAGCTTGCTCAGCGGGGGCATGTTCGACTCTTCGATGTCGAGGATGACGATGTCCGCCAGGCTTCCCGCGGACAGGCGGCGCGCGAGCGCCGCGAGAACCTCGTCGTCAGGCTTTTTCTTCTGCTCCTCGAGGACCAGTTTTCTCGCGTCGTCCAGACGGTCGCTCAACACCAGCACCCGGGCCAGCTGACGCACCAGACGGGTCTCGTCCGGGTACTTCGCGAGGCCGTCACGCACCACCTTCTCGGCGGCGATCGCGTCGGGAGCCTGCCCGTCGGCGCCGGTGGCCAGACGCTCCGACTCAAAGATGATCGCCTCGATCGGGTCGTCCGGCTTCGCCTCGCCGGTGAGCTGCATGAGCCTGTTGCGGCGGTCGATGATCTTTTTGTCCGTCGGGTTCCGGTCGAGGGCCTGATTGACATAATGCAGCGCCTTGTCCAGGTTCGACGGGGTGCCGAGTTTCTCCTCGACCGCGGCCAGCGCGAGAAGGACCTCCGTGCTCTGCGGGTCCATCTCGTGCAGCCTCTCGAACCGCTGCCGGGCGAGCCCGGTTTTGTCGAGGATCATCGCGGTCTTGCCCTCACGCCACAGACCGTCGCGGCTCTCGTAGTTGCTCAGCTCGTTGTACTTGGAGAAATGCTCGAGCGCCTCCTTGTAAGCGTCGCGGGACGCACGCGGGTCCGCGTTCATATCCGCGATCCGGGCGGCGGCGAGCGCGATCTGCCCGTCGAGCATTTCGAGGCTCGGGTTGTCGTTGCCCACCTTCGACGCGTAACGCTCACGCGCCTCCCGCGCCGTTTTCAGGAGTGCCGACGCCTCTTCCGGGTTGTCGGCCTTGTCGATCTGCAGAACAGCGAATTCCGCGAGCTGACGCGGCGCCTGAGCCTTGTAGAACATCCGCATCCGGCCCTCGACCGAGACCGGAAGCCGGGGCTGCGCTTCCACCTTTTCCACGAGCGCGACCGCGCTCTCGTAATCACCGGCGTTCATCCGCATGTTCGCCAGTTTGAGCAGCAGGTCGCTTTTCTCGCCGAGCACCTCGATCGCCTTTTCATACAGCCCCGCCAGCCGCGTGCCCTTCGACGCGGGGTCCAGCAGCATCTCGATCACGCCCACGCGGTCGATGATGCGCTCGTCGACCTCGGCGATGTGCTCGTCCAGCCAGCCCACGAAATCGTCGAGCCGGGCCAGGAGCTCGGCCTTTCGGGCCTGCCGCTGTTCGGGCGGGAGTTTGCCCGCCTCTTCGATCGAGAGTTCGAGATCGCTGACCTTCCCCCAGGGATTCTCCGGGTCCGCCGCAAGCAAGGCGTCGACAACGGCCCGTTTCTCTCCGGCGATCTCGGCGACACGGTCGGTCTGCTTGTCGCGCTGGGCCTGCTGGCGCTCGGTGTCGAGCAGCTCGATCAGCCCACGGGCGGACTCGCCGTCCTTGGGGTCGACGCCGAGCGCCGCGCGGAGGTCCGCCTCGGCGGACTTGATCTCGTCGGGGGTCAACGGGCTCGCCGGCCCGGCAAGCGCCGCCCACGCGAGCCCGCGGTAACGCAGGAGCCGGTGGTTCTGCTCGGGCACGCTGGACTCGGGGAAGTTGGCGAGCATCGAGTTCAGCTCGTTGACGTACTGCTCGATCTGAGCCCGCCCCGGCCGGCCGAAGTTTTTGAAGAAGACAGAGCGGAGCTCGAGGTACGACGCGGCCTCGTCCGGATCGGTCCGCAGCGTGGCGGCCAGCTGCTTGGAGATCTGGATGTACCGGGCGAAGAAGTTCTCGTATTCGGTCTGCGATTCCGGCGCGAGGTGGCCGATGCAATCACGCCAGGCCCGGAGCCACTCGATATTCGTTTTTTCGTGGCCGACAGCACGCCCCCACGCGTCCTCGGCGTCCACCCAGTTCTGCTCGGCTTCGAGTTGCCGGGCCTTGGTCGCGAACGTTTCGCCGGTCTTGTTCACCATCTTCCAGAACAGACCGAACCCCGCGCCGAGCACCACCACGGCACTCACCACGAGAACGACGACAAACTTGGTGTTGACCCGACCCGCCATGGCATCAGCCCTTTCTGACTCGTCTCATCATCCAGGCGGGTTCTCCCGCCGAAAACTTCCGTTCAACGCCGAGGGCGGAGAGCGCCGACGCCCGCTCCGCCCCGGGGATCACTTCTCGCCGCCCGATCGACGCCGGGGGTTATCCGCCGGGTACCGTCCCGTCTCGACATCGATCCAGTCCGGCACGCACCGCATCAGCTCGGGGAGCAGATCCCCGATCAGCGAGGCCGAAACCTCCATCATTTCTTCCATCGAGCCCACCGTGGCGCTCGTGGTCTGAACTTTCAGGTAATACGCGTAATCACTCGTCAGATCGAACGCGAGCGTCCTCACCCCTTCTGCGCTGGCGACCGTGCCGCCGTTGGCGATGAAAAAATAGCCCGCGTAGATCACCCTGTCGTCGTCACCCTGGAATTCGCTGACCTTCATCCGGATCGGCGAACCGGGGCCCACCCCACGCGGGAGCCGGACGCGCCGGCCACGCATGTCCGAATACCGGAAGCTCGTCGGGGCCGTGTAAATGTCGCCGAGCGGGCCACGCAGTTCCTCCGGAACGCTCGAATCGGGGACCCAATCCTCGGTGTCGATGGGGAGGTCCATCACGACTGAAGCGCTGCTTTTCTGCATCCCCCCGCCGACGAAGCACCGCTCCGGCACATGGGGCACCGTGTCGATCATCCCGGTGTAATACGCCGCGTGGAAACTGATGGTCCGCGGGTTGGCCGGGTCCGGGGGGTCCTTCTCGACGTACACGCGGGAGACGGTGTTTTCCGTACCGAGTGTGTCCAGAATCTCCGGGTCGAGAACCTCGTCGACGCCGATCTGAACCCAGTGCTCGGTCTCGGTGGGCAGGTTGACCAGCAGCCGGCCGTCGGAGGGGTAGATCGCCTCTTTTCGGAGGTGGAACCCGTATGCCGAGATCACCCGGCTGAAGCCGACGGCGCTGACCGCGAGGACGATCAGGGCGAGCAGGTACGCCGGTGTCATGAGTCCTTTCCGGTTCATGCCGCCCCCGCCTCGTCGGTCTGTATCACACGGTTCAGGGCCCAGACGATCCCGAGGTAGAGCCCGAGCGATGGGATCAGCAGGAGGGTGCCGATGAGGGTGTGCGCCTGGCCCGTGGCGAGATCGGGGTTCCAGAGCGAGAGAAGCCCCAGCACCGCGACCCGGATCATGTTCATCAACACCGCGACCGGACCGGCGAGCAGGAACAGGGCGATCCGCTGCCACCACTGCCGGCTCCAGGTCAACGCCACCCACACCGACAGGGCGTAGAAGGCGACGACCATGCGCATCCCGCTGCACGCCTCGGCGACGTTGAGGGGGATGGTCCGCCCGCCCTCGTACAGACGCAGGGTGTTGCCGTCCAGATCGACGGTGAACCCCGTGACGGAGCCGATGGCGCCGAGAATCACCCACGCGCCCTGACTGGCGAGCAGCTGGAGCTGGAAGGTGATCGTGATCATGATCATCTCGGCGAGGGTGATCCCGAAAACGAGATACGCGATCGGGATGAACAGCCAGCGCATGACCGCCGGACCCAGCAGCAGCAGGACCAGCCCGAACAGCGTCAGCAGCACCGCGAAGCCCTCGACCATGTGGCTCTGGATCGCAACGACCGCGTAGAAATACGACATGATGCCGAGCAGGAAGGGGGCGAGCCCGGGCCAGAAGACCTCGGGGGCCGCCTCGCGGATGCGCTCGCGGTTTCTCCAGACGAAGAACGCGCTGATGACGGGGATCAGGAACGCGTGCCCCCAGTCCTCCATCGCGTCGGCACTGAGCAGCGCCTGCCGCTCGAACCACCGGAAGAAGAGCCCGAAGTAGGCGGCCGCGATCAACGCAACCCCGGCCCCGATCGCCGGGCTGAGACGGGGCCACGCCGATTCACCCGCTTGTGCTGTCGCCGTGGCCATCCCGGTCGCTTTTCCCTCCGTAAAACCCGTTGCGCCCACGAATCGGGCGGGCGCCCCCCGTCTTTGACACCCCTGGACCGGGTCGCCCGACTGTTCGCGGGCCGGGCGTTGGTACGCCCCCTTCGGTCGCAAGGTTCAGATGTTTCTGCTCACGCCGTTTGCAAAGAATCAACGGCTGAGATTCGTCGGCGGAGCGCCGAACACGTCGTTGCCGAAGTTGCGATCCAACAAGAACCCGAACCCGTACGAGGTCCGGAACCCGTTGCGGACCACCGCCAAGGGCAAGGCCCAGAAATTCGTCCCGATGTTGACCCGGTCGTCCGGTTTCAGGAACACGTCCGGCTGCGTGCCCTCCTCGATCGCCCGGAGGTCGAGCATGATCGTCGCCTGCCGGTCCGGGCCGACCATCCGCGTCAGATCGACGCGCTCGGGGATCGCGATCCCGGCAAGCCCGCCCGCCGCCGTCACGGCACGGGTCAGGGTCAGCCGACCGATCGCGGGGATCTGATACACACCGGGCCGGGCGAACTGCCCGCCGAGATAGACATTCCCCTGTTCCGGGTTGGGCACCATGATGACATCGCCCGGACGGACGACCAGGTTGTACCGCGCATCGCCGGCGAGCAGCGGCTTGACCGGGACGCGGATCACACGCTGTGTCACCAGCGGCTTCTCCTGCGAAGCACCCGATGAGCCGCCCCCACGCCTCGGCTTCGTGGCGTCGTCCTCCGGGTAGCCGCGGACCCACTTCCCGTTCAGGAACAGCCACCGGCCGCCACCCTTCGCCGCCGCCGCTTTCGGCGCCACCGAGGGTGCCTCGGGCGTCGTCTCGTCCTCGATCAGATCAATTACTGGTTCGGGGGAATCCTCCCCGGGCTGCACGAGACCGATCCCGCCACCAAGCACGGCCGGCGAGATGCCGCCGTTGCCGCCATCACCTCCATCGTTCCCGCCCGACCCGTTCTGCTGATCACTCCCCCCGTCCGAGCCGTCCTCTCCCGTCAGATCGTTGATGATGTCGATCAGATCCTCACCGCCCGCCGGTTCCGTGAGCGGCGTCTGCTCGCCGTCATCGCTCTTGGACGGGTACTCCGGCTCGTTGGGCGAGATCGAATCGCTGAGGGGCACCTGCCGGATCACATGGACGTAATCGACGATGTTGGGGTCCACGCCCCCGCCGGCGATGAGGGCTTCGAGCAGCCGATAGTCGGACGAGGGGATCTGGTACCGCCCCGGGGCCGCGACCGCGCCCGTCAGGTTGAACGACTGCGCCCGACGCGTCACGATCACGACCGACACCAGCGGGTCGGCGACAAACTGCCCGAATCGACGCTTGAGCAGATCGGTCGCTTCGTCTTCGGTCAGCCCGCTGACGAAGACGCGGCCCAACTGGGGCACCTCGATGTACCCGTTCTGATCCACCACCCGCTCGTACTGCTCGGGCTGGCCCTGGACAACAACATCCCAGACCTCCAGGCGGATCTGGTCGCCCGGGCTGATCGCGTACGATTCGGTCTGGACCTGAAGATCCTCGACCGAAACATCCGTATATTCCACCAGCGCCCCGCCGTCGGACTCAATCGGCGCGAGCTGCTCGAGGATCGGCACCACCGTCGGAGTTTTCTCCCACCGACCGACGATGCTCGGGTCGATGAACGAATCCCAATGACACCCCGGCAAAGCCACCGCGGCCGCCAGCAGGCTCAGACCCGAGAGGGCCCTTCCCGCACACGCGGCACGCAGCCGTTGCATCATCGAACCAGTCTGGCACGCCGGCGAGGAATGTGAGCAGGACAACCCAAGGCTCCTTCCGTTCCCATCTTCAACTCAACCGCGGACACCCGCCCACGGTTCTTATCGGTCCCCAATCACCGCCCCGGGCCGGGACGGTAGGACCGCTCGATTCCAAACGTCCCCCGCGGCCGCGGGGTTCGAATCATTCGGCCCTTCGAGGCCGGGTTCTCGGTCTGGCTGCATCGGCCATTCCGGGCGGCAGACTGAGTAAAGCGTCCGGGAAACACGCCCCGGAATCCATCTTTTCATCATCGCCACCAAAACAATGCCCGAGTCCACCCCGCGCTACAGTCGATGTGGAGATCACATGACCCCCAATACCGCCCGGCAACCCCACCGTGAGAATCCGCCGAGACACCCCAAACCCCTCGGCGGGGACCCCGCGCGGAATCTGCGCCCTCTGGTCAGCCTTTCCTCCATGATCCTCAACAACCACCAGAACGGCACACACCACCTCGACATCAAACGCAAACCCGATTGGCTGCGGGCGAAAGTCCCCGGCGGACCGGGCTACCGCGAAACAAAGTCCAACATCTCCACCAACCGGCTGCACACCGTCTGCGAAGAAGCCGCCTGCCCCAATATGGGGGAGTGCTGGGCACGGGGCGTCGCCACCATCATGATCCTCGGCGACACCTGCACGCGGGCGTGCGGGTTCTGCAACGTCAAAACCGGCAAACCTCTGACCACCGATTATGGGGAACCCGAACGGGTGGCCGAATCGTTGCATGGGCTGGGGCTGAAGTATGTTGTCATCACCAGCGTCGACCGCGACGACCTGCCCGACGGCGGGGCGGGGCTGTGGGCAGAGACGATCCGGCGCGTCAAGGCCGCCTGCCCCGACATGAAGCTCGAGGTGCTGATCGGCGACTTCCGCGGCGACGCCGACGCGTTGCAGAAAGTCATCGACGCGGCCCCGGACGTGATCGCCCACAACCTCGAAACAGTGCGGCGGTGCCACCCGGCCGTCCGGCCCAGCGCCCGGTATGAACGGTCGATCGAGTTGCTCCGACGGGTGAAGGCGCAGGGGCGGGTCGCCAAGACGGGGATCATGGTGGGCATCGGGGAACGCGACGACGAGGTGGCCGAGACGCTGCACGACCTCGTCCGCCTGACGAGCGACCACGACGGCCCGCGCGACGCGCGCGATCCGTCCCGCGGCGACCCTGTAGACATCATCACGATCGGGCAGTATCTGCAGCCGACGCGGAACCACCTGCCGATCGACCGGTGGGTGCCCCCGGACCGCTTCGCCGAATATGAACGCCTGGGGAAAGCCGCGGGGATCAAGGTGGTGTTCTCGGGTCCGCTGGTGCGGTCGAGCTATTTGGCGGACAAGCAGTTTGACGGGCTTGACTTCGGCGGATGATACAGTATACTCCGGGCTATACAGAATTGCTGTGCGTCTGATGGCAGGATGCCGCCAGCCGGATATTGGAGTCACACCGCCCGCTCGGGTCGTTGGCAGCGGATGAGCAGCATGCAGAGCCCTTGAGATGCTCCTGACCGGAAAGATGCCGGCGAGCGGGAGAACGTCTTCGAGGGAAGCAACAGCGACCTCATGGTTGTACTGTTTCTTCCTTCGGAGAATGAAATGGCATCCGAAAGCAGGTGAGATCACGAGGCTCCTTGAGAAGAACGGGTGGACACTGGAATCAGAGGCTCGCACCACATTTTCAAGCATCCGGCAGCTCGCGGATTCGTCATCCCGGCGCACAAAGGCAAGGTGAAGCATGTCTACCGGCGGGAAATCGAAAAAGCAATCAAAGAAATCGAAGAAGACCCCGAAGAAGGCTCGGCGTAAGCCCGAGGCCCTCCCGCTCGATCGCCCGTTCGAGGCGTCGGTCCTGAGCAAAGCGGAGCAGATCGCCGATAGCTACCGCGTCCTGATCGAGCCGAACCCTGAAGTCGGTTTCTTCGGCCGGTGCGTCGAGCTTCCCGGCGCGATGGGCGACGGGGAAACCGTCGAGGTGTGCGTCCGTCAAACGCGGGAAGCCATGGTCTCGCTTCTTGCAACGATGCTTGAGATGGGCGAACGCCCCCCCACCCCGGCGTCGGCATTCAAGCGTGACCGACAGGTCAACATCCGGCTCACCGTCGACGAGAAAGAACGCCTTGAAGAAGCCGCACGCACCGCGGGGTTCAGGAGCATTTCCGATTACATCCGGTACTCGGCGCTGAAATCCGCATGATTTGGTGTGGCGGATGATCGGCACCGCAGTCAACACCCCGTGGGTGTCACCGATGTCCCTGAAAGACTGTTGCCAATCTCGCAAGTCCAGCAGACAGTGGGCAAAGAGAGAAAAAAGCGGCGAGAAAGATGGATCGGCTTGACGCTTCGCACGCTCAGTGTCGGCGTCTGCTCAGCGAAAAGCACGACTCCGCGGAACCGGTTCGTGTCATCGAACGCCCCCGTGTAATCATTGCGTGATGATGCGTCCCGGCCCGCCCAGGGCCTGTTCGACCTTGCCCTGCCACTGATCGAAGCCCTCCCGCCCCATCAGGCCGAACGTGGCCTTCTTGCCCGTCTCGACCGCGGGCTGGTCGTAGGCGTCGATCCCCAGCATCAGCCCGGCGTACGCCGTCGCCACCTGCCACAGCATGATGAACGCCCCGACCGCCCGCTCGTCGACACGCGGGAACCGGATCGTGTAGTTCGGTCGGCGTGACTCGACCAGCGCGTATTCCGTCGCCCGCTTCTCCGCGTTGAGCAGGGCGCCCATGTTCTTGCCCTCGAGATACGCGAGGTTCTCGACACCCAGCCCCTCGGGGATCTTCACATCGCTGACGCCGAACGACTCGACCTCCACGAACCCGAAGACCTTGTCGTTGGGCCCCTCGCGGTACAGCTGCACCTGCGAATGCTGGTCCGTCGCGCCCAGCGCCTTGATCGGCGTGAACCCCTCAAAGACCTCCTCGCCCGCGGTGTTGTGCCGCTTGCCCAGGCTCTCGGCCCACAACTGCCGGTACCAGTCCGCCAGCAGATACAAGCCGTTGCAGTACGGCATCAGCACATGATTCGGCTTGCACACCCCGGGCTTCGCCGCCCGCCCCTTGCCCAGTTCGACGAGGATCGTCGCCAGCATCGCCGCGGGGTTCCGGTCGAGGCTCTCCCTGCGGCACATCGTCTCCATCTCGTGCGCCCCGTCGAGCAGAGCGTCGATGTCGATGCCGCACATCGCCGCGCTGAACAGCCCCACGGGGCTGAGCACGCTGAACCGTCCGCCGACCCCCTCGGGCACCGGCAGCGTGTCGTACCCCGCCTCGTCGCAGATCTTCCGCATCGTTCCCCGCTCGGGGTCTGTCACGGCCACGATGTGTGACGCCGGGTCGGCGGTGTGTTTGTCGAGCATGTCGCGGACGATCATGAACTGCGCCGCCGTCTCGGCCGTCTCGCCGGACTTGCTGATGACGTTGAACAGCGTCTTTTCGGGCGGGCAGACGTCTATCACCGCGGCGAAGTTCGCCGGGTCGACGTTGTCGAGCACGAACAGCCTCGGCCCGCGCCGGTTCTCGCCCATCAGGTTGTGCGTCGGCGGGTTCAGCGCCGCCTGCAGCGCGATGTTGCCGAGAGCCGAGCCCCCGATGCCGAGCACGACGAGGTTCTCCCACCGGCCCGCGTGCTTCTCGGCGAGCGCCCGCACCGCCTCGACGTGCCCCCGCCGCGTCCCCACCGGGTCGGCCAGTAGACGCCAACGCTCCCAGCCCGTGCCCCTCGTCCGTTCCAGGCTCGCGGTCAACTCGCGGGCGCGGTCGGCGAGCGGGCCGGTCAGGGTGTCCGGGTCCAGCCCGTGCTCGGGGCCGACGCGGTCGGACAAGCAGTTCGAATAATCCAGTGTCAGCATGAAGCAAGCGTAGCGGAGGGCCGGGCGCGATGCCGCGATGCCGCGGCGGCCGGTTCACCCGCGGGCGGGTTTGTCGATCATCCGCCGGAGCCTGCGGAGGTTTTTCGTGTCGAACGCGACGCCCCGCTCGTCCTCGCCCTTGGGCGTTTCGAGGATCATCGCCCGGTCCGCCAGTTCCGCCCGGTTCACCACCGCGGCAAACCCCGAGTCCTTCAGAGGCTGGCGTCGACGCCCCGGCGGGTTGGTGATCGTCCCCTCGCCGATGTGCGCGTGTCGGTCGCGTCGGCTCGCCAGCGGCTTGAGCGAATCGTTCAGGTGCAGCACACGCAGATTCGCCAACCCGCAGACCTCATCAAACCCGTCCAGCACGGCGTCCGCCGACGATCGGCTCGACATGTCGTACCCGCCCGCGTGCGCATGGCAGGTGTCGAAGCAGAACCCCACCCGCCCCGGCTCGCCGGTCCGGTCGATGATCCGCCCCCGCAGGTCGGCCAGCTCCTCGAACGTCCGCCCCAGGTTCGACCCCGAGCCGACCGTGTTTTCGAGACAGCACACCGTCGCGAACCCCCGTGTCCGTTTCATCAGTTCGTCGTAGGCTCGGGCGATCCGCGACAGCCCCGCCTCGGCGTCCGAGGTCGTATACGCCCCCGGGTGATGCACCAGCAGCCCGATGCCCAGCGCCTCGCACCGCTCGATCTCGACCGTCATCAAATCGATCGATTTCTTCCACAACACGTCGTCCGGGCTGGCCAGGTTGATCAGGTACGACGCGTGCGACACCGCCCGTTCGCCGGCCCACCCCAGCCGGCATAGCGCGCCGGTCCAGTCCGCGACCGCGGCACCGTCCAGCGGGTGGACCTTCCACTGCTGCTGGTTCTTGGTGAACACCTGCACCGCGTCCATCCCCAGACGCTCGGCCTCGTGCAGGGCGTTGACCATCCCGCCCGCGATCGAAAGATGGGAACCGAACCACGGCATCGCCCATTGTTGGCCCCCCACCACCGCCGCGTATCATCCACCCGGAGGCCGCCCATGCATGACCTCGAAGGAAGATCCGCCGTCGTCTCCGGCGCCAGCGCCGGCATCGGCCGCGCCGTCGCACTCGAACTCGCCCGCCGCGGCGCCCGGGTCGTCGTCAACGCCCGGCGCGTCGATCGGCTCGAAACGCTGCAAAGAGAGATCGAATCCGAGATCGGCCCGGGCCGCTGCGCCGTCGCCGCCGGCGACTGCGCCGAGCAGGGCGTCATCGACGCGATGCTCGACACCGCCGCCGACTCGTTCGGCAAGCCGGCCGACCTCGTCGTGGTCAACGCCGGGCGCGGGCTCGCCGGCAGCCTGATGACCTCCGACACGGCGCAGTGGGAGGACATGGTGCGCACAAACCTGCTCGGGGCCGCACGCCTCATGCGAACCGCGGCCGGGCGCATGCTCGACGCCGTCACCCCCGAGACGTGGCGTGATCACCCGCACGACATCGTCATGCTCGGGTCCACCGTCGGTCGGCACATCAGCCCGTTCAGCAGCATGTACGGCTCGACCAAGTTCGCCGTCCACTCGCTCGCCGAGGCCCTCCGCCGCGAGGTCGGGCCGAAAGGCATCCGCGTCTCGCTCATCGAGCCGGCGATCGTCGCCAGCGAGTTCCAGGCCGTCGCCGGATATTCGGATGAGCTGGTCGCGGGCTTCGACGAACGCTTCGGCCCCGTCCTCGAACCGGCCGACGTCGCGCGCACGATCGCGTTCATCGCCGCCCAGCCAGCGTCGGTGCACGTCTGCGACGCGGTCATCCGCCCGACGCGGCAGGACTATCCGTAACCGCGCCGCCTTCGCACGTTCGGGGGTCAATCATTCGGATTCCAAAGGATTCCCGTTCTTTCTGAAAAAAGAACCGGGAGTTTTCGCCCCCCTCTCCCCGCCCTGCGGGGAGAGGGCCGAGGCTCCTGATTCCCCTCTCCCTCCTCCACCTCGTGGGACGGGCTTCCAGCCCGTCGTCTCCCCATCGCTCTCTCAGCAAAATAGCCCGGAGCGTGAGCGACGGGCCGGGTTTCACGGGACGGGTTTCAAACAGCTCCTTGCAGGCCCAACTTCCAGCTCCACCGGGTCGGGTTTCTCACCCAGCCAGACGCCGACGCCGAGCTTGCGTCGTATTTCCACACGATCCACACAACCCGCCGATACCTCCCTCCCTCTCCCCGCCCTGCGGGGAGAGGGCCGGGGTGAGGGGCTTTCTCTCTCCTCTCCCTCCTCCACCTCGTGGGACGGGCTTCCAGCCCGTCTCTTCACCATCTCCATCTCTCATTCCCCAAAGAGGCCCGAGCGGAAGCGAG
>JALWOY010000191.1 GCA_027083355.1 Phycisphaerales bacterium | reverse complement strand
TCGTCGCTCCCCAACTGGGTCCGCCGGCGGGGCCGCGTCGAACGCTGGGTGATCGGAAAACTCCTCATCGACGCGGCACACCGACGAAAAAGAAAGCTCCCAATCGCCGCATGATGCAAAAGGCCCTTGCGCCCGGGGCTCGTCGGAATGCGGAATCCCCGGGCTTGCGCCCGGGGTTTGTGAGAATGCAGAATCCCCGGGCTTGCGCCCGGGGCTCGTTGATGTATATGGGTTTTCCGGGGATCTGTATTACGGCGTCTCGAAGAGGTCCGGGGTGGTCGGTTTGATTCCGATGCCGAGGTGGTCTGCGGCGGCCTGCGTGAGCATGCGGCCGCGGCGGGTTCGGGCGAGGAAACCGATCTGGAGGAGGTAGGGCTCGACGACGTCTTCGAGCGTTCCGGCGTCCTCGTTCATGGTTGCGGCGACGGCGTCGAGGCCGACGGGCCCGCCCTTGTAGACGGTCGCGATGGTTCTGAGGTATGTGCGGTCAAGTTCGTCGAGGCCGAGGTCGTCGACGCCTTCGAGCGTGAGGGCCTGCTCGACGATTTTCGCCGAGATGGTGCCGTCGCCGCGGACCTGGGCGTAGTCGCGGGTTCTGCGAAGGAGGCGGTTTGCGATGCGGGGTGTGCCGCGGGAGCGTGCGGCGATGGCGTCGAGACCGGCGGTGTCGTCGGCATGGGTGAGGGAGAGTTCGAGGAGCCGGCAGGAGCGTTCGAGGATGCGTCGGAGGTCTTCGGGGGTGTAGTAGCGGAGATGGTGGGCGAGGCCGAAACGGCTGCGGAGGGGGGCGCTGAGCAGGCCGGCGCGGGTTGTGGCGCCGATGAGTGTGAAGGGTTTGCAGCGGATCTGGACGGTTCGGGCGTTGAGGCCGGTGTCGAGGGGGACGTCGATCTTGAAGTCTTCCATCGCGGGGTAGATGAACTCCTCGACGGCGACGGGGAGGCGGTGGATCTCGTCGATGAAGAGGATGTCGCCGTGGTCGAGGCGTGTGAGGGCGCCGACGAGGTCTGTGCCTCGTGCGAGTGCGGGGCCTGAGGTGGTGTAGACCTTTGTGCCGAGCTCGTGGGCGACGACGTGTGCGAGTGTTGTTTTGCCGAGGCCGGGGGGGCCGTGGAGGAGGAGGTGTTCGAGTGGGTCGCCGCGTTCTCTTGCGGCGGCGATGGCGATGGCGAGTCGTTCGATGAGGTCGGGCTGGCCGACGTATTCGTCGATGCAGGTGGGGCGGAGTGCCCAGTTCGTCTCGGCTTCGGCGGCGGCCTGGGGGGAGTCCGGGTGTGGGGCCTCGGGCGAGATGATGCGGTCGGTCGCCATCAGGAGAGTCTATCGGTTGTCTGGGGCGGATCGGGCGACGGTTTGTGATTCGGCGTTTTCGGGGTCGGTTTCGGGGTGTCTGGGGAGGAGGCCCGGAGCGTCGGCGAGGTTGTATGCGGTGATGGCCATGCAGGCGGAGGACTGGACGAGGTATTCGGGGATGGCGAGGTCGAGTCGGTCGTTTTGTGTGTGCCAGCCCTTGCCGTACTCGGCCCGTCCGATCTCGTCCCAGAAGAATCCGGGGACGCCGACCTTGTTGAAGGAGGCGTGGTCGGACCCGCCGTGGGTTTTGATTTTGTCGCCCGTGGGCCGGATGTTGACGTTGAGGAATCTGCCGTCGGTTTCGCTGTAGAAGACGTCGTTGACGGGGGCGGTGGCGGCGGCGAGGTAGTCGACCATGTAGTCGGCGGCGGGGAGGCCGCCCTCGGAGTTGGTGCCGCCGTCGTCGACGAAGACGGCGCTGATTTTGGCGCGTTCTTCTTCGGGGAGCGATTCGACGTATTTGCGGGAACCCCAGAGGCCCTGTTCCTCGCCTGTCCAGAGGATGAAGCGGATGGTGCGGTCGGGGCGGGCGTGGGCCTGGGTGAGCAGGCGTGCGGCTTCGAGGACGACGGAAGAACCGGTGCCGTTGTCGGTGGTGCCCTGGCTGCCGGGGCCGTTCCATGAGTCGAGGTGGGCGGAGACGATGACGATCTCGTCGGGGCGGGTGGTGCCCGGGAGCTCGGCGATGGTGTTGTAGACGGTGATGGGGCCGGGGGTGAGTTCGTGGTGGAGGTTGAATCGGGCGAAGACGTTTTGGCCGTCGGCGAGGTGTGAGTTGATGTAGTCGTAGTCGGACCGGCGGACGTTGATTTCGATGTCTTGGGGGATGTCGTCGAGGGTGATGTCTTTCCACTTGTTGGGGCGGGTGGTCCAGACGCGTTCGTCGAGCGAGGCGGAGAGGAAACCGGCGGGGTTTGCTTCGAGGACGAGGGCGAGGACGCGGTCGTCATCGCG
This sequence comes from Phycisphaerales bacterium, assembly GCA_027083355.1. Classification (GTDB taxonomy): domain Bacteria; phylum Planctomycetota; class Phycisphaerae; order Phycisphaerales; family UBA1924; genus UBA1926. Next base: position 1,033 of record JALWOY010000191.1, on the reverse strand, counting down.
GGTCAGGGCGTGGTCGTCGGGGGCGACGGTCTGTTTGAGGGTGATGTCGTGCTCGCCGTCGGCCTTGCCGGTCATGGTGTCGCCGTCGATGGTGAGTTCGATCTCGGTATCTTCAAGGTCGTTGGGCCAGACGAGGCGGAGGGTTTTGTCTTCCTGGGAGACGTCGGCGACGGGGCCGGCGCCGACGTCGGGCATCTCGATCCGGCCGGCGACGATCTCGCCCGATTCGTCGCGTTCGGGGAGGAAGGTCAGGTCGAAGGTGTCGCCCTCGTAGGCGACGGAGCCGGTCCATGTTTCGGGTTCGGGTTCGTTGAAGGGGTCGTAGGCGCCGGTGCGGATGCTGTGTCGGAGGTCGAGGCGTTCGCGCATGGCGAAGCCGATGGAGCGGACGCCGCGACGGCCGTAACCGGCGGGCAGGAGGACCCACGCGCCCTTGATTTTTTCGGGGTCGACTTCGTTGAGGGAAGTGGGCATTTTGACGACTGGCCCTGTGACGGGGCCGTCGGTGCCTCGGGTCCAGGCGAGGGTGGTGAATTCGAGGGTGCGGTCGGTCTGCCAGTCGGTGGTATCGTCGTCGTTGTCGGAGCCGCGTTTGGGGGAGACGATTTCGCCGGTGGATTCGAGGCGGTCGAAGCGGACGCCGACGGTGCCCCAGGGTTCGATTCGGGCGTTGGCGAGGCCCCATTTTTCGAACTGGTCGCGTGCCCAGATGTTGGCGTTTTCGCAGGCGGTCGAGCCGGTGAGGCGGGGGCCGAAGGTGGTGCAGATGTGCGTCAGGTGGTCCATGACATGGGAGTCGTTTTTGGCGAGGGCGATGATGCGGTCGATGGTTGCGGGGTCGCCCATGGGGATGTCAGGTGTGTCGACGCGTTGCTCGTCGATGATGGAGACGGTGTTGGGGCGTGTTGCGCAGCCGGGGGCGGGTGCGAAGGGGAGCAGCAGGGTCGTGGCGAGCAGGGCGCGTGCGAGGGTGTTGCGGATGTTCATCGTGTTTGGTCTTTCCTGATGTCTTTTCTGTCGGGGGGGATTTCAT